>JBLIIJ010000007.1:0-69529 GCA_047635055.1 Cyclobacteriaceae bacterium | reverse complement strand
AGTTAAGAGGCTATACACTTCACTAGCTCTGGTGCTTTTCGAGGCACTTATTTGTGCTATTATCTCATGGATTTCATGGAAGAAAGTTGTCCTCATTTTTTATGGGGCGTATTTCTTATCCTTTATTTCACTTCGCTCCTTTTCTTCCAAAAATTCGTGGAATATTGTGATCCAAGTCTCTTTTGAAGACAACTTTGATCTTTATGGGAAGTATCCTCTAAGTCTTAAAATAATCATGAGCCCCGCGAACAATAAAGAACCTCGGAGCAAGCGAGGTATGAAGGCGGATAATTGTTTTTTATTCGATGCAAGCATCCAGGAATAGTACCCACAAGGTAAGATTTGCAGCTGGGATTGTAGCGCCAATAATCGAAGGTATCATGAGGTCGCCATTGAAAAAATCATCCAAATTAGTGGTCCATAGGCTAAAGGAAAGGCATATCTTCTCTATGTGATTAAGCTAACAACCCAACTATTTATTATTTGTGGATTTGGTGTAAGAAAAAGAAATCGTCTAACGAAAAGAAGGAATAGTTAAACGAATCCCAAAACAGGCACTATAATCTGTAACTTCCAAAATAACCATATACCTATTAAGATGAAAAATGCTGGAGCTTTGCCAGAACTACTCTCAAACGTTCTGTTTGATCGCTCTCAAGATGGTTTACTCTTGCTTGATAGAGAAGGGCGTTTGATAAAGAGCAATAAAATGGCTCAACAGCTATTGGATATGGGCCAGCCTCTAGAATCAGGAATGATGATCAGTGAACTGATTCCCGAACTCAACACGAAATTAATCAATGGCACAAAATCTTATATCAACCAAAAACCTGAAATACGTCGACTTGGTGTAAATAACATCAAAGTTTCGATTACTATTCATTTTGAAAAAGACGCAGGTATCTTCATGATTGTATTAAGTAATCTGAGCATGGTTGAAGAGATACTTCAGACAAAAGACCTACTTGACGAAGCGGAGGATCTCGCTCATATGGGATCTTTTGAGTTGAATCTAAAGACGTTTCAAAGTAAGCAATCAAAAGGAATTTTGAAACTGGTTGGACTTTCATCCGATGTTAAAAAAACCGAATACAAGCCTTTTATGGATTACATTCATCCAGCGGATAATGAAAAGGAAAAAGGTATTCTAGAAAATTTTATTCAAGGTGCGAAGTATCAGGAATGGGATAGATCCATCGTGAGATTAGATGGAGGGAAACGCTTGTTTCAAGTAAGAGCTAGAATGATAGCAGATGAAAATGGAATTCCCGAAAAAATTATTGGCGTAAACCTAGATGTTACCGAAACTCGACTAAACGAAAGATTACAATTGGAGTCGGTAATCAAAGCGCAAGAGGATTTGCGACATCAGCTTGCGCTCGAAATTCATGATGGATTGGGACCGATGTTGGCGGGATCTAAGCTATTTTTGGAGAAAATATCTGATAAGATCGATGAAACGATCCTACCAGAATACAATGAAAATCTCGAGACATTGGCGGATGTGCACAAGGGACTAAGAAACTTATCTCATCGCTTGGTGCCAAAATCTCTCTACGATTTTGGACTGGCTGTTGGCATTGAAGCACTTTGTGATAAAATGGAAGATGCAACGAACCTTGAAATTAACTTTAGAAATGAAGGCGCAAACTCTCTATTGAAAGGAGACTTTGCACTTAACCTTTATCGTATATCTCAAGAGTTGATTAACAATATTATAAATCATGCGAAGGCGAGCAAGGTTAATATTCAGTTGATTGGGCGAAAAAATCAATTAACACTGGTTGTGCAAGACAATGGTGTGGGAATGCGGAAAAACGAAAAAGATATTGAAGGTATCGGCTTACTAAATGTGAGATCGAGAGTTAAAGTGATGAATGGCAAACTCCATATTAAATCATCTTCCGGTTTTGGAACCGTGATTACCATAAAAGTCCCCCTGAAATGATTAAAGTTATCATAGCTGACGACCATAAAATATTCCGTCAAGGCATAAGTGCACTCATGGCTAATGAAGATGATATCCAGATCATCGGTGAAGTGGGGAGTGAGCAAGAGTTGATGCAATTGCTAGTTACAGATATCCCAGATTTGATTCTCATGGATATTACCATCGGTAAGAGCAATGGTATTGACCTGACTAATCAGATAAAAATAAGTCATCCTGAAGTGAAAATTCTTGCATTCTCGATGCACGACGAGAAAAGTTATGTGTTGAAAATGCTTGAAGCAGGAGCTACTGGATATTTGATAAAAAGTGCAGGAAAGGAAGAAATGATCACCGCTATTCGAACGGTCGCAAAAGGTGACGGGTATTTCAGTCAGGAAGTTTCTGCTTTGTTGTTGAGACATTTCTCGAAAAAAGATAAAACCAGCAGTAAAGTAGGTGAAGAACTCACCGCACGTGAAATAGAAGTGCTTAAACTAATTGCCGACGAATGCTCCAATCCGGAAATCGCTGAAAAACTTTTTATTAGCGTTCGAACAGTAGACACGCACCGCCGAAACCTGCTTGATAAATTGAGAGTAAAGAACACTGCCGGTTTAGTAAGATATGCTATTCAACACGATTTACTGGATTCTTGAGATCTGTCGGTAGCATGCCAATTTAGGTGACCGTAGAAATTTTTTGCGTCCAAAGGCAAATGATTAAAAGTAAGGTCAACCGAAATCAAGAGGTCTATAGAATATTGTATCCCATCGACGATACGTTCATGGAAGACAACACCGCATGGGTGGGCGAATTATGTATTCGTACCGGATTTCAACTGGCACTGCTTGACTTCACCGATCCAAGAAAAGGTGACATTGATACTTTAGTTAAAAAAATAACACAAACGCTAAGTAACGGCTCATTTAGTGTGAATGACCTAGCAGTAATCAACAAATCAAACTTGACAGAGAACATAAGAGATGATGAGGATATTGCCATTATATCTGAAGGTATCATGCAAGCTTACCAGACCCATACCTCTCCCCATGTTTTACCATTAATAATACTCCCTGAAAATCATTGTTTTTCAAAATGGAACAATCAAAATCGTGTTGATACAACGACAGAAAAATTTAGACATTTCTTTCAAATATTAAAGCAAGCCCAAAAACAACGCCTGCCTCAGCAAATTTTTCAGGTGCTGGCCAATGACAATCATCTTTTCAATGAATTTTTAGAAAAGTTTCGTGAAAAATAAGTGATCAATCTATCGCTATAAACATTAGCCCAAGTTTGCTTTAGATAAGCTTCGTAATTACGCAACTACTTTTGCGCAATTCCCTTAGTTCAAAGGACATTTTTCGCAATCCGAAGTACTTTATCTGATTTTTAAAAACCCGCTTTTTAGCTCTTATAATTGGTCGAAAACTGTCCGAATTTAGCTTCCTCAAATACCTAATAGTTGTAACGATGAATGCTAAAGAATTGAATACATTGACTGATGAATGCCTAGTTAAGCTTCTGCAAAACGGAGATAAAAATGCCATGGGTGAATTGTATTCTCGTTACTTTTCTCTTGCTCATCGAAAATGTATTTCCTTTACCAAAAATGTGGATGACGCCAATGACCTAACCCAGGATGTAATGATACGGGTAATGGAAAAAATCCATTTATTTAAGGGTGAAAGTAAGTTTTCCACATGGCTATATTCTGTGACCAGTAACTATTGTACTGATGCTATAAGAAAGACTAAAAGAACGTCTTTTGAGTCTATCGACGCTACTTACGATCTAGCTGATCTATCCCCTTTTGAGCATGAAGAGAGGGAAGAAAATGAAATCAGAGTAGATGTAGCCGGCAGAGCACTTGCGGGAATTTCTAAGGAAGATCAACAGCTTTTGTTTATGAAATATCAATTCAATAAATCAATTCAGGAACTGCAGGTAACATATTCCATTTCTGCCAGTGCTGTAAAGATGAGATTGCTCAGAGCTCGATCAAAAGCAGTGGATATGTATAGTTTAATTTCTATGCAGTCAGCTGCCTAGATGGATTTACTTGTGCGAGTAACACGGGTAAGCTTTAAAGAGGATTCAGATAGCAGCTATTTTGTCGTCATATTTTTAATTCTTTACTGCTTTAAGAAAACCATAGGATTCTTACATGTGTTAACGCTCCATATTTTAATATGTCAGTACTAAGCATACCGTAATATTTGTTGTGATAATCAACATTTATTAATTAACATCGATATTTTACAAGATGAAAAAAATTATTAATTCTCCCAAAGCACCAGCTCCTATAGGCCCTTACTCCCAAGCTATCCTATCAGGAAATACGCTTTACATTTCTGGACAGATTCCAATAGATGCTTCTACCGGAAAGCTCGTAGAAGGCTCTATTGAACTAGAAACAGAGCAAGTAATGAAAAATATTTCCTACATCCTGGAAGAAGCTGGTTTAACATTTAACGATGTTTTAAAGTGTTCAATCTTCGTTTCCGATATGAATAATTTTTCAAAAGTCAACAGTATTTATGCCCATTATTTTAAAGAAAACTCCCCAGCCAGAGAAACTGTTGAGGTGAGTGGCCTTCCAAAAGGAGTAAATATAGAAATCAGTTGTATCGCTGATTCCCCTTTAAAATAACTTATCGCTTTCAAGGATACATAATTGCCTTTCGTTCAATATTTGCACACAACTTTCTTGACTTTTACTTAATCTATTGATCTTTCAACGTCTGCTTTTTTGCTTCTTCATAAGAAATGGCAAAATCTCAGATTGGATGTTATAGACAAGTGATAGTAAAAAGAATTCCAATTCAGATTATAAGAAAAATACCCCTTGACCAGTCATGTGGTGAAATTATTTCGTCTAATTTTGAGGTTGAGAATCGCCAAAAAATGAGCAACATTGGTTTTATTCAATTTGAGATTGACACGTCACATTCTCATACCCTTAAATATTCCATTTTCGCATAGGACGTGGAAAGCTTCCGTGTTGTAAATGATGCTGAAGCTCATTATTTTGACCTATTCCCTCCTGCTCATGAGGAAATAAAATATAGCAAATTACCAAAAGCTGTAAATACAGAGATTAACTGTATAACAGACTTAGATTAAACTATTTCAATGAAAGAAATTCGAGTAAGATTTGCTCCCAGCCCAACAGGCGGATTGCATATTGGTGGATTGAGAACTGCCCTTTTTAATTATCTTTTTGCCAAAAGTCAAAAAGGTAAATTTATCCTCAGAATTGAAGATACAGACCAAGCAAGATATGTTGATGGTGCTGAAGAATATATTGTCAATGCACTTAAGTGGATTGGTCTTGAGCCTGATGAAAGTCCATCAATCGGTGGAGAGTTTGGTCCTTATCGTCAATCAGAAAGAAAGCCGATGTATAGACAATACATTGACATATTACTCGAAAATGGAAATGCATATTATGCTTTTGATACTCCAGAAGAACTTGATGTAATGCGGGAGCGAATAAAAGCTGATGGAATTAGTAATCCACAATACGATTCGCTCACTCGGGGACAAATGAAAAACTCTTTAACGCTTTCTAAGGAAGAAGTGACAGAGTTACTTGATAAAAAAACACCTTATGTTGTTAGAGCAAAAATACCTCCTAAGGCAGAAATCCGGTTTAAGGACGCTGTTAGAGATTGGATAAAAGTACATGGCTCTGTGCTAGACGATAAAGTATTGATGAAATCTGACGGCATGCCTACTTATCATCTTGCCAACGTGGTTGATGACTATTTAATGAAAATAAGTCATGTAATAAGAGGTGAAGAATGGCTCCCTTCTACCCCATTGCATGTGCTTCTCTATCAATTTTTTGGATGGGAAGAGCAAATGCCTCAATTCGCACACCTACCACTTATACTTAAGCCTGATGGTAACGGAAAACTAAGCAAACGAGCTGCTGACAAGGCGGGTTTCCCAATTTTCCCGCTTAATTGGACTAATGAAGAAGGACTGATCAAAGGATTCAAGGAGGAGGGCTATTTACCAGAGGCACTTACCAATTTCCTAGTCCTGCTTGGGTGGAATCCAGGGTCTAACAAAGAAATGTTTTCACTAGAAGAACTAGAAGAAGTATTTACGCTCGAAAGAATCAATAAAGCCGGGACAAAGTTTGATATAGACAAAGCCAAATGGTTCAACCAGCAGTACATCAAAGATTATCCCGAGGATTTATTAGCTGCAATTGTATTAGAAGACCTTAAAAATCTTCATCAAACTAGTTTTGATGAAAGTATAGCCTTAAAAATTGTAAGACTTTTAAAAGAACGCGTCACTTTTCCAGAGGAATTTGCGCGTAATAGCCGTTATCTTTTTGATGATCCTGATACTTTTGATGAAAAAGTAAGTAGAAAAAAATGGAACGATGACGCGAAAGTAGCTATGTCTATTTTCATAGCTGCCATAGAAAAAGAAAGTTTCGAGACTTCCGACGAGGTAAGAAATCTATATTCTGAGAGCCTAAATAAAGAAAATATCAATCCTGGAAAGTATATGCAAATACTTAGGCTATGTGTGACTGGTGATGGCTCTGGCCCTGATCTTATGGAAATACTTCAGATTCTTGGCTCACAAAAAACAATAGCGCGAATCAAAAACTCAATTAACTTGTTAACTACTTGATATAAGAAATTAATATGAGCAAATCAGATAACGAAAAACCCAAAGTCAATAAAGAGTTAGAAGGTTTCAACCTAAAAGTGGATTCCTTCGGTGAAATTAAATCAAACATCTCTATTGATGATATTAATTCATTTCTCAATAAAAATGTTAACGATAAGAAGTTAAAAGATCGTGACAAATCAGATCGACCTAAAGGAAAAAGTGACTCGGAACCTTCGGAATAATGGCAGGAGTGTCTGATTTATAGTTTTCATACTGCTCACCATATTCCTTCACTAATTTTTGTTCTTCCCATCTGATGCCAAAAGGTAAATACAGTGTGGTAGTCATTAATATTATTAGCGATTGAATGCTGTTGGAGTATAACACAAAGCCAATCATCATTAGTAAAATACCAGAATAAATTGGGTGCCTTACATATTCATGAATCCCAGTGATGACCAATTTTTCCTGAAGTTGTTTCTTAATACCTAGAAAGCACATCATAGACATTGATTTGAACGATCGCATGATGATCATAAGTCCAATTGTCGTGATCATAAGACCAAAATATTTACTCATTTTGATTTTGACGTCCCATAGATTGTTGTTTTCAGTGCTCCCTGAATATAAAAAAATCAATATGAAGAGAACAAAACTTAAGACAGAATAGACGAATCGATATAATTGATTGGAAATACCCACAGACTCAACGAAACCTTTCCACTTTGCAGAAGAAAGTAAACTGTGAAGAAAAAAATATGCGAGCCAAAGTAGCGCAAGTATTATGTATTCCATATGAAAGTCTAAATTTACATAAACAAATTACACTTGGATGACTGACATTAAAATCGGCCTTATTAAAGAAGGCAAAGTGCCAATAGATAGAAGAGTAGCCATGACGCCATATCAAGCTAAAATGGCCATGAAAAAGTTTGAAAATCTGAAAATAGTTGCCCAATCGAGCAATATTAGATGTTTCTCAGACAAAGACTATCTTGATGAAGGCATTGAAGTAGTTTCGGACATTTCGGACTGTGATATCATATTAGGAGTTAAGGAAGTTCAGATAGCTGATCTTTTAAATGAAAAAATCTATTTTTTCTTCTCCCATACCATCAAAAAACAAGAATACAACCGAGAGCTTTTAAGGAATATTCTAGATAAGAAAATTCAGCTGGTCGACTATGAAACCTTAACTGATGAACATAATAAAAGAATAATTGCTTTCGGAAGATGGGCTGGCATAGTAGGCGCTTACAACGGCATATGGACATATGGCAAACGGTATAATCTCTTCAACCTTAGACGTGCCAATGAATGTTTCGATCTAGAGGACTTAAAGACAGAATACACTAAGGTCAAGCTACCATCAATAAAAATTGCCATAACAGGAGGTGGAAGAGTTGCCAAAGGAGCAATAGAGGTATTGTATGGTATGAATATTAAGAAAGTCTCAGCAGCGGCTTTTCTAAACGAGAAATTCGACTTCCCTGTGTTTACACAATTAAACTCAAGAGACTATAACCGCGCTAAAAATGGAGACGTATTTAGTCGAAAAGATTTTTATGCAAATCCAGAAAAATATGAATCTGACTTTCATCAATACACTAAAGTAACAGACATATTAATTGCAAGTGCCTATTGGGACCCTCAATCACCCGTTCTTTTTCACAGAGGTGATATTATCAAATCTGATTTCCAACTTAGTATCGTCGCAGATATAACATGTGACATAGAAGGGAGCATTCCATCAACAAAGCAACCAAGCACTATTGATGAACCTATATATGACTACAACCCGACAGATGATACTGTGGAACCTGCAATATCTGATGAAGGAAATATAACAGTTATGGCTGTGGACAACCTTCCTTGTGAACTCCCAAGAGACGCTTCGGAGAGTTTTGGAAATGAACTACTAAATAATGTTTTACCAAATCTTTTAGGTTCTGACAGTCAAAATATCATCAAAGATGCCACCATTACAAAATCGGGTAAACTGACGGAAAAATATGCTTACTTACAAGATTACGTAGACGGAAAATAACATGAACATCCTTATAACTGGCTCTAATGGTCAATTAGGCAATGAATTGAGAGGAATTGCTGTCAACTATAAAAATCATCTCTTTTTATTCACGGATGTTCAAGATCTGGATATTACTGACCAAGATGCTTTGGCATCTTTTTTTAAAGATAATAATATTGAGCTGTGCATTAATTGCGCAGCTTATACTGCCGTAGATAAGGCTGAAACTGAAAGAGCACTTTGCGATAAAATTAATATAGAAGGCCCTGCCAATCTAGCAAAAGCATGCGCAAAGAACAACGCCAGAATTATTCATATCTCTACAGATTTTGTTTTTTCAGGAGAATCTTTTATTCCATTAATTGAGACTAAAAAGACAGATCCAGTCAACTTCTATGGATTATCTAAACTCAATGGGGAACTTGCATTATCCAAGGAACTTAAAGAGCATTTCATCATAAGAACTTCATGGCTCTACAGTACGCACGGAGGTAATTTTGTTAAAACAATGATAAAGCTTGGAGAATCAAAGCCTAAGTTGAATATAATTGTAGATCAAATAGGATCACCAACGTATGCTTTTGATTTAGCTAATGCCATTATGTCGATCGTTGAAAGTCATTCATCAGCATTTGGCGTCTACCATTACAGCAATGAAGGTATCGCCAGCTGGTACGATTTTACTTCCGCGATTTTTGAATATTCAAACATCAAAACTCTCATCAGTCCGATACCCACTTCTGAGTATCCTACGCCAGCAAAACGTCCACATTACAGTGTGATGGATAAATCAAAAATTAAAGAAGCATTTAATATCACTATCCCCCATTGGAGGAGTAGTTTGAAAGAGTGCCTGTCAAAACTTTGAGCTTAAAAACCTGACTCAAAAACAAATCAGATTTTTATTTTTATTCGATGCAAGCATCGGGGAATAAAAGCCAAAATGTGCGATTCAAAAATTGATTGCAAGTCTTTTTAGGTTTGCTAAGAGATTTGCTATAAAAAATTGTGGTGGTTCATGGAAAAAAATTTCTGAAACATTTTAATAGCGGAATCCTTTTTTCCTATGGCGGCATAGCAGTACCCCGTACTATCCTACATATTTGGATCCTTTGAATTCCTTTTTATATTCAACTTAAAAAAAATCTAAGGATGTTTTTAACTCCCATGCGCTAACAAGCTGATAAGCAAGAAGATTTAATTCACTTTTTGTCTCTATTTCTTTAGCCACATTTACAATTTTTACAGCCTCCTGCTTGGATCCTTGTCAAAATAAAACTGTAGATTTTAACCCTAAAGTCTGCCCTTTTTTAACTCCCCCTATCGCTTGATCTTCCCAAGTAAGCGCTTGATCTAAGGCGACATTATTGTTTAATCAGTAATTTGCGAAGCAGCCAATGGTCCTTTCATTACCTCCCCCAGCTCCTCTCAGTTGACCTTTAAGATTATCAACGATCATTTCCTGTGGTGTAGGAATCTACATTGGAATCATTTTATCGTCCCACATCAAAACCAATGTGCCCTTGAGGGCCTGAAAGGAATTTCATAGGTGAGAGCATTCGTGAAGGTGCGTCTTGCATTTTACTTCTACTCTTCATGCATCTTCTGTCTCATTATAAAAAAAGCTTCCCCATGAAGTTGTATTATTTGAGAAAATCAAGGTGACTCTTTCTTCTTCATATGATACTATATGCAATCTACCTTTCCGGCATTAATTAACTTTCCTTCATCATATAAGTCATCACTAAAGCTAACAATCGTATTTTCATTGGTTCCAGCCCTCCATAGTTTTTTTTTGATTTACAAAACTTCCCCGAGGTGTCAATCCAAAAGCGACCTGCATACCCCATATTTTGCCCGTAGGATCACACCACGGATTACCGAAGGACGGGAATAGCTAATAGTCATGTCTGTAAAACTTTTCTGTTGTTTTAACTCGGAAGTAGAGCTGGGTCTTGGCGTTTTCAACTGTGCGAATGAGATTCCGAATGAAAAAATAGTTTGCAACATAAAAAGTAAAACCTTGCGTTGGTTCTAATTAAAAAATTTGGTTTTGAGTTAGTCTATAAAACAACACCAACGACTATGGACATTACCGCCCGGCTTTTCATTACGTTTACGGCTTTTCATTATTTTAAGAGGGCATAAAAAAAGCCAAGAGATCAATCCCTTGGCTTTAATATCAACTTATATCTAAACGTACTATCCGTTCATCGACACTAAGAACTCATCATTGTTTCTAGTCCCTTTCATTTTTGAAAGTAAAAAGTCCATTGATTCGTTACTATTCATGTCAGACATAAATTTACGTAGTATCCAAACACGCTTAAGTTCTTCTGCATCCATGAGTAGGTCTTCCCTTCTTGTTCCAGAAGCAGGTACATCGATTGCAGGGTACACCCGTTTGTTAGCGAGTTTTCTGTCCAATTGAAGCTCCATGTTACCAGTTCCCTTAAACTCTTCAAAGATTACTTCATCCATTTTCGAACCTGTATCGATAAGTGCAGTTGCGATGATTGTTAATGAACCACCATTTTCCACATTTCTTGCTGCTCCGAAGAATCGCTTAGGCTTGTGTAGTGCATTTGCATCAACTCCACCTGATAATATCTTACCAGAAGAAGGCACAACTGTGTTATATGCTCTTGCAAGCCTCGTAATAGAATCGAGAAGAATAACCACATCGTGACCACACTCAACCATTCTTTTAGCTTTCTCAAGTACGATACTCGCTACTTTCACATGCTTATCAGCTTGCTCATCAAAAGTCGAAGCAATAACCTCTGCCTTTACAGAACGAGCCATATCCGTAACTTCCTCAGGACGCTCATCAATCAATAAAATAATGAGGTAACATTCAGGATGGTTTTCCGCAATGGCATTAGCCACATTCTTGAGTAAAACAGTCTTACCTGTTTTCGGCTGAGCTACAATCATTCCCCTTTGCCCTTTACCTATCGGAGCAAAAAGATCTAGAATTCTTGTTGAATAATTATCTGATTTTGTGCTCAAATTTAACTTTTGATCTGGGAAAAGTGGAGTTAGATATTCAAAAGCAACTCTATCTCTGATTTCTTCAGTTGTTTTTCCATTGACACTTTCTACCCTCAACAGCGCGAAATACTTTTCACCATCTTTAGGCGGACGAATTTGTCCTTTTACTGTATCTCCAGTTTTAAGGCCAAAAAGCTTTATTTGAGATGGAGAAACATATATATCATCAGGGCTGGCTAAGTAGTTGTAATCACTTGATCTAAGGAAGCCATATCCGTCTTGCATGATTTCGAGAACTCCTTCACTGGCAATAACACCATCAAAATCTTTGATACTATCATTATATTCAGCTTTCCTTCTTTTGAAATCGTCTCTACTATCCCTACTTGCCTGGCTATTTTCTGGTTTCACCGCTGCTTGATCCGGGTTGCTACTCTCTGGCTCAGGTTTTGGATCTCTCCTAACAGGTCTTGGTTTTGAGTCCTTTTTCTCTACTTTGACTTCTTCTTTAGTGTCAGAAGTATCTGTTTTCTTATCTCCATCTGTCACTAGCTCTATGTCCAATGATTTTAGAATATCATCGCCTGCCTTTTCTTCCTTTACAACCTTTTCTTCTTTGGCCTCAGGTTTTTTAGCTTCAGGTGCTTTGACCTCAGGCGTTTTTGCTTCAGGTCGGGGCTTGACATTTTCTCTTTTTCTTACCGGTTTCCTTACCGGCTTAGTTTCAGCTTTGGGTTCAACTGCATCAACTGGCTTTTCAGTTGGCTTTGAGTCCTCAGGTGACTTTTCAACTTTAATTTTTTTTATTTCACTATCGGGCATAGTGGCTTGTTTATCAAGAATCTCGTAAATCAAGTCTTTCTTTACTGTTTTTTTAGCATTCTTAATGCCAAGTCCTTCAGCAATTTCTCTGAGTTCTGAGAGAAGTCTCACGCTCAAATCATCAATCGTGTACATAAAAGGTTTTGTAGTGGGTTTTATAACTGTGTTTGAATTAATTGCAACTACTAGTAAGGAAATTATTAACGGATCTGATAGGAAAAATCTAGTGATCGTCTGGTTAATTGCATCGCAATAATATGCTAACACTTTATCTTAAGCAAATATCCAACTATAAATTACGCTAAAGGCAAATAATCAAGTTTTTGAATCTCTATTCGTTTATTCATTATTAAGGATTTTAATTTGCCTAATAGTAAAATTAAAAATCACAATGCTCCAACTGGAATACATCGCGGAAAATTTTGACAAAGCTGTTGCAGGGTTAAAAAAAAGAGGTCTTTTAAATGGTGAAGACATTCTTCAGGAAGTTTTGTCAACCAATAATAATAGAAAAAAAATTCAACAGGAATTAGATGAGACAAAAGCGCAATCTAATTTACTAGCTAAAGAAATTGGAAGTTTATTTAAATCTGGTAAACAGGAAGAGGCAAATCAGTTAAAAACAAAAACAACCAGCCTTAAAGAAGAAAGCAAGTCACTTGCAGATCAACTGCAGTCAGTGAACGTTGATTTACAGAATTTGCTTTATGCCATCCCGAATATCCCTAATGAAAGTGTCCCGTCCGGTAAAAGCGAAGTTGATAATCAAGAAATTAAACGAGATGAGACTCATAATCCTACTTTAACAGCGCATGCCAAACCACATTGGGATCTTATAGAGGAATATGATATTGTCGACTTTGAACTCGGCAATAAAGTAACAGGCGCTGGTTTTCCTTTTTACAAAGGTCAGGGCGCAAGGTTATCAAGAGCTTTAGTGAACTACTTTCTGGATTTTGCTAGTGATGCGGGGTACGATGAAATACAACCGCCAATCCTAGTCAACGAAGAATCTGGCTATGGAACAGGACAACTTCCCGATAAAGAAGGCCAAATGTATCAAATTGCTGATACCAATCTCTTTTTAATCCCCACAGGAGAAGTCCCAATCACCAATATGTTTCGAGACGTAATAGTCTCAGAAGCTGAACTACCGATTAAAAAAGTAGGTTTCACACCTTGTTTCCGCAGGGAAGCCGGCTCATGGGGTGCACACGTGAGAGGATTAAACAGGCTTCATCAATTTGATAAGGTAGAAATAGTCCAAATAGCCAGACCTCAGGACTCATATGAAATCCTTGACGCCATGATCAACCATGTAGAAAACCTTCTTAAAACGTTAGAATTACCTTACAGAATTTTAAGACTTTGCGCAGGGGATCTTGGCTTTACGTCAGCGATAACCTACGATTTTGAAGTGTATTCTGCCGCTCAAAAGAAATGGTTGGAAGTGAGTTCAATATCAAATTTTGAAAGCTTTCAGGCAAACAGATTAAAGTTGAGGATTAAAGATAAAGACAATAAAAAAATCCTCGCACATACCTTAAATGGTAGTGCCTTAGCTCTGCCAAGAATTATGGCAGCCATTCTAGAAAATAACCAAACGGACGAAGGAATAAATATTCCTCAAGTGCTTCAGAAATACACAGGATATAATAAAATAGTAAAGAAATGATTCGTAAAGGAGAGATACAAGACCTACCAAGAGTACTAGAATTAATCGAAGAACTGGCTCTTTACGAAAAAGCTCCCCATGAAGTGGTTAACACTGTTGAAAGGATGGAAAAAGACGGGTTTGGTGACAATCCGATATTTGGTTTTGTGGTAGCCGAACAAAACAATACCATTCAAGGAGCCGCAATCTATTACTGGAGATACTCCACTTGGAAGGGAAAAAGAATCTATTTGGAAGACCTTATTGTCACAGAGTCTCAACGTGGATTGGGTCTAGGAGTAATGCTTTTTGATGAAATAATCAACATTGGCAAGTCTTCAGGCGCATCAGGTATGATGTGGCAAGTGTTAGATTGGAATGAACCAGCTATTAATTTCTACAAAAAATATAAAGCCAGAATTGAAGAAGAGTGGTTAAACTGTAGTCTAGACTTCTAGACTACTTCTAAAATCGTTCTAAAAGCGACAAATTGATTAGGGAATTTGTCATAAGTATGTTTTTGAAGCCTTGAAGATTCCTTTTCTGTATATTCATTTAAGAGGTCAAGCGACTCAGCAAAATATTGAACAGCATAGGTACTCCCTTCCGCCTCTGGCGCCTCATTCAGCATTTTGAGAAACCTGTTTTCTTTAAAATATCCAGTAGACATTACATCTGGTATATGAATTTCTTTCATCCATTTAAACCATTGAGCCTCTACTGCTGTATTGATATTTACGGTTACATTATAAATAATCATATTTCCTCGTTCTTTAATAATGTTCATCACAAAGCAACGCCAATTTATGAATAAGAAAAACATTTTAATCATGATTGTGATCATTCTCCATCTTGTCGGGGGAATAGGATCGATCTTTCCAATATATTCTGATTTTTTCATTCAGTTAACGCCCTTGAATCTATTGATTTCAAGCATCATTCTAATACTGAGTGATTCGAATAGTAAAAAATCATTATTGCAGATCTTCCTACTTTCAACAACCGTGGGTTTTTTCATTGAAGTTATAGGTGTCCATACCGGCTTAATCTTTGGGAATTATTTGTACGGACCTACACTCGGTTTTAAGCTGTTTGATGTGCCACTAATAATAGGCTTAAACTGGTTCATATTAACTTATATCACCCATCATTTTGTCAATACAATAGACAATAATATTCTTGCAGCAGTATTAGCTTCTGCTATTATGACTTTTACTGATATCCTCATTGAGCCTGTAGCGATTATGCTCTCCTACTGGGAGTGGGAGGCAGCTCGCGTGCCGATGCAAAACTATTTCGGATGGTTTGGCGTGAGCCTTGTGCTGCATTTAATAATTAGACATTATCATAAGTTCCAATCATTCAATAAGTTAACAATCTATCTTTTTGGAGCTCAGCTATTTTACTTTTTAATGGTCTTTCTTTTTTATTAAAAACAAAAAGACAAGATCAGCAGTTACTTTTCAGTATTAAAATTGTGCAAGAATGGGTAAGTTTTCGATTAAAGATTTGGAGCACTTAAGTGGTATTAAGGCGCATACAATAAGAATTTGGGAACAGCGCTATGAGTTAATAGCACCAGAAAGAACGGAAACTAATATTCGATATTATAACGATCACGATCTTAAACTCATCTTAAACATTGCGCTACTTAAAGACAATGGCTTTAAAATCTCAAAAATAGCTGAGATGGAATCCAGTGATATTCAACGAGAAGTAATTCGTTTAACTGAAAAAAATCTAAAGTATCCAGATCAAATCCATGCCATGACTATTGCGATGGTTGATATTGATGAAGAAAGATTTGATAAGTTAGTCAGCACGAATATTCTTAAGCTTGGTTTTGAAAAAACAATGATCAACATCATTTACCCTTTTCTCTCCAAGATTGGGGTACTATGGCAAACAGGAGCTATTAACCCAGCACAAGAACATTTTATATCAAACCTCGTCAGGCAAAAGCTAATCGTCGCGATAGATGGCCAATATGTTGTTGCAACTGGTAATTCCGAAAAGTACGTCTTATACCTCCCAGAAGGAGAGTTACATGAGCTCACGCTTTTATTCGCCGATTATCTAATTAAATCACGTCAAAACAAAACATTTTATCTTGGCCAATCATTGCCCCTCGTAGACCTAGAGGCTATCTATGAACTACACAAGCCCGAGTATATTTTAAGTGTTTTAACAAGCGTCCCTGGTCCAGCCAATATCCAAAAGTATATAAACGACCTAAGCACAAAAATGTCTGAAAGTCAAATACTCCTCACAGGCTATCAAGTAATTGGACAAGATTTGGTACTTCCTGAAAACGTTAGAATTTTTAGTCGGCTTGAGCAATTAATAGAGCACGTAGAAAAAATACCAAATAGTAAATCTTATTCTCAATAAGTTTAACAGTTTACATTAAAATATTAAACACATATAATATACCCTAAAGTGTACTTTATCCCCTTATGAATCCATAAGGGGCTTTTTTTGGCCAAAAAAATAATATAATTGATGTCGTTACCTGTTTTTTGTTTACTCTTTGTGATACTTTCTTTAAACAAACCCTTGTAATTTCGTTTAACAAAGACTAGCTTTATGTTAAACAAAACCAAACTATCATGACAGCTTTAGAATTTAGTTATCAAGTAGATAAATTAACAGGATCATTGAAACCATACGCTATGAAATTGACCAAAGATGTGGAAGATGCCAACGATTTGATGCAGGAAACGATTTTAAAAGCCTTTACGCACAGGGATAAATTCGCGGCAGGTACGAACTTGAAAGCATGGATGTACACGATAATGAAGAATACATTCATTACGAACTATCAAAGAATGGTAAGAAGAAATACCTTCATTGATACTACAGAAAATCTTCACTACATCAATAGTACTGAAAGCACAATATCAAATGATGCGCATACTAATTTCGCGATGAGAGATATTAATAAAGCAATCGAAAATCTCCAAGACGCTTATAAAGTTCCCTTTATGATGCATTTTCGAGGCTTTAAATACCATGAAATAGCAGAGAGATTGGTTATTCCTATTGGAACTGTGAAAAATAGAATACATATTGCTAGAAAAGAATTGAAAGATAATTTAAAAGTATACTCGAAAGACAGTCAATGAAAAAAAATATCATTGTAATAGGTTCGGGATTTTCGAGTCTTTCAGCAGCTTGTTATTTAGCTAAAGCTGGTAATAATGTAACAGTCGTTGAAAAAAATAAAACAGCAGGTGGAAGAGCCAGACAATTGAAAGTGTCTGGCTTTACCTTTGATATGGGACCATCATGGTACTGGATGCCTGATGTTTTCGATCAATTTTTCAATGCATTTGGAAAAAAAACGGAAGACTATTATGAGCTGATAAGACTAGATCCTTCTTATCGCGTGAAATTCAAGAATGATGAAATGAACCTGCCGGCATCCATGTCCGAGCTGGAAGAATTATTTGAATCAATTGAAGAGGGAAGTGCGCTCCAACTTCGTAAATTTCTTGCACAAGCCTCCTACAAATATAAAGTAGGCATTAATGATTTGGTACATAAACCGAGCCGATCAATCTTCGAGTTTATGGATAGTCGTCTACTGTATGGTTTATTTAAAATGGATGTCTTTACTTCCATGTCGAAGCACATTCGAAAATTTTTTAAAGATGAACGGCTTATACAGCTAATGGAGTTTCCGGTACTCTTTTTAGGAGCTACCCCTGAAAACACACCTGCCTTATATAGTCTTATGAATTATGCAGACTTAAGTCTTGGTACGTGGTATCCAAAAGGTGGAATGTATAAAATAGTTGAAGGAATGGTCAGCCTTGCTACAGAGCTTGGGGTTACTTTCCGATTTGATGAAACAGTCATAAAACTGCCTGTAATCTCCAAACTTATATCAGAAGTAGTTACGAGTAAGTCTAAGATTAAATGTGATGTCGTTGTTGGTGGTGCAGATTACAATCACATAGAACAACATATTCTCCAACCTGAATACAGAATGTATTCACCAGAATATTGGGAAAAAAGAACAATGGCACCCTCTTCATTAATTTTTTACATTGGACTAAACACCAAGCTTCCTAATATGAAGCATCACGTCCTTTTCTTTGATGAAGATTTTAAACAACACGCAAAAGAAATCTATGATTCACCACAATGGCCAAGTAACCCACTAGTCTACACATCGGTTACATCCATTACTGACAGTACAGTTGCCCCAGAAGGCTGTGAAAACTTGTTTGTCTTAATTCCTGTAGCCCCTGACTTAGCCGACAATGAAGATATTCGAGAAAGCTATTTTGAGTTAATTTCAGACAAACTCAAAGCATATACCGGCGTAGATATACGAAATCATATCGTTTATAAAAGGAGCTATGCTCACAACGATTTCAAAATGGACTACAACTCCTATAAGGGTAATGCTTACGGTTTGGCTAACACGCTAAGACAAACAGCAATACTAAAACCTGCTATGAAAAATAAGAAGCTAAAAAATCTTTACTTCACAGGTCAGCTAACAGTACCGGGCCCTGGTGTCCCTCCTTCAATAATTTCGGGAGAAGTTGTTGCCAAAGAAATCGAAAAGGATTTTGTTTAACTTTAATAAGTATGATCGATTTATATACGCAAACTACGCTTGATTGTAGCAAAATAATTACCCAACATTATAGCACATCATTCACGTTGGGTATCAAAACCCTAGCTGCAAAATATCATGGAGCCATATATTCAATTTATGCCTATGTCAGATATGCAGATGAGATTGTAGACACCTTTCACGAACACAACAAGACAGAACTTTTAAGTCGCTTTAAGCAAGATACCTTCGTCGCAATTAAAGAAAAAATAAGCTTAAACCCAGTCCTCCATTCTTTTCAACTAGTAGTTAACCAATACAATATTGATCACTCGCTGATTATCGCTTTTTTACACAGCATGGAGATGGACCTTGCGCAACAGACCTTTACCGAAGAAACTTATCAAGAATACATTTATGGCTCTGCAGAAGTGGTAGGTCTTATGTGTCTAAATGTTTTTTGTGATGGTGATGTGGACGAATATCAAAAATTAGAATCTTCCGCAAAGAGCTTAGGAGCTGCATTTCAAAAAGTAAATTTTCTTAGAGATATTAAGAGTGATTTTGATGTTAGAGGAAGAATATATTTTCCAGGAGTCGATTTTAGTAACTTTTCAGAAAAGGATAAATCAATTATTGAAAGTGATATCGCTAAAGATTTTGAGGATGCACTCGTAGGTATAAAAAACCTACCAAAAGGTGCTAGAGGGGGTGTTTATCTTGCATATGCATACTACCTTCAATTATTTAAAAAAATAAAAAAGCTACCTTCAACGAGCATTCAACTTGAAAGAATTCGTGTCCCAGATTATGTTAAAATGACGTTACTAGCAAAAACACTATTTTTAGATAGACTTAATTATATAGCATAATGAGCTGGCTATATCTAAGCATCAATATCTTTACTATTTCATTCCCCTTAGCCCGTTCATTTGAAAGCAGATTGCAGTATTACAAACAGTGGAAGGCACTATTCCCTGCAATTGCTCTAACAGCGACTTTCTTTATAATATGGGATGTAATATTTACTAAAAATGAAGTTTGGGGCTTTAATGATGACTACCTAGTTGGAATTAAGCTTTTTCATTTACCTATCGAAGAATGGCTTTTTTTTATAACTGTACCTTTTGCAAGTATTTTTATTTATGAATGTTTAGGTTACTTCTTCCCTAAAATGGCTCACAAGAAGTTCACTTCACCTGCAATGATGATTGGTGGTTTCTTTTTGATATTAATCTCAATCTTATTTAAGGGGCAAGAATATACGTTTTGGGCATTTTTATTTTCAGGGGTATTTCTGATGACATTGGCCTATATAAATCCATCTTGGTTAACGAAGTTTTTCGTAGCATATGCCATTCACTTGTTACCCTTTTTGTTAGTAAATGGTGTATTAACCGGAGCTTTTACGCCTGCACCTGTGGTCTGGTATGACGACACAGAAAACTTTGGTTTAAGAATAATAACAATACCAATCGAGGATATTATTTATGCATTACTTCTACTGCTCATGAATATTTCTCTTTTTGAACTCTTTCGCGGAAATTTCAAGAAAAAAATTACAGAATCGCCCATCTAGGATTTATTAATTGACTAATAATCGGTGGCATACTGGCTGGTGTTTCATCATCCTGTTGATCAGATTCTTGAATACCGAATCACGTGTTCCATGTCTATTGAACCTGTAGCAATATTCGTCGAGATAAGCTTGGATATACTCTTTACTAACAGGACGATGAATGCCACGCAACCATCCTTCAATTGCTGTATAAACCTGTGCATAAGGTTAAAATTAACACCAGGGTCACATTTTGTCTGCACTATATTCCAGTCCTTCATCAACGGAAGGTATCCTTCCCATTGATCTGTATCAATCTGCTTCACACTTTTATCTATAGGAAGATTAAATATTTTACCTAATTCCACGGCGAAGAAACTAGAGATACTTCTGGCGTAAGCTCTACTAATCCCCCTACTCTCACCTTTTTCAATCACAACACTGACTTTCTTCTTTTTCTCCGCCCCTAGACCTCTTTTACTAGATACTTTCTCTACAACAAAGGCCTCACCAACTTCACAATCCCCAGCGATAGGATGTTGACCAGAACTAGCCATTGTGCCTTTCTTACTTTGTGCATAAAGAGCCAAGCGGTCTTTCTATTTACACTATATCTTCTTGCCATCGCTTCTCCAGCGCAGCTCTTTGTCGTTGTGTACGTCTCAAAAAGGATCAAGAAAGCTTTCCTCAAATCAAATTTCACTTTATGGAAGAGCGTATTTGAAGTGACTGATTCGCAAAGCCGACAACTTTTACATACCCGATGGAATGGATCATCCTTTTTCTTCCAGTAAGCGTTATGACTACACACGAACCCGTCTCACCACTTGATATCGGCCAGATATTTTTTGCACTTTACCGAGGAAGAGAACCTATCGATGAAATTGATTAAGCTCGTACCTTCGAACTCTCAAATCATAAGACTAATATAATTAGTGTTTCAATTGACTAGCTAATTACATTAGTAATTGCTGAGTGGCGTTTCTAAACAATTAAAACATTTTCAAGTTAATATGACGTGTTAGATTTAAAGGTAAACATTGATCAGAATTCCGGCTTTTGCTTTGGCGTAGTATACGCTATCGAGATGGCAGAAGAAATATTGGAAGAAGATAAGTCATTATATTGTCTTGGAGACATTGTACATAATGATGAAGAGGTAAGAAGACTTCAAAATAAAGGTTTAAAAATAATCAGCCATGAAGATTTATTGAAAATTCAAAATGCGAAAGTGCTTATCAGAGCCCATGGCGAACCTCCTAGCACGTACGCACTTGCATTAAAGAATAATCTTACCCTAATAGATGCGTCATGCCCCGTAGTATTAAAACTTCAAAATCGTATAAAAAACTCATACGATAAAGATGAGAACATATATATCTATGGTAAGCACGGACATGCTGAAGTTATCGGACTTCTTGGTCAAACAAGTAATAATGCAGTGATATTTCAAAGCCTAGATGAACTCGATATCAACACTCTGCCAAAAAAAATTACGCTATATAGTCAGACGACAAAGAGTACTGATAGTTTTTATGATATAAAAGCGAAATTAATAGCGGCAGGTATTGAGTTAAATGCTAACGATACAATTTGTCGTCAGGTGTCAAACAGAGATAAGGAGTTAAGGACATTTGCAAATAGATTTGATGCGATCATTTTTGTGTCTGGCACAAAATCTTCGAATGGGAAAGTACTTTACAATATTTGTAAGGAAAATAATCCTAACTCTTTTTTCATCTCTAATCAAAACGAGCTGAATTTAGAGTGGTTTAAAAAGGGAGACTCTATTGGTATATGTGGTGCTACATCAACGCCTATGTGGCTCATGGAAGATATAAAAAAGGAAATACAGAAGTTTTAAGATGAATATCGCTGTTGGAATTGGCTTAGCCATAGTCACTTTCTTTTTCATGGAAGGTGTCGCCTGGTTCACTCATAAGTATGTAATGCACGGAATTCTATGGACGTGGCATAGATCACATCATAAAGTCCATAATCACAAATTTGAGAGAAACGACTTGTTCGCCCTTGTTTTTAGTCTCCCATCCATCGCGTTAATCGTTTTAGGATTTGAAATCAACAACATGGAGTTTCTTCGATATATTGGATTTGGCATTTTAGGGTATGGTATTTTCTACTTCATCTTTCATGATATCATTGTTCATAGAAGGATAAAAATATCATTTAAGGCTAAGTCAAAATATTTACAAAGAATAATTCGTGCGCATTACGTTCACCACGAAACCCATTCTCAAGGAGGAGCAGAAGCCTTTGGATTTTTATATGCTCCTGAAAAATACGAACAACAAAAAGTCAAAAACAAAACTTTTCGGTAGTAATCACAGAATTAGATGAGGAGATCTTGTCCTCTAATATCCTACCAGTATATCCATAAACATTATAGTCTCTCATAAATTTCTACTCTCAAGGAGAAGTGTCCTGAATCAAATTAGTTCCTTTCTAATCTTAAATATTTATTGAAGCCTTTTTTGGAGTCGAGAATTTTGAGCTCATACGGATAAGCTTGTTGTCTGTATTAAATATATTGGATATGTCTTTTTTCTGCCTGTCTTCCCAACTTACATATTCATCAGTTTTGGTTAAATCGTAGGCAGCAGTAAAGAGCTCCACTTTATGAAATCCTCAAACTTCTCCTTCTAGATTAAATGGCATGATGAAGCCGGTAGTATTTTTAATAGCACTACGGTACTTCTTTTTACCTTTCTCATTAAAAATTTCCATCTCTATATACCATTATAAATTGACTGTATACTTTATGTTAAAAACGCTAGGCACATCAATAGATTCAGCAGAAGGCCTTCCTTCTTGGAATAATAACAACAGAGAAATGATTTTAAGAATCATTGTACATCAAATAAATAATTGATTGAAGTCATTATCAAATTATGGTAATCTCCTAATATGTCTCGGAGTAGTTATCAAACCAAATTACCGTTACTAATCAACAAGCAAAAAAGGGTAAGTGAAATAATATTTTATATCATTTGATATAATTGTAATTAAAAAGATTAGATTTGTTTTGAGTGTAACAACTTCAGCTTTTAAAACCTAAGTACAATTTAAACCATCAAACAATTATGGCTGATCAAAGTGAAGAATTATGGGATCCAATAAAGGGTTTCACTAATTACGATATTTCTAATCGAGGAAAAATTAGAAGTAAAACGAGAACTACCTGGCATAAAGGAAGTAAGACAAACATGAAAATCAAAGGCAAAATGATGCGCCAACGATGGAATAAAACATGTAAGTGTTATTTCTTAGATCTGATAGATGACGATAAACGTAGAAGAACGGTTTATCCTCATAAAGAAACTGCCAGAGCATTTGTAGCAAATGACACCCCTGAAGAACTCACGATGATTATTCACAAGGATAATAATCCGAGAAACAACAAGGCGGATAACTTGCAGTGGGAAACTCCATCCGGCCACATGAAATGGCAATTTGAAGTTGGGAATAAGAACAACTTCAAAGTTTGGAAAACTCGTAAGAAAAGGTATAAAAATGGTTTCAAGCCAGACACTGTGCTACCAGGAAGACCTAAAAAAGTAAAAGAAGAAGTCGAAGCATAAAGATAATTTCGACAAAATCATAAAAGGCCATCTTAAAATTAGGATGGCCTTTTTCATTTTCTCTAACAGGGTAAAACGGGCTATTTATTTCATCAACTTTTTATACTTGATTCTCGTTGGCTCTGTATCACCAAGTCGTTTCTTCCTGTTCTCTTCATAATCACTATAATTTCCTTCAAACCAGTAAACTTGAGAGTCTCCTTCATAAGCCAAAATATGCGTAGCAATTCTATCCAAGAACCATCTATCATGGCTAATAACAACAGCACATCCACCAAAATTTTCTAAAGCCTCTTCTAGCGCTCTTAGTGTATTCACGTCCAAATCATTCGTTGGTTCATCAAGCAGCACCAAATTGGCACCTTGTTTTAAGGTAATTGCCAAATGAGCTCTGTTTCTCTCACCTCCAGACAATACCCCAACTTTTTTCTCTTGATCTGATCCTGAAAAATTGAATTTACTTACGTATGCGCGCGCATTCATCTCTTTATTTCCCAACTGTATTATATCATTACCCCCAGAGATAGCCTTATAAACAGATTCATCTGGCTTAAGGTCATCATGCTCCTGATCAACGTAAGCCATTTCTACAGTACTGCCTACTTCGAATGTTCCTGCGTCTGGCTTTTCCTTTCCAGTAATAAGGTTAAATAACGTTGTTTTACCAGCACCATTGGGGCCGATAACCCCAACTATTCCTCCCTGAGGTAAGCTAAATGTAAGGTTCTCAAATAGGAGTTTATCTCCATACGCCTTAGATACACCATTCGCTTCAATCACTTTTGTTCCTAATCGCGGGCCAGGTGGAATAAATAGCTCCAATTGAGATTCTGCCTCCTTA
This sequence comes from Cyclobacteriaceae bacterium, assembly GCA_047635055.1. GTDB lineage: Bacteria > Bacteroidota > Bacteroidia > Cytophagales > Cyclobacteriaceae > JAVJRN01. Next base: position 44,891 of record JBLIIJ010000007.1, on the reverse strand, counting down.
CCTTCCTGACTTAGTAACTTGTCATAAGCGCTCAGTCTTGCCTTAGCTTTTGATTGCCTCCCTTTTGGGGACATTCTTACCCATTCAAGCTCCCTTTGAAGTGTTTTCTGTCTTTTCGATTCCGTCTTTTCTTCTTTGGCTAAACGTTTTTCTTTTTGTTCTAACCAGCTACTATAATTCCCTTTCCAAGGTATACCCTCGCCTCTATCCAACTCCAGAATCCAGCCTGCCACATTATCAAGGAAGTACCTATCGTGAGTCACTGCGATCACAGTTCCTTCATATTGCTGCAGATGTTGCTCTAACCAATGTACCGACTCTGCATCAAGGTGGTTAGTTGGCTCATCTAATAACAAAACATCCGGCTTTTGTAGCAACAAGCGGCAGAGCGCTACTCTTCTTTTCTCACCACCAGATAAGTTTTTAATAATAGCGTCTTCTGGTGGCGTTCTAAGAGCATCCATAGCTCTTTTCAATACTGTGTCTACCTCCCAAGCACCGAGATTATCCATTTTTTCTTGAACCTCACCCTGTTGCTCTATGAGCTTGTTCATTTTATCAGGATCTTCAAGAATTTCAGGCTCAGAGAATTTAAGATTGATCTCATCATAAAGCTTTATGAGATCGTTCACCTCGCCCATAGCTTCACTAATCACCTCCTTTACCGTTTTATCGGCATCTAATTGTGGCTCTTGTTCAAGGAATCCAACAGTATATGCTTGTGAAAATGCTACTTCACCAATATAATCCTTGTCGATACCGGCAATTATTTTCAATAAAGAAGACTTACCTGAACCATTTAGGCCTAACACTCCTATCTTAGCACCATAAAAAAATGATAAGTATATATTGTTGAGAACTTGTTTCTTGGGTGGATAAATCTTATTCACCCCAGACATGGAGAATATTATTTTTTCGTCAGACATTTTTAATTAATTTCAAAAATCGAATTTACAGGATTTATAACTTTTGATTACAGATAGGCAGAAATAAGATATTTTAACCCGTTACGATACAACCAATTCCACAATATAACAGTTACATTAATAGTTTTTAAGAATTCTAGATTTTAGTAAAAGAGTGAGTAGGGAAATATCTTTCGGGAAAATAGCAGACAGCAAGATTTATAAAGCTGCTTGGGGACAGCATTCTGCAAAAATCATCGGTGACGTTAAATCAGACGATGAAAAAACATCAATTGAATATTTTGAGTCGAAATTTACTGATTTGGCTAAGAAAGTCAGTATTCTCGAGACAACAATCCAAGAATCTGAGAACAAAGGTTCATATTTAATGAAACTGGTTCACCTACAAAACATCATAGTTGATCACGAAGGCTTAGGAGACTATGCTCAATTAGATGGAAAGCTTACGGAACTAGAAAGCTCGTTAAAGGACATTATACAGAGTAATAGGGTTCGTAATTCGGAAATTAAGAAAAGTCAAATCGAAGAATTAAGAAATGCTGTTAAAGAAATAAATTGGAAGGAGTCTACAGAAGCCGTTCACGAAATAAAGTCCCGATGGATAAAAACCGGTAATCCATTAGAATCAGAGCAAGAGGAGCTTGAAACAAGTTTTTGGAAAGAAATAGAAGACTTTTTTGAACGTAAAAGAATTTTCTATGAAGATAAACGCAGGCTTCAAAAAATATATAAAGGGACTTACGAATATTTGGTAAAAGAAGCAACACACGTCCCATCCTTGTTTGGAAAAGCCAAATATGACAAAATTGACGAGCTTAAAGAGCGGTGGAAAGATGTAGGTAACATCGCTAAGGAAGAATACGACCCACTCCTTAGAAATTTCAACTTTAAGCTTAAAGCTAAGGCACCAATCAAAGAGCCCCAAGTAAACATCGGCAGTATAGTCAAAGATCTTGAGCTAATGTCTACCGGAAAAAAAAGGTTAGACTTTCGACAACTAGACCAGCACAAAAAGACACTAAAAAATTTCAGACCTTTTGACCAAAGCTTAAAATTAATTAAACAAGAAGCATTGGATCAAACTCAGGTTTTGATGGAAAGAGACTTTATTGATAAGCTAGCAAGAAAAAGATTTAAAGAGTTTGACAGATCCGATGCTGAAAAAAAGAAAACAATCAGAATCGGCATCTTACGAGAATTAATAAGCAGAGATAAAAGTGACTTAGAGACTTTTGAAGAAAATAGCGCTAAGTTTAGTTCAAGAGCAGGAGATGCGAATGATCTTATCCAAAGGAAGCTAAATCAGCAAAAAAATAAGATTGAGGTAAAGGAACGCTTAATGAAAATTCTAAAAGAATAATAAATTTGAATTTTGTTGAAACCTTTAGTAAGAGTTTTTCATTAAGCACCTAAAGATTAGGTTTTAACATTTAAAAACCTATTTTTGCACGAATTTTAAAAGGCAGATAAATTATGTATTGGACACTAGAATTAGCATCATATCTTGAAGATGCACCATGGCCAGCTGCTAAGGACGAGTTAATCGACTTTTCTATTAGATCAGGAGCACCACTTGAAGTAGTCGAGAATCTACAAGAGCTCGAGGATGATGGTAATCCATATGAAAATATAGAAGAAATTTGGCCTGACTATCCAACGAAGGAAGATTTTTTCTTTAACGAGGACGAATATTAAAGAAATTTAAAGCAAAATAGTTAGCGCTAGGCTCTTGCCTAGCGTTCTTTATTTAAGAAAGCTTCTGCAATTTGTATGTCCTCAGGAGTAGTAATCTTTAGATTTTCAAAATCTCCATCTACAAGATATACCTCTTTCCCAAAAGCTTCATATACAGCAGCATCGTCACTATACTCATTTAGCGTTCTCAGTGATATATAAGCTGCTGAAATTGTCCTTAATCCAAACGTCTGTGGTGTCTGGATAAGTCTGTAAACGTCTCGATTCCGGGCTTTGCTTGTGTTATTAGTTATTTCTCTAATTGAATCTTTCAACACAACAGCTAAAATACCACTCCCCTTCTTTTTAGCGCTTTCAAATGATGCTGCTATAGACCTAATACTCACCAGAGGACGCACCGCATCATGAATAGCCACTAGGTCAAAGTCAGAAAATAAATTAATTGATTGTAGACCACTACGAACAGAATCTGTTCGTTTGTCTCCACCGGCTACTATCGAAACCTCCACGTCCTTCAAAAAATTATTCTTGATCGACATCCATGTTTCAAAATGAGCTTCGGGTAATACAACAACGATTTTTATAGCTGAATCGTAATCTAGGAAACGTTGTATTGACCTGATAATTATTGGTATGTTGCAAATCTGTAAAAATTGCTTTGGAGTCGAGGTTCCCATTCGAGTACCCGAACCTCCAGCAACAATAATTACGTGATTCTGAAACATCAAATGATCAGCATTGCATCACCATAAGTGAAGAAACGATACTTTTCTTTAATTGCAATTTGATAAGCCTCCATCATTAAATCGTAACCACCAAAGGCAGAAGCCATCATTAATAGTGTGGATTCAGGTAAATGAAAATTGGTAATTAAGGCATTACAAATTTTAAAGTCATATTGTGGAAATATAAACTTGTCTGTCCATCCAGAGTTCGCTTTAAGTCTGTTAGTCGCTGACACGGAAGACTCCAAAGATCTCATTACGGTCGTTCCAACCGCACATATTCTTTTTTTCTCATCTATGGCGCGATTCACTCTATCAGCCGTTTGCTCATTAACAAAATAGTTTTCAGAATCCATTTTGTGTTTGGTCAAGTCTTCTACATCTACAGGTCTGAATGTTCCCAATCCGATATGTAGTGTGATTGCTTCAATATCTACACCAATAATTTCCAGTCTTTTTAACACTGACTTTGTGAAGTGTAAACCAGCGGTTGGAGCAGCTACAGCACCTACATTTTTAGCATATATTGTCTGAAATCTCTCTCTATCCTCTGGTTCCGCAGCTCTGTCTATATGTTTAGGTAAAGGAGTCTCCCCTAGACGATCGATCATCTTGTAGAAATCTGTTTCATCTCCATCATAAAGAAAACGAATAGTTCTTCCTCGAGAGGTCGTATTATCAATCACCTCAGCAACCAACTCACCGTCACCAAAATAAAGTTTGTTACCAACACGTATTTTTCTTGCTGGGTCTACAAGTACATCCCATAGCTTCATTTCTTTGTTAAGTTCTCTTAAAAGAAATACCTCTATCTTGGCACCTGTCTTTTCTTTATTTCCATAAAGTCTTGCTGGGAATACTTTAGTATCATTCAATACCATCATGTCGTCTTCGGAAAAATAGTCAACGACATCTTTGAAAATTTTATGTTCTATTTTGCCACTGTCTTTGTGGATAACCATTAAACGAGACTCGTCGCGATTTTCTGTTGGATGTAGTGCAATGCAACTAGATGGTAAATCAAACTTAAATGCTGACAACTTCATAAGCTATGTTTCTTGGATTAGTCCGAAGAGTTAATTAAATAAGAGCGCAAAATTATAAAAAAGCATTTACTTTACTACTAAGTATAATTTATTCCGTAATAATAAGCCAGTGATAATTATCAGACTCATATTGGAAAGCTTCAGGTTCGCTTGGAATGCACTACGCATGAATCTTCTGAGGACTACTCTTTCGTTACTTGGAGTAACTATTGGAATTTTCGCGATCATTGCCGTTTTCACGCTTGTGGACTCTCTAGAAAAAAGCATTAAGGACAGCCTTAATTTTCTTGGAACTAACAACATTAATGTTGAAAAGTGGCCCTACGGTTTTGATAAGCCTGTTTATGAATGGTGGGACTACCTAAGAAGACCTTATCCCACTTTTGATGAATATAATTTTCTAGGAGAAAACTTAAAGAACGCACAAGGCATCAGCATTTTCGCTGCTCGTGGTGGAGTTACGGCTAAAAGTGGCTCCAACTCAAGCAAAAGCCTAAGTCTCTTGGGCATTGTTCATGGACATAAAGACGTCTATGAAATACCAGTTTCCGCTGGCCGGTTTTTTACTGGTGAAGAGGCTAATGGAGGTAAAAACGTGGCAATTTTAGGCCATCGCGCTGCTAAAGAACTTTTTCCTTTGGTCAGCTCCATTGGAAAAGAAATCAAGATCAGAGGTTTAAAATACTATGTTATAGGAACAATTGAAGAGGAAGGTGACTCCTTTTTAGGTGCCCCCAGCAATGACGAAAACATTTACATCCCTTTTAAATCTTTCATAAAAGTGTTTTATGTCGGAAGGAATGGAGGAGTTGAACCTCGCATTACCGTAAAAGGTAATGACTCAGACATAGGCTTGGTCGAATTAGAAGCTGAACTTCGCGGATTAATGAGAAAAAGAAGGGGACTTAAGCCCAAAGAAGAAGATAATTTTGCATTGAATAGACCAGAAGCTATTGCAAACTTTATTGGCTCCACTTTTGATATTATAGGTATTGCGGGTTGGGTAATCGGGGGATTTTCAATTTTAGTAGGTGGGTTTGGGATAGCCAATATTATGTTCGTTTCGGTCCGAGAACGAACCAACATCATTGGCATTCAAAAATCACTTGGCGCTAAAAATTATTTTATTTTATTTCAATTCCTTTTTGAATCAGTTTTCTTGAGCGTTATTGGTGGTGGTATAGGTATTGTTCTCGTTTGGCTTTTTTCTTTTGTAACCTTAGGTTCACTAGAACTTGAACTAAGCCTAAGTAATGTAGCATTGGGTCTAGGCGTTTCTGCAGCAATTGGAACCGCATCAGGAATAATCCCTGCAGCAATGGCCGCACGAATGGATCCTGTAATTGCGATTAGGACTCAATAGAAGTAAAACTTTAAATACGAAATAAAAAAGCGCCTTTCGACGCTTTTTTATTTCCTTTTAGCCAATTCAATTAAGCTTCAGTAGTAGCCCCTGCTATTTTCGCTTTGATCTTAGTTTCCAATTCTTCCATCAATTCAGGATTATCTTCCACTAGTTGTTTCACTGTATCTCTACCCTGACCAAGTTTATTGCCATTGTAAGAAAACCAAGATCCGGCTTTCTTAATAACATCAAGCTCCACACCAATATCGATGATCTCTCCTGATTTACTGATTCCACGCCCATACATGATGTCGAATTCTACCACTTTGAACGGCGGAGCAACTTTGTTCTTGACAACCTTGACTCTTGTTCTATTACCAAGAATGTTATCCGCACTTTCTTTTATTTGACCTATTCGTCTAATATCTAAACGGACAGAAGCATAAAATTTTAGCGCGTTACCGCCTGTTGTGGTCTCAGGGTTACCAAACATGACTCCTATTTTCTCTCTCAATTGATTGATGAAAATGCAGCAACAACCGGATTTATTAATTGCACCAGTAAGCTTCCTTAATGCTTGTGACATTAAACGAGCTTGTAATCCCATTTTACTATCACCCATTTCACCTTCTAATTCCGCTCTCGGGACTAAGGCTGCCACAGAATCTATAACAATAATATCAATAGCTCCTGATCTAATAAGATGCTCTGTGATCTCTAAAGCTTGCTCCCCATTATCAGGCTGTGAAATCAATAAATTCTCAGTATCAATGCCCAGCTTCTCAGCGTATGATTTATCAAATGCATGTTCAGCATCTATAATAGCAGCCAAACCTCCTTTTTTCTGTGCCTCAGCAATGCAATGCATCGATAAGGTTGTCTTACCTGAAGATTCAGGTCCGTATATTTCTACCACCCTACCTCTTGGTATTCCTCCAACACCCAAAGCCATATCCAAGCCCAAAGAACCTGTGGAAATGACAGGAATATCCAAAACTTTATTATCACTCAACTTCATGATAGTACCTTTACCATAGGTTTTTTCAAGCTTATCTATGGTTAGCTGTAGCGCCTTAAATTTTTCTGAATTGTCTGACATTATTTTAGTTGTATCTTTTTCTTATTTTAAAAATCTAAACTTCCTTTTAAGGACTAGAAAGCAAAAATATTATAATATTCTTTATCTCGTTAGCCAAAAATATTAGTAAATAATTCGTAATACTAATTTAATTAGTAAAATGCTTAAAAAATTAATCCTTTCTATATTAACACTTCTCTCCATATTAATCATTTGGCAATGGCCTTTACTAAGATATGGAATTCAGCAAGGAAAAGGACAGTTAGAGGTTATATTAGATGCTAAACCTATTGAGGATTATTTGAATGATCCCGAATTCCCGGACTCGCTGAAAAGTAAATTAATCATTGCGCAAAAGGCACGAACGTATGCAATTAATTCATTGGGACTCAACCAATCAAACAACTATACCAAGATGTTTGATCAAAAAGGTGAAGTGCTTCTTTGGAACTTATCAGCATGTGAGCCTTATAAACTAAAACCATACCAATGGAGCTTTCCTTTCTTGGGCAAGATGCCGTATAAAGGATATTTTAAAATTGAAGAAGCTAAAAAAGAACAAGAAATACTTGATAGTCTTGGATATGACACACGCATTAGACCTGTTGGGGGGTGGTCAACACTTGGTATTTTAAACGATCCCATATTATCTAATATGCTTCGAAGGTCAGACGGAGCGCTGGCTGATGTCATTATTCATGAACTTACTCACGCAACAATTTTTATTAAAAACAATATCGAATTCAACGAGAATCTTGCGAGTTTTATCGGGGAGCATGGCGCGCGTCAGTTTTTAAAAGAATCGTTCGATGACTCTCCAGAGAAATTTGATGATTACGTCTACGCTCAAGAGGACAGTAAGAAATTTAGAGAGCATATGCTCGTCGGAACTGATAGTTTAAGCTTGCTTTTCTCAAAATTGACCGCTGATCAGGGTGATAGTCTAAAAGCACAACAGAAGGCTCATTTAATTATAAAAATTATTGAAAGGCTTGACACAGTAAGCTTCGTTAATGATAGTTATAAAAAAATCTTTGATGCTCGCCTACCGAACAACGCTTATTTCATGTCTCTAAAAAGATACCACTCTCAAAAAGACACGCTCAGCGCTTTATACGCTACATATGACAATGACATTAAAAAAATGATTCTTGGACTTAAAGAAATCCACGGTAAATAAGCGGAAATTAACAAATTGTTATCATTCACAGGATAGGTTGAATTCAATTTATTTTTGAATAATATCGATTTAAATAACAGTATGAATGCCTCAGACCATATCATTTGTGGATAAGGCAAAAGATTTGTTAACTTCAAATTACCTGATCATTAATTCCATATAAAACCAATGGCAAAACATAATCAAAAGATTCTTGTCGTAGATGATGAGCCAGATATCCTAGAGCTATTAAAATACAATCTGACCAAAGAAGGTTATGAAGTAAAAACGGCAGCTGACGGTATAAAGGGAGTCGATATAGCAAAAAACTTCATTCCAAACTTGATCATTTTAGACATCATGATGCCCAAGCAGGATGGTGTAGAAACTTGTCGCCAGATTAGAGAAATCCCTGAACTCTCCAATGCTTTCGTTATTTTCCTCACAGCTAGGTCCGAGGAGTACAGCGAAGTGGCTGCCTTTGACATGGGCGCAGATGACTACATCAACAAACCAATCAAGCCAAGAGCACTTGTGAGTCGAATCAATGCGCTTTTTAGAAGGGAATCCAAGAAGAAAAAAGAAAACACCAATATCACGATAGGTAATTTGATCATCGATAGATCAAGCTATACGGTAATTGTCAATGATTCAAAAATAAATCTACCGAAGAAAGAGTTTGAACTACTCCATTTCCTTGCTGAAAATCCAGATAAAGTCTTTAGCAGAGACGAATTGCTCCAAAATATTTGGGGGACCGATGTATATGTGTTGGCAAGAACTGTCGATGTGCATATCAGAAAAGTTCGAGAGAAAATTGGAGAAGGATATATTTCGACGGTAAAAGGTGTTGGATATAAGTTTGATCTAACATAAAAGGAATGTTAAACTCCCGAGGGCTCGCGCTTATACTAGGATTATTCATATCGATAATTACCACTGCTTTTATAAGTATGGTTCCTACTGTGAACAATACCGCTTTAATAATCGCTTTTTTGCTTTCCTTTTCATCTTCCTACATCTTCATCAGGTTGGCATTGGAATTCGTTTTTTTTCGTCAAATAGACAAAATTTATGAAGACCTTTCTTCGATCAATGACGCCAAACTTGACACAATAAAGCAAAAAACCGAACAAAAATCTTTTAATCCTTTAAAAACTATCAATAAGGAAATAAAGAACTACGTCAAGGAGAAACAGCTCGAAATACAAGAACTAAAAAGAATGGAAACCTTTCGCCGAGAATTCATCGCAGATGTGTCTCATGAGCTAAAAACACCAATTTTTGCCGCTCAAGGATTCGTTCACACACTGCTCGATGGGGCCGTAGAGGATAAAAAAGTACGCTTCAAATTCTTAAAAAAAGCAGCCAAAAGTCTTGATGGGTTGGATATTCTCGTACAAGATCTGCTAACCATTTCTCAAATGGAGACTGGCGAAATAAAAATGCATTTTGAGCATTTTGATATTGTGAGAATGTGTAGAGAGGTTACAGACCAACTCGAAGGAAAAGCTGAAAAGAATAAAATTTCATTGTCCATTAAGCATCCCGAAGAAAAAGTTTACGTCATTGGAGATTATCGAAGAATATATCAAGTCGTTACCAATTTATTATCCAATGCGATCAAGTATACAAGAAAAGATGGAGCAGCAGAGATATCAATTGTAGTTGATGGCGATCAAATCATTACCGCTATCTCTGACAATGGAAGAGGTATTCCCAAGGAAGATTTGTCTCGTATCTTTGAGCGTTTTTACAGAGTGGATAAATCCAGATCTAAAGAAAAAGGCGGCACAGGACTTGGACTTTCCATTGTAAAACACATTATGGAAGGTCATGAGTCAAAAGTTGACGTGAAAAGTGAAGTTAAGAAAGGATCAACCTTTAGCTTTGCGCTCAAAAAAGGAAAATATCAGCCAACTCGCATCTTAGATGACGAGGACGATGAGGATGATTATGCATAAATACGCCAAAAATATTCGTTTTGAAGATTTGATAATCTTCGAAAACATAAACTACATCATAATAAATAAGCCTCCGTATGTAAGCACATTGGAGGATAGGCATGACCCTATCAATATTCTAAAGCTAGCCAAAACATACCATGAAGATGCCCAAGTTTGTCACAGATTAGATAAAGAGACTTCAGGTTCATTGGTTATCGCTAAGAATTTTGACGCTTATCGCCATTTTTCCATAATGCTCGAAAAGCGTCAGGTTAAAAAAATCTATCATGCTGTAAGTCATGGCTTGCATCAAATCGAAAACTTAGAAGCGGACCAACCCTTAGCTATAGGCGCCAATAAATCACGAGTAGATTATCGGGAAGGCAAAAGTTCACTAACGATGATAGCAACATTAGAGAATTTTAGAAACCACACGTTGTTTAAATGCTTCCCCGTTTCGGGACGACTTCACCAAATCAGAGTGCATTTAGCACACCACAAGGCTCCTATTGTTTCTGACCCTGCCTACGGTGGAGAATTGATCTATTTATCTCAGATTAAAAAACGTTACAACATTAAAAGATTTGAAGAAGAACAACCACTAATTCCTCGTGTAGCGCTTCATGCAGAGAGTATCGTTTTTAGAGATCTAGAGAATGAAAAAGAAATATCTGCCTCCGCGCCATACCCGAAAGACTTTGAAATATTGATTAAGCAGTTAAGAAAGCATAGCTGATTAGTCTCGAAATGCCATATATATTTACCAATTACAAAGACAAAATTCACGATTAATCATTTTATAATAGAGAGTAGTTGCTTTTCAAATTTTAAAATTCTAATTTCGTGTCCCTTTTTCAGGAGGTTCCTGAAAGTACTAAAAACAAATAAATTGGATACTTTAAGTTACAAAACAGTATCTCTGAACGACGCAACAGCCGATAAACAATGGGTTATCGTAGACGCTTCATCTAAAGTCTTAGGTAGAGTGTCGAGTGATGTTGCGAAAGTCATTAGAGGTAAAAACAAGCCTGGTTACACTCCACACGTTGATTGTGGAGATAATGTAATTGTGATCAACGCCGACAAGGTAAGGCTTACGGGTAAGAAATGGTCGGATAAAACGTATGTACGACATACAGGATTTCCGGGCGGACAAAGATTTCAAACGCCTCTCGAGGCAAAAGCGAAATCTTCTGTACTACTCATTGAGCGTGCAGTAAAAGGTATGTTGCCGAAAACAAAGCTTGGCAATAAACTATTAAAAAATCTTTATGTGTATGAAGGTGGTGAGCATCCACACGAAGCACAGAAACCCGTAGCAGCTAAATTTTAATTAAATGAGCATAATCAATACAATCGGAAGAAGAAAAACTTCAGTAGCTCGTATTTATTTCCAAGGAGGAAGCGGAAAAGTAACTGTCAATGGGAAAGATATGAATGTCTACTTCCCATCAGAAATACTTCAATTAATTGTAAAGCAGCCATTAGTGACTTTAGATGCTGAAGGTTCTTATGATGTACTTGTAAACGTTGAAGGCGGTGGAACGAAAGGACAGGCTGAAGCAGTTAGACTTGCTATCTCAAGAGCACTTGTAGTACTTGATGAAGAAAATAAGCCTCCTTTGAAGAAAGAAGGATTTTTAACAAGAGATCCACGTATGGTCGAGCGTAAAAAATACGGACGTAGAAAAGCAAGAAGAAGATTCCAATTCAGTAAAAGATAAGAAAATGTCAAAAGTAGAATATAAAGAGCTCCTAGATGCCGGTGTTCATTTTGGCCACCTTACCAGAAAGTGGAACCCGCAAATGGCACCATATATCTTCATGGAGAAGAATGGTATACATATCATAGATTTGAACAAAACTATTACATGTCTTGATGAGGCTTGTGCCGCACTCCAAGGTATTGTAAGATCTGGTCGCAAAGTGATGTTTGTGGCTACAAAAAAGCAAGCAAAAGAAATTGTTGAAACTGCTGCAAAAAAACTAAACATGCCTTTCGTTACTGAAAGATGGTTAGGTGGTATGTTAACAAACTTTGCTACAATCAGAAAATCGCTTAAGAAAATGTCTGGAATAGATAAGCTAATGAAAGATGAAGCTTATTTAAATCTTGCAAAAAGAGAGCGACTAATGATTAGCCGTGAAAAAGAGAAACTTGAGAGAGTTCTTGGTGGAATCGCAGATCTTAACAGATTACCTGCTGCACTCTTTGTGATTGATATCAAAAGAGAACACATTGCTATTTCTGAAGCACAGAAATTAAATATTCCTGTATTCGCATTAGTAGATACCAACTCGGATCCTACTATTGTTGATTATCCAATACCTGGTAATGATGATGCTTGGAAAGCAATCAACTTGATTACTGAGCACATCGCCGGAGCATTAGAAGAAGCATTGTCTGAAAGAAAGAAAGACAAAGATGACGCTAAGATGGCGGAGGAAGAAGAAGCGAAAAGAAAGGTAGATCAGCAAGAAGCTTAAAATTTCCATTTAATTAAGATTGACAAAAATTGGACATTGGGTAATCTCAGTGTTCAATTTTTGTTAGTAATCAACTCAAAAATTTAAAAATAGGTATAACATGACTATTACAGCAAAAGACGTAAACAAACTCAGACAAATGACTGGTGCAGGTATGATGGACTGCAAGAAAGCTTTAACTGAAGCTGAAGGTGATTTTGAAAAGGCTGTTGAACTTCTCAGAAAAAAAGGTCAGAAAGTATCTGCATCTAGAGCAGATAGAGAAACTTCAGAAGGAGTTGTATTTACTAAAATAGTAAATGATGGCACAAAAGGTATTTTAATTTCTTTCACATGTGAAACTGATTTTGTTGCTAAAAACGAAGATTATATTGCCTTAGGACAATCAATAATTGACGCCGCAGCAGAGCATAGTCCAGCGGATATCACAGCACTAAAAGCATTAAAAACTGGTGAATTGACTTTAGGTGAAAAAATTATTGAATCTACGGGTCGTATTGGTGAAAAACTAGAGATCAGTCACTTTGAAGTAATAGAAGGGGACGCAGTTGTAGAATACATTCATTCTAATAAGAAATTAGGTGTGCTCGTCGCGCTTAAAAACACTAATGGCGTTGATGTTATCGATGCAGGAAAAGATGTAGCTATGCAAATAGCAGCTATGAACCCAGTAGCTGTTGATAAGTCAGGCGTTGATGCCGTGACTATCGAAAAAGAAATCGAAATTGGAAAAGAGCAGGCAAGACAAGAAGGTAAGCCTGAGCAAATTATTGAAAAAATAGCTCAAGGTAAACTTCAAAAGTTCTTCAAAGAAAATACGCTTTTACCACAGGTTTTCGTAAAAGACAACTCAGTAACTATTGAGAAATATCTTGATGGCGTGAGCAAAGGGCTAACTGTATCTGATTTTAAAAGAATTACAATCGGATAGATTCAGCATTATTAAACAAAAAAAGGTAGCCATTCGGCTACCTTTTTTTGTTTAAACGTATCTTCTCTTTTTAGTTTGATGATACAAACTCTTGTATGACGCGATTAAAATCCTCGTCAAATAATAAAATTTCATTACCGTTATCTTTGGATTTAACATCCATTATGTATGTGATCTCATTGGAAACAAAATCCGTTTTCAATATCACCTCTTTAATTTTAGGCTTTTCATAATTATCCTGAACATAATTAACCAGTGTTATATGTGGAGTTACTATTTCCTTCTGTTCTGAAATACGATCACCTTCGTTATCATATATAGCAGACATTTTAGTGTTTTCAAAGACAAACGCTACCTTATACCTTTCCTTGGATGATGCAGTATGTTCCTTGCCCCATATCGCCTCACTGCTTTTTGGATATTGTGAGTAAAACCATTTTTGAACATCCAGACTCACATCTTCTTCAGGAATAGTTTCAGTCTGTCCACAAACCGAAAAGATAAAGAAAAAACAGAAACTAAGAGATAGTACATTTTTAAAAAACATGGCGCAAATATTTTATATTGATAATTTACATTTGAATATGACTATATTTTCCTTGTATCCTTCGCAATTGACACGATCAATTGGTCTAATATCTCGATGAATCATGTGTTAATAATTGGTCGTAAAGAGAGATCTGCTCATCTCATTTCACTAGTAACATGATCTTCTTATTTTTTATTAATTTTTCGCTAAAACGCCTACACCATCCATACTATCTGTAGGTTCCAAAGCACGATCATACCATTCCGTAACCAACCCTCGACTCTTCGATTTCACTTTTACTTGATAGAATTCTAAATCATTTTGAATATCTCTTATTGCTAAAACCTCTAATACTCGATATTTTCCAAACTTGAAGTCTAGGTGTTTTTCAATTTGCTGTGGGGTAAACTTGTCTGTTTCAATAGACTCCACTAACAACCTACCTGATTTATTATACTTTGCGATATAAGACCTGCCTTGGTTTAAAAACGAAACATAAAATTCTGAACCGTCTTTGTACCATTTACTTGCAGAAGAATTGTCGTAATTCATAAAGTGCTTAGCAACAAGGTTTGGAGGAATGTCTGCTTCTATTAATAGTGTTCCTTTAATTTGAGCGGATGCGCCAAAAAACAGAAAGAAAGCAACAGTCAAAGTCAAAGCATTAAGTGTTCGATTCATAGCTGAAATGTTTTAATTCGTACATCACTAAGTTGACTATTATTATCATATTTTTAATTAATAATCCAGTGAACAAGCATTTTTTCATAATGAATAGGTTGTGCAAAGCTTTTCATTGCAAATATCATATTAAGAGTAAAGGACATTCTATGAAAACACTCGTCCATTCCGGAAAAATCAATCTTGGACTAATTCTCCACTTTCATGATTTCTAAGTTTAATCCCTTCTGCAACGATATCTACAGAGTCCTGTGTTGTTTCAATACTTCGAGTCAAGGGTTTCAAGTCAGGCTGTCCTCCGTCCACCCAGGCCGTGTACCAGAAGTCTCCTACCATTTTAATAGCTGCCAGCATTCTACGCTCCACCATCCCATTGAGTCTTTCATGATATTCTTCTGAAAAATTGTAGGAATACACTTTTACGGTAGTCGCGCCTCTTTCTTCAAAACTGTACTTCTTCGATTTATTAAATTTATCTGTTAACTCTTTTTCAAAACGAAGAACCGAGTCAAGCGAGGCGTGTGCCTGGGCAACAGCATGCCAAGCGGCAAGCTGAGTGTTCTCGATATATTTTGCTTTCCCCGAAAGCAAATCGTAGTTGTTGAAGAATAATTCGGGAAGCCGTGACTCCCAGAAACCATGAATCCCGTATTGTCCAGTAAATTGACCATTGTAATTCTCCGTAGTATGTAATGGCACATTTGCATCAGCAATGTAATGACCTAAGTCTGCCGAAAAGCGTAATATGGATTTCGCGTCTTTATTTAAAAAAGCCAAAGAGAGCTGGTAAGAGACTCGATTAATGTGCCATGGAACTACACCATAAGCATTCAATGTATCCTCTGTGAGCTTCTCTACAGCCTCTTTCCAATACC
Source organism: Cyclobacteriaceae bacterium (assembly GCA_047635055.1). Lineage (GTDB taxonomy): Bacteria > Bacteroidota > Bacteroidia > Cytophagales > Cyclobacteriaceae > JAVJRN01. The sequence continues at coordinate 29,468 of JBLIIJ010000007.1, read as the reverse complement.
TCGGCAGCTTATACACAGCACTATCTCCATATACATCAAGATCAATATAATGTCTAGGAGCTTCCTCTTTTATGATATATCTTCGCATATCAGGATTGACCGCTTTTTCAGTCAGATAATTGATATTTTCTTTGTAAAAAAAGAAAATCTCGGGTGGCAAAGTGAAAACGGCTAATCTGTTAATTTTTTTATGCGCAAAAAAGCCCCACCCTAATTGCGAAAAACCGAAGGCGATAAGCAGCGTAATTTTAAATTTCATGAGATTATTAAATAGTACTAGTAAAGAAAAGTAAAGAAAAAATCAGAGATATTGCCAGAATAAAAGTAATACTCTATCTTTGCGCTTCGAATTTAGAAAGAAGTCAAACACAAATATGGCAAACCATAAGTCAGCATTAAAGAGAGTTAGATCAAGCGAAACGAAAAGGCTTAGAAATAAGTACCAATTCAAAACAACTCGTACTTTCATCAAAAGATTGAGAGAAACAACAGATAAGTCACAAGCTGAAACTCTTTTAAAAGAAGTTACTGCGATGGTGGATAAACTTTCAAAGAAGAATCTTATCCACAAGAACAAAGCATCTAACATCAAGTCAAAATTGACGAAAAAAGTAAATTCTATAGCTTAAGTCATAAAAATAAAGATATATGGAACCCTTTCTCGTAAGAGTTAGGGTTTTTCTGTTTTTTAATTATCTTTCACAAATAATGGAAGAACAGAAGACGTCATATCCCATTTGTCAATGGGCAGAAGAAGATAGACCGAGAGAAAAAATGCAACTCAAAGGTCGAAGCGTATTATCAGATGCTGAGCTCATTGCTATATTATTAGGATCCGGCAATCGCCACATGAGTGCAGTTGATCTTGCAAAGATGATTTTAAGAGATAACAGTAATGATCTCAACGAGTTATCTAAAAAGTCAATTGAAGACCTGATAAAATACGATGGCATGGGTCCAGCCAAGTCGATATCGATAATCAGTGCACTTGAACTTGGCAGAAGAAGAAAAAGTACAGAGCCTGTTACTAAACCTCGAATTACTTGTTCTGATGATATTTACAATTTATTTCAATCAGAACTCCTCGATCTTCCACATGAAGAATTCTGGATTACCTTGCTCAAACGGAATAATGACGTAATAAGCAAAGAAAGAATCAGTATTGGTGGTTTTTCTGGGACTTTTGCTGACCCTAAGGTAATTTTCAAAAAAGCCTTAGAGAAAAACGCCAGCTATATTATTTTGCTGCATAATCACCCTTCTGGCAATAAAAAACCAAGCCAGTCCGATATTAATTTAACGAATAAGCTGAAGCAAGCTGGAAAAACGTTGGATTTACCCATTCTGGATCATTTAATTTTCACTGATCATGGTTTTTTTAGCTTTGCAGACGAGGCTATTCTTTGAGTGGAGTCTGTCTATAATGTCCACACTCTGCGTTCTGTTCATTGAAAAAATGCTCATTGCCACAAGGTAACTCCACTTCTCTCTCTCTCACATGCCTTGATTCTGAAAACTCTAGAATAGGCTCTGACTTTATGGACAAGCGCTAATTAACAAATACCTCAGAAATAAATAATATTTCACTGTTTGGACAAGAGCATAGGTTTGAAGTTTTCCGCTAAGCAACCCTTTACCTTTTTACTATCCGACGAATTGTTGTTGCATTTTTTTTGATCCGCTGTTTGACCCTTGTTGTTCGACTTGAAGGCAAAACCAAATTTGACGCTCAAAAAAGGATATTTCAGAAGTAGTCTCAGTTTCGTCGTAATCAGTTAGTAATCGAATTCAAGTTTTGAGTAAATAATTAGATTGCCATTCCGCGCTAAATAATGCAATTTTGAATTATGAAAAAAATCGGGTTTGTTATCGGTATTGGACTCATTCTACTCGCCTTTTTCACCTTTTATTCAGGTGGAAACAGTGAATCTTACATATTGAAAGTTCAAGAAACAATTGATGATCGAGTTCAGTACTTACGTACTTCAGACAACAGCCCTTTTAAAAAACCAGAAATAACATTCTCAGCACCTGAGTATTTCGGTATAAGTCCGAAATATAGAGTGAACGCAAAGTTGGAGAGAATAAGTCAACGAGAACGAATCACTATACAGAATAGTGACGGAACGCAATCAGCATATCAAAAATATGCATATGCTAATTTTAGATTTGAAGATAAGGATTGTCGCTTGCTCATTCTTAAGCAAACAGGCTTTGGTTCTTTACAGCAATACTTTCTTGGGTTTGCCGATAATACTAGCGGAGAATCTACTTATGGTGGAGGTAGATACTTAGATGTTGAAATAGGAAAATCAAACAAAGTAATATTAGATTTCAACCTTGCCTATAACCCCTACTGCGCATATGGAGAAGGTTTTACCTGCCCTCTTCCTCCAAAAGAAAACATACTGAGCCTGAGCATTGAGGCAGGTGAAAGGAAATTCCCCTTCTAAGTGAAATCTATTTTGGAATACTATCACTTTAAAGTTGACAATAATATTTCATCCAATAATTAAGCAGGCTTCATTCAGGCTTTCTTATTTTTGCAAACATATCTATCCAATATTGAGGGATCATTAGCAAAGGACAATCATAAATTCATGAATATATCTTATAACTGGTTAAAAGAATTCATTCAGATCACAGAGTCTCCTGAAGAAATTGGAGAGGTTTTAACTCAAACAGGCTTAGAAGTAGAGCATGTAAATAGCGTTGAAAAAATCAAAGGTGGACTTGAGGGCTTGGTAATTGGAGAGGTTATTACCTGTGAGCCACATCCCAACGCCGACAAATTAAATAAAACAACCGTTGACATTGGCTCAGGAGAGTTGTTGAATATTGTTTGTGGTGCTCCCAACGTTGCAGCAGGGCAAAAAGTAATTGTCGCTACCCTAAACACAACAATTTACCCAAATACAGGAGAACCTTTTACAATCAAAAAAGCCAAGATTAGAGGAGAAGAATCCAGGGGTATGATCTGCGCCGAAGACGAAATAGGACTTGGCTCTGCTCACGATGGAATCATTATTCTTGATACAGATAAAGAAAATGGCACTCCTGCTAAAGAAATATTTGATACTGGAGCGGATTTCGTTTTCGAAATTGGGCTCACGCCTAATCGAGGAGACGCCACTTCTCATATGGGTACAGCGAGAGATTTAAAAGCTTATTATAAAAGAGATATCTCATTTCCTTCATACCTAAAACCAGAGATAAAAGAAGAACGTCCCATTAAAATTACTGTTGAAAATCACGAAGCTTGTCCACGATACTCTGGGGTGACTATTAGAGGCCTAAAAATCAGCAACTCGCCCGATTGGATACAGCAAAAGCTAAAAGCGGTCGGTCTAAATCCAATCAATAATGTTGTTGACATAACCAACTATGTAATGATGGCCTTAGGACAACCAATGCACGCCTTTGATGCAGACGCTGTAGGCGATGAAATCATTGTTAAAACTCTTCCCGAAGGAACAACCTTTAAAACATTGGATGAGGTCGAAAGGAAGTTGTCTGAAAGAGATTTGATGATCTGTAATAATAAAGAAGGGATGTGTCTTGCAGGAGTTTTCGGCGGAATTGATTCAGGAATAAAGGAAGGCACCACTGACATATTTCTCGAAAGTGCCTATTTCTCCGCAGATTGGGTAAGAAATACAGCAACTCGACATAGCATTTCTACAGACTCATCATTCAGATTCGAAAGAGGTGCTGATCCTGAAATGACTTTAGTCGGATTACAATGGGCGGCTAGTTTAATTATTGATATTGCAGGTGGGTTTTTGGCGTCAGATTTTATCGACATTTACCCTAATCCAATAAAACCTTGCATTATTGAATCCAACTATCAAAACATCTGCGCGCTAATAGGGGAACCAATTCCCAATGCTAGAATTAAAGAAATCTTGGAATGGTTAGACATAAAAGTTACGGATAGTGAAGAAAATAACTTCATCGCTATTGTCCCCCCTTACAGAAGTGAAGTAACACGTGAAGCTGATTTGGTTGAAGAAGTATTAAGGATTTACGGTTTCAATAATATTTCGCTTGATGACTTTTCTTCGACAGGCTTTTTGGCACATTTCAAGGAAAAAGAGCCTCACAACCTTCAAGAAAAAATTACTACTTTCTTAGCAGGTGTTGGATTTAACGAAATACAAACCAACTCACTGACCAGTCCTGAATATTTCAAAGCAATCCCATTAGGACAAGGCCAACCCGTAGAAATATTGAATAAGTCCAGCGAAGAGCTAGGGATAATGAAGACATCTCCTATTTACACAGCGTTAGAGTCAGTTGTCTACAATATCAACCGAAAGAAAAAGAACTTAAGGTTTTTTGAATTCTCTAAATCCTATCTTCTTGAAGGTGAAAAGTATAAGGAAAAAGAACTCTTAACTCTTTATCTAACTGGAAATACTAAGGACGAGTCTTGGAGAAATACGAGCAATCCTGTAGAATTCCATGACTTATCTAGTGTAATCACAGCACTTACAGACTACCTCAATCTTGAGTACAGTAAAGTTTCCCTTTTGGAAGACGAGACCTTACAGTATGGTTTGGCTTTGCAAGCCAACAACAAGGTAATCGGTAAAGTTGGTCGTCTGAATAATAAGATTGAAGGACATTATGATTTAAAGCAACCCGTATTTTATGCTGAACTTGACTGGAATGCCTGTGTAAGACATGCCAAGCTAGAGCTAAATTTTAAATCAATTTCAAAATACCCAGAAGTCAGAAGAGATCTCTCTTTGGTCATAGATAAATCTATTACTTATACAGAAATAGAAAAGATTGCACAGAAATCCGAACGAAAATTACTGACGCGAAGCAACGTCTTCAGTGTTTACGAAGGAGATAAAATTGAAAAAGGTAAGAAATCTTACGCGATAAGTTTTTATCTTCAAGACGAAGAAAAAACTTTGACGGATAAAACCATCGATAAGACAATGAATCGTCTCATAAATGCTTTCGAAAGAGAAGCAGGAGCAGTTATAAGGAAATAAATGAGTAACGAAGTTTTACGTACTGAAATCAATTCGCTGCAACGGAAAATCAAGCTCTTGCTGTCTGAGTATACCCATTTACAATCTGAAGTTGTCGAACTGAAGGGAGAAAACAATCAGCTCAAAGCCAGAGTCTTAGAAAAGGAAGCCAATATTGAGAGCTTTCAAAATAAGGTGAAAATTAGTAAAATTGTAAAGAGCGTGGTAGATGGTGATAAAACCTCTCCAGAGCTGAAAGAAGTAATTGACGAGTATATCAAGGAAATAGATAAATGCATCGCCCATTTGGGTGAAGCTTAAGCAATCGAATGACAGAATTATCCATAAAACTAAAAATCGGAAACAGAGAGTATCCGATGAAAGTAAAGCCCGAAGATGAGGAGAGGATAAGACAAGCCGGAAAGATTCTAAATGAGAAAATAAAACATTATAAGAATCAGTTCGGCATAGAGGATAATCAAGATCTTCTGGCTATGGTCGCATTTGATTGTCAGGTAGGGCGTATGAAAAGTGAAGAGGCTTATTCATCAACAGATGAGGTGGCTTTAGCACAACTAAAACAACTTAACAGCCTGTTATCTTCCGCTCTTTAAATATGCTTAAATAGTCAAATACTTTAATCTTCTGGTTCATCCCTACCATGTATGTTAAATTAATAAAACAACATCATGGATAATACCATATATACCGCGATCATAGGAATCGTAGGCCTGATAATCGGGGTTGGAGTTGATAGAACACTCCTTAAACGGTCAATTGCCAAACTTAAACAGGCGGCTGAAAATGAGAAAAAACTCATCCTCAAAGAAGCAGAGGTAAATGCCGATAGTATCAAGAAAGACAGAATCTTAGAAGCTAAAGAAAAATTTCTGAAGCTTAAATCAGAATTTGAAGAAGAATCAAATCGAAAGAAAAATCAGCTTATAACTAATGAGAATAAACTAAAGCAAAGAGATGCTAATCTTTCGAAACAAATTGAAAAGAACAAACGATTAGAAGCAGAATTTGAGTCGGGTAAAGAAAATCTCGCGGCTCAAATAGAGATTACCCGAAAGCGTCGCGAAGAGTATGACAAGCTTATGACGCAACAAATTCAGGTCTTGGAAAAAGCCTCTCAGCTCACAGCCGACGAAGCGAGAAATCAGCTGATTGAAGCATTGAAAGATGAGGCACGAACCAATGCCTCTGCCCATATCAAAGACATCATCGAAGAGGCCAAGATGACTGCCACAAAAGAAGCCAAGAAGATAGTCCTTCAGACTATTCAAAGAACGGCGACAGAACACGCAATAGAGAATTGCGTGTCAGTGTTCAATATTGAAAGTGATGATATAAAAGGAAAGATTATTGGGCGTGAAGGAAGAAATATTCGCGCACTAGAAGCGGCAACTGGTGTTGAAATCATTGTGGACGATACTCCTGAAGCTATCATTATTTCAGGGTTCGACCCTGTTAGAAGAGAGATTGCAAGATTGTCCCTACATAGACTCGTGCAAGATGGCAGGATTCACCCAGCCAGAATTGAAGAAATTGTAGCCAAAACAACCAAAAATATCGATGAGGAAATTGTCGAGATTGGGGAAAGAACGGTGATAGACCTTGGTATTCACGGTTTGCACCCTGAACTAATCAAGTTGGTAGGAAGAATGCGATTTAGGTCTTCCTATGGACAAAATTTACTCCAGCACTCTAGAGAGGTGGCCAACCTATGTGCTACATTGGCTTCAGAGCTCGGCCTTAATGCAAAAATGGCTAAACGAGCTGGATTGTTACACGATATTGGCAAAGTCTGGCCAGATGAGCCTGAAAAGCCACACGCGATCATCGGAATGGAATTAGCATTGAAATACAAAGAGAACCCACAAATAATCAACGCTATTGGCGCTCATCATGATGAAATAGAAATGACATCTATGATCTCTCCTATAGTCCAAGCATGTGATGCCATCTCCGGTAGTCGACCCGGAGCTAGACGAGAAATCATGGAACAATACCTCAAGCGACTTAAGGACTTGGAGGAAGTAGCACACAGCTTCGATGGCGTAAACAAATGCTATGCTATTCAAGCAGGACGTGAACTTCGAGTGATGGTAGATGCAGAAAATGTAAGTGATCAAAAAGCAGGAGAAATTTCCTTTAATATCTCTCAAAAGATAGAAAAAGAAATGCAGTATCCAGGACAGATAAAGGTTACTGTAATAAGAGAAACAAGAGCAGTCGCATTCGCTAAGTAACATTACCTTATAAAAACAGTAATGAAGAGACACCCAATTAAGGTGTCTCTTTACTATGCTACACCCTCTAAACTTCCTTCCTTTTTTAACTTTAGAAAATGGATATAACATTCAAAAAAGTAACTCTCGATAAGGCTGACTTATTATTGAAAATTGCCAAGAATGCCTTCATTAATACCTACGAACACCTTAATGACCCAGTGCAGTTCGAGAAGTACCTCAAAGTAAATTTTACATTAACTCGGACCAGATCCAGTCTTAAAATTCCTCAGAGTCACTATTATTTCGGCTATCACAAAGGGCAAATAGTCTCCTATTTTCACACATTAGAATACCCCCACCAAACAGATATTAACACTCGCAACAGTCTTGAAATTTCACGTTTTTATGTCCTAAAAGAATATAAAAGGATGGGCTGTGGAGCAAAAATGATGGACTTTTTGAAGTCTCTAGCTCAGGAACTTTACAAGAAGGAAATCTGGTTGGGCGTATGGGAACAGAACGACAAGGCTATTACCTTCTATGAGAAAATGGGATTTGAAATCACTGGAAATCATTCCTTTATGATCGGAAACGAGGAGCAAACAGATCATATTATGAGGTACAAAATCTAAAATAATTGCGCTTAATATTTGTCCGTTTTTTCAACCAAAAGCTTCGAAGTAAGCTCGGATGGTATGACATTTGGCGAATACCCTTTATTCGGTGCAGATATCTGGGAATAAAAACCAAAGAGGGAGATTCAACGGATCACCCAAGAATTCTCGCTTATACGATTTAAATATCAAGCTGAGAAAAGAAAAAAATCTGCATTAGAAACTGAAACTGCATTAGTCATATCTAAAATATACTAGGAAATGGAAAGTATCCTCTAGGAAAAACCAAGGGTGTGCTCATGCAATAATGTTAAACTTTTAATAACTGAATAAACCTTTCTTAAAACCAACTAACTCGAGGGCAAGTCATCGAGGTGCATGCGTGAAATAGCACTCAATTACAATCATCATAATGATCGTTAAAAGAGATTTTTCATAATTAAATTATCGCGTTTGCTAGCATTATCAAGTGCCTAAACAGAGCTTTCGGAGAATTTTATCTGATAAAGCCACCATTCTTGGCGCTAACAACAATTAATCATTCATTTCAAAAAAGCCAAATTATAAAATTTCCTCACATTTAACGCTGTATTTTAAATGTTATGAAATAATTGAAGCAAATAAATAGGAATTGCAGGTATATGATTTCTTAGATTCAACTATCAATTGGAAAAATAGAGTGTTTCTCAAAAGGCAGACGGAGTGGTCTCTAAACGATGTGAATGTATATAATCGATTTAATATCCTTACAATAACGGCTAATTCGAACATTGATGAGCTTCCAAATGGACAGTTTAGAGTGAGGCCAACAGTTACAGGTTTTGGCCAGCTACCTATTTTACCTACCATTAGTTTGCGCATGAATTTGGCTAAAAAAGTTGAGTCATGAGAATTCAGGAACAAGCTATTCTCCTACTCCTATTCACGGTCATAATAGCTTGCCCTAAGCAAATAGATTTGGTAGTGGACCACCGCCCCTTACTTCAAATTGATGCGGTATTTTTCTCTGGAGAACCTCTTCCAGAAATAATAGTCCGACAGTCATACAGTCTAGATCAGGGCGCTTTTCGAATTGTAGATTCTTCAGAATTCTATATTTCTAACGCAGAAATATTATTATATATGAACGACGATCTAATATCACTTCGTGAAGGATTACCGAGCATTTATCGACCTGAATCGAATCAAATTGTGGAACAAGGTAATCGATTTGAAATTTATGTTTAGAGCGAAAAGCGGAGTGCCTCAGCAGTTGCAGTAGTGCCAAAATATCCCGTAGAGTCTTTGGCTATAAGCGTAAATAATGAGCAACCAGTATCATTTCAAGAAGTTCCATTATTCCCTATTATTGATGACTCTACGCAAACGCAAGACTCACTCTTTCGATATTTATAAGTCCCCGTACAATTAATACTCCCATTTATTCCACATTTTACCGCCATTAAATATTATGCCCAACATTTTCAAAAATTAGCTGAAACCTATTATTCATTAATACAAAAATTCAATTTTAATTTACTGGCCATCCGGCATACGAAAATATCCTCGCTGAAAACTTACAAGGTTTTGATAAAATAAATTTATTAAAGGTTCTTCAAATCTTTATCCCATCTAGTATTACCTTATTGAAAACTCCATATAGTGAGACTATCAATTATTCATTAATCCCTCCTGAACCTATTTATGAGCGCTATCACAATACTATTTCTGACGTATTTGTGCCTTTTAACGTAACCAACGTACAGGGCGGACTTGGTCTTTTTATTGGAGCCATACGAGTAGACGGCTCGAAGGAAATTTCCTTTACAATTAATACGGAATAGAGATCATCTAATTCGCATTCCTAAAGGGGTCTATTCGTTATGATACCTAACCTAATGAAAAATAGATTGTTAATTTTAAATATGTGTTTAACATTCCAGAAGAATAACTCCAATCAAATTGATGTTTTATTGAAAAAATCCAGACAAACATTCGCAAACACTTACAAGTAGTTAAACGACTCTATTGAATTTAAACCATATATAGAGGATTCGTTTAATCTAAGTCGGGGAGAGTCGTGCTCAAATTCTCAAAAATCGTTATTATTTTGGCTTTAAGGGCAGTGAAATCTTTAGCTACTTCCGCGCCTTAGAGGCGCTATAGCGATCGGATTGAATATCCCTAATGCTCTTGAGATGACCGTATTTCACTTCTTAGAGCCCTGTTAAGGTTAAGTAAATAACAGTCATATGTCTATTTACAAAAAAATTAAATGGCGTGAGATTTGGCTTGGTGTCTGATAGCAAAATCTAGATACTATTAAAATCTGTGGATCTAAGGCATCTAAAATTATTGGAAGTCATTCCATTGGTTGATCATGATAATTAGCCTGATTTCATTAAAAATATAGCATTTGAGTGATCATATAAACAACACTTTCTTTAAAATAATCTGAGAATCTAAAACAAAAAAAGACATCTGTTTAATAACAGATGTCTTAAGGTAAAGTTGGTATTGAAAATCTTAACTACTCTTTGCCATAAAGCGATTTCCCAGCAGGCTCGTACTTATCACCTTCTGTCCAGAATATTGGCTCTGTTCTATTTCCAATAAGCGTTACCGCATAAATAAATGACTTGGAATACTCTGTCAAATAATCAAAATTCAAACTGTTAGGCTCGTCTTCTGGTTGATGATAATACTTCGTTATCTCTTCATTCATCGATACATAGCCTGGGTCATAAGACACAGATGGAATCCCTTTGGCTGCAAAACTTACATTATCAGACCTGTCGTAATAGTTTTCTTCAGGAAGTGGATCATCAATAGCCTCTAAACCAAAGGCTTTTGCTGCATCTACAAAATGCTGTGTTACTGAAGTCCTGTTAAAACCAACTACAGTCACCTTAGTGATGTCGTTGTATCCACCAGTATCCGTATTCAAGTCATATACTGTTTTTTCCAAAGGAATTAAAGGGTGTTCTACGTACCACTTACTTCCTAGTAACCCTACCTCCTCAGCATTACATGCTAAAAAAGCTATTGATCTTTTGGTTGGGTTTTTAGAGAAATATTCGGCAGCTGTCAACAAATTTGCAGTTCCGATTCCATTGTCTCTTGCTCCATTCCAAATGGAATCAGCTTCGCCTCCTACATCCTTGACTCCCACATGATCCAAATGTGCCGAAATCATGATGTATTCTTCTTTTAGCTTAGGATCAGTTCCTTCGATATATCCGACAACATTAGGAACTGACATTCTTTGCGTACCTGCTCCAGTTATCTTGATGTTCACTGATTTTCCATCCATCTCTTTTATTAAACCAAGGTGTTCTCCATCAGCATCTAAAATCCACGCCGTAGGAAAAGCCGTACTCACCTCTTGATCATTGTCTAAAACAAAGCGGTCTCCTGAAAGATAGTTGATCAACAACTTCCATGGATATGTGGCAGGTCGGTACAACTCCATAAATGCAATGGCTCCTGCTTCCTGCGCAAGCTCTCTCTTTTGCATCGCAAACTTGTAAAATCCTTCCTTTGGGTTCCCGTTACCTGCTTTTGAAATAACAATTTTACCTTTTAGATCTTTACCAACTAAGTCTTCAGCAAAACCAAAATCAACATATACTACCTCAGCATCGATATCCACATTGTCAGAGGTAAGAAAAAGCATATCGTCCCAAAGTTCGAATGTTTTTTCCCCAACAGTCATGCTTGCCGTAGCGGGAGATTTACTCTTAACTAGTCTTACTCCTTGGAAATAATCTTCCTGACCAGGTGCTGGCTTCACACCAAATTTTTGTAGTTGGTTGGCTATATATCTAGCTGCTATTTCATTTTCAACAGTCCCAGTATTACGACCTCTTAATTCATCGGAAGCCAAAAATCTTAAGTGGCTTTCATAGGTCATTTTCTTGACCTCTTTATTGATTTTCTTTACAACCTTCTGTGCTGAAACTGACAGGCAAGCGCCAATTAAAGCAATGATTAGTATTCTCTTCACAAATATGCTTTTTAAAATTAAATTCTCCTCTCTCGAAAGAAATTATTAGAGGCGTCTTAAAAAAGATCCAATGGTTTTCTCCTAGAGTCTTCAAAAATACCAATAATCTGTCGGTACACGGATATTCATTAAACTATCGGTATAATAAAGGTATGAAAGGTTTAATTAATGAATTAAACCTTTCATACCTCGCCAGTCATTAGAATTTAGGATGTTTCTTATCTGGAAACTCCTTGTCAAAGAATTCACCATATTCTTTAATGGTTCTTTTCATATCCCCTCTTAGCCAAATTATTCCAATCAAGTTAGGAAGGGTCATTAATGCAATGGTTATACCTGATAATGTCCAGATAATCGTCGTATCCTGGAATGCTGCAAAAAAGAAAGCGACGACATAAACAATACGATAATAAATAACAGATTTGGTTCCAAACAAGAAAGTCATTGCTCTATCTCCGTAGTAAGACCAACTTATAGCCGTACTAAAAGCAAACATCAGCAATCCTATCGAAACGATATATTGTCCATAATCTCCAAAAAATCCACGATTAAAAGCTATTGCGGTCAGAGGCGCACTATGCATCAAAGATTCCCCAATAAATTTCAAGGATTTATCATCTGTAATCAACCCGTTGGTGATGGATATTTTTCCTGTGAAAATAGATTCGTCTAGGAGACCATCATTCAGGTAAACGGTAATATTATCAGCAAAACTTCTTGAATGAATAAAGGTCATATCCTCATTGGTAATTTGACCATTTTCAACAGCCAACTCACCTGAAAAAAGTGGTAAAGCTTCTATTCCATTCAAATGTTCATATAGCGCATTGGTATTATCTGGATTACTCTCTTGCATACTTCCACTTAAAATTTCTATCTCAGAATATTCAAATTGGTTAACATGCTTTTCGGCCCACACACCTGAGGATAATAATACTAAGCCAGTGACTGTACATATGACAATGGTATCGATAAATGGCTCAAGGATAGCAACCATTCCTTCTGATAGCGGTTCGTTTGCCTTTGCCGATGCATGGGCAATTGGTGCACTTCCTTGTCCTGCTTCATTAGAGAACAACCCTCGCCCTACACCTTTATTAAATGCAAAAGCAAGATTAGCTCCGATGAAACCACCTGTTGCGGCTGATCCTGTAAATATTTCTCCAAAAATTGCAACTAAAGAGGGCCAAATATTTTCAAGATTCGCAAGAATAACAGCAAATGCACCTATGAAATAAATAATCGCCATTGCTGGAACAAGCCTAGAGGTAACCGCAGCAATACGGCTTATACCACCGATGATCACTAGGCCTAATAGAACGGCCAAAACACCGCCCGTAAGCATTTGATTAATGCCAAAAGTGGCTAATAAGGTACTAGAAATACTATTAATCTGAGGTAAACTACCTGTACCAAACGAAGACAAAACAGTAGCAAAAGCAAAAATTGCCGCTAACCACTTTAAGTTTACTTTTTTACCATTTAAAGTGAAATTTGCATTCTTCATGTAATACATCGGCCCTCCAGCCATAGTACCATCAGCCAGCTGCTCTCTGTACTTATGTGAGAGTGAAACTTCGACAAACTTGGTACACATACCTACAGCGGCAGTAACTAACATCCAAAACAATGCTGCTGGACCACCTAAATGCAGGGCAAAGGCAACTCCCGCAATATTCCCGGTTCCTACAGTACCAGATAAAGCAGTGGCCAAAGCCTGAAAATGAGACGTATCTCCGGGTAAGTCTTTCTTATCAAATTTTCCAGATACTATTCTCAAAGCATGCCTAAAAAAGCGAACCTGTGGAAACTTAAGGTAAATGGTGAAGAAAAGGCCGGTTCCTAATAATGCATAAGGAAACCAGAAGGCACTGCCAATAAAGCTATCGATGACGGTTAGAAATTGATTGAGTTCTTGCATAAAAACTGTTTTCGGATTTTAGTGATCATACAAAAGTAAGAATTAAAAGCAATCCTGTCGACAACCGAGCGATTCGCAGCGAAAATGTCTGTGAATCGCGATTAAAGTCAGATAGAGTTGTTGCCCATTTACCATAAAGATCAAAGCATAAAAGGAGTAATTATCAAATCTGCATTTGTAAAAGCCATATTAACGTGGTAAAAGAATCTCGTTACAATAAGATGAGCTTTATGATGATCTTGAGATAGCCCTGTTTACTAGTGCCTTAGATTAACAATCAAGCCACGGGGCACTCATTTTTTATAAGTCTATCTATTTCCGATTGATAAAAAATGGCCAATTGAGGTTGATGCCTTTCAAAATGAAAAGGCATCAATCTTTTCATTTTAAAGAACGATAAGTCCTAGCCTATAGCCGAATTTAAGTAAACCAACCACGCTTTTTACTTAGGTCTTTTTTAAGATATTTTTTCGATGTGTCTCAACAGTTCTCCTCGAAATAAAAAGTTCGCTAGCGATCTCTTCATTCGATTTTTCTTGCGCAAGGAGTTGTGAAATTTCCACTTTTCGATCGGTAAGGTGAACTGTATCACTCTTTACTTCTTTTTTAACTTTATATTTTTCGAGAATAATAGACATCACTTCATTACAATAATGCGTATTTCCATCTGCCACCCACTTAATTGCATTTACCAATTCGGTTTTATCGGTATTCTTCAATAAATATCCTTCTGCCTCTGCCATCATAATTTCAGAAACAGTAGGTCTATCATTGTGCATGGTTCATACTATCATTTTAATCTCTGGATATTCCTTTTTGACGTGTTTAAAAAGTGCTATACCGGACATGTTGAAGTCAGTGATTAGGATGTCAGGGGTTTGAATAGCTAAAAAGCGAATAGCGGATTGGGCATTTTCAGCTTCTCCGACTATTTCTAGTTCTTCAACCTTTTGAAGCAAAGATGATATGCCATCTAAAATAGCTCATGGTCATCAACCAAAAGCCATTTTATTGTATTCAAAATCGTCTGGAATTGAAAAAAACATACTTGCCTCTACGCTGCATTTAGAAACAATTTCAGAACCTCCTCCTATTCACTCAATTCAAGATTGCATATTATTTAGAATCTGTCTGTAGAATAAGATTCTGATTCAAAATGTTCGATATCGAGGCTTGCGAAAGAGAAAAACATGCAGCCATCGTGGAGCAGCCATCGCGGAGCAGCCATCGTGGAATGGATTCCTTATGGAAATCGGTCCGCCGAAGTGGATTATTTTTTCGACGGGCGTAACGAAGAGATCGGATATGATGGACAGACTCCACTTAGACCTATCATTTGGCTTAGCTCCTTTCATATCAAAGCCAGATCCATTGTCTTTGTCTCTGATTTTAATGAGGCTTTAGTCTTTTGATATCAACAATTGCAATTCTGAAGCATTCGCATATTTAAGTGTATTATTTAGACACTCTTGCAGCACTATATATATCACAATAGATACTTGTTCTTCTGGACCCAATCCTTCTTCAATGGCCATTTTCAAATCAACTGGCAAAGATTCTTTCACTGTTCTGAACATATCTTCAATGGCCTATTTTACCCCATAAGCGGTGAATGCAATCGGTATTAAACTGTGCAATATGGAGCCAACTTCATCAACCACAGGATCTATTAATAAAATTGATTTTTGAAGCTTCGCTGGCTCCATACTTGTTGATGAAACGAGTATTTTCACCGTTAACAAAATCTGACCGAAACCATCATGAAGATCTCTGGCGATACGCTTTCTTTTTTATTCTTCGCCATCTATAACTGATCTAAATCGCTTCCGTTGAACCTTACTTTTCTATTCTGAAAGCTGCACTCATAGCCTATGTCTCGTTCTACTATTAATCAAAATGAGCACATGTGATACAAGTACTCCTCGATAAAATTTTATTGCAGCCAAATTATTATAAATACTCAGCAGACCATTACATAAGTTTATACGCAGCAATTCCTCTTCTCCCTTTTTCAAATATTCAAATGCATTGACAAGATTTCCTTGCATAAACATACTCGGGATGAGTGCAATAAAAGCAGCTGATTTGATTTTTGAATCATCAAGTTTTTGCGCTATGGCTAACGCACATTCTATATAAATTCCAGCTTCTTCTTGTTTACCCATACCCTTCAGCGCTCTAGTAATGTTACACTTTGGGGCTGTTTGAGCCTTCTTGATAATTGATAGCGCATTAAAAAAAATGAATGAGGGCCTCATCATAGGTTTCTAGAAACTTGTAAGCTACGCCTAGGTTTTGATAACCGATAGCAAGATTTGTAGTGTCTTTTCTTTCTATACTCAGTTCAATCACTCGCTTCTGAAACTATTATTGATAAATCGTACTCCCCTATATTTTGAAACCCAATACCAACGAGGGAGTAATACAATATATCATTGGACTTTGATTCTGCGGAATCCGATTAACTGACTATTTTTTGCGCATAAAATTTTATTGAATCACTGTTTTTACGCACAAATGTTCTTGCCTTTCTGCAATAAAAAGCAATTCTATCGATTGACAAACTTGCTCCCTTAAGTATAAAAAAAATTGAAGTAAAAACAGTTACACTAATAAGTTAGCCCACTACAAAACATAATAATATTCTGTAATATTATTAATTACGATATAATATTTTTTATAATTATAATTACTACCAGAAGAACAAGCATCATTCGGGTTCATTTAGACAATCCACTACTCCATTATTTGTGGTGTCTTTGATCGAAATCAATTTTTTTTAGTAATCCTTGTTCAAGAACTTCGTAATAAGCTAAAGCAGTATGAAGTTTGATAATTCCTTTTTATTTGAAGTAGTTATAATAAGGTAAGGTGCAAATACGAAAAATGTTAGAAATATAACTTCTATCGTAAATCTGAAGGAAAGTGATTTTCATGAGATGGCGAGACCATGCCTCTCGATCATCATACGCAAATGATAGTAGCGGTCTGAAATTAATACTCATACTTATCTTTCCAACGATTTTTTAAGAATTTTCGTAGTTCGGCCTCTCGAGCATTATTACCTGGCTCATAAAGTTTCAGCCCTTCTATTTCTTTAGGTAAAAATTCCATTTCTGCGAAGTTTCCAGGAAAAGAATGGGCGTACTTATAGCCATCACCATATCCTTCTTCTTTCATGAATTTTGTAGGTGCATTTCTAATAGCCATAGGTACTGGCAAATCGCCCTTTTCATGCACTAGCTTCTGCGCCATTTTTATAGCCTCATAGCTTGCATTACTTTTTGGCGAGCTGGCCAAATACGTTACACATTGAGCGAGAATAATGCGCGATTCAGGATAACCAATAACATTTACTGCCTGAAATGCAGAATTAGCCATCACCAAAGCTGTCGGATTGGCATTTCCAATATCTTCTGAAGCGAGTATCAAGAGTCGTCGAGCAATGAACTTAACATCTTCTCCACCTTCAATCATTCTTGCCAAATAATACACCGCAGCATTGGGGTCACTTCCTCTAATCGACTTGATAAACGCAGAAATAACATCGTAGTGCATCTCCCCTTTTTTATCATAAAGCACCGTCTTTCGCTGAGCTGCTTCCATGACCAATTGATTAGTCACTTTTACCGTATCCCCACTTTCCGACTTAACGACCAATTCGATTAGGTTAAGAAGTTTACGAGCATCACCCCCAGACAAGTTGAACAATGCTTCCGTTTCATCAATGGAAACATCAATCTTCTGCATTTCCAAATCCTCTTTCAGCGCACGCTTAACGATATCCAGTAAATCTTCTTTTTCTAGGTGCTTTAATGTGTAGACCTGACATCTAGAAAGCAACGCAGCATTTACTTCAAAACTTGGATTTTCGGTGGTTGCGCCAATAAGTGTGATTTTACCTTTCTCTACAGCCCCAAGAAGCGCATCTTGCTGTGATTTATTAAACCGATGTATCTCATCAATAAAAAGTATTGCTTTTTGACCAGTTCGAATCTGATTAATGATTTCTCTAACATCCTTTACTCCAGCACTGATCGCGCTAAGTGTATGAAATGGCATTTTGACCTGGTTAGCAATGATATTTGCTAAAGTTGTCTTACCCGTACCCGGAGGTCCCCAAAGTATCATGGAAGGTATACGACCAGATAGAATCGTTTTATTCAAAATAGCACCATCCCCAACCAAATGGGTTTGACCTATTAATTGAGCAAGCGAAGATGGCCTCATTCTTTCTGCCAAAGGGGAATTATCCTGAAACATAGTAGTAGCTAAAAAGATTTTGGAGCAAATCTAACTTATATGGACGAGTGTGATAATCGTGAATGAGCGAATTGATTATTCCTGAGAGGATAACCAAAATACAAACAGCGTATGTTGGATAAAAAAATAGCGGAGTGATCTCCGCTAATATATTACGTGTTAAGTCGAAAAAATCTATGAGGTGATGCCCAGCTCTTTGCTTATATGAGAATGTAATTGCTTAATTAAATGATCATCATAGAGCAATATATCTTGAAAAATCTCTTTTATAAACTCCTTTTTCTCCGAAGTACTTTGAAGGGTTAAACTGTCGGACTCTTCCCATTCTTCAATGATTCCAATAGTTTCATCTTTTGGAACTCCCAAATGCTGACCCACTGTAATGATCGATTCGTGATGCGCTGTGCTATTGTTCACATACTTTACCAAAGTACTGATTATAGTCGCTGTTTCTTTGTCTATTTCTGTAAAAACCATACATTCGGCGTTTTGAAGGTTTATAAAAAGTAATGTAAATTTACTAAATGCAAACGTTTGCAGCTAGTAAACCTAAATATATTTTCTTGACTTTAGTCATAATCTCATATAAATACCCACTTTTGGGTAGATGAAAAAAGTCAACCTAAAAGTCCATCTGGCTATGCTCTTAGTGGCTTTTTTATATGGAACCAACTATGCTGCTGTCAAAATAATAACTCCCTCTCTCATTGCTCCATTTGGGTTTCTAATATTTCGCGTTGGTTTAGCGGGAGTACTTTTTTGGATTATCGGAATATTTCATTCGCAAAAAGTAAATTGGTCAGTCGATGGTCTTCGGATCATTTCCTGTGCAATCTTCGGAGTTGGCATCAATATGTTGTTCTTTTTCAAAGGGTTGAGTCTGACATCCTCCATTCACGGGTCTATAATTATGACCTTGACCCCAATCTTAGTGGCCATTTTAGCCGCTATTTTATTAAAAGAAAGACTTGCCAAAAGCAGAATTACAGGGTTAATTTTAGGATTAGCTGGAGCAAGCGTAATTATTCTTCAATCGGGCGATAATACCTCACAATTTTCTCTGCTTGGTGATGTGCTGATACTTCTAAATGCATTGAGCTTTGGGACTTATTTGGTTTTAGCCAAACCTCTACTAGAAAAGTATGCTCCAATAACGCTAGTCAAATGGTTTTTCCTATTTGGATTTATCTTTTTGGCCCCTTTTGGTTATTCCGAAGTTGCAGAGATTAGTTGGACAAGTTTCAATCTCATTCATTGGTTTAGTTTTTTCTTTGTCATTTTTGCTGTCACGATCATTGCTTATATCACCAATATCTGGGCAATGAAAAAAGTAAGTCCTTCAACGGTAGGCGCCTACATTTATTTACAGCCCGTTTTTGCCACCATTTTAGGCATTGGTTTTATGAATGAATCGCTCAATTTTCAAACTATTTTCGGAGCGATATTAGTCTTCCTTGGTGTAGCGATGGCCGTGAAAAAAAAATCTAATTCAATTTAGAAATCGCTGAAACCACCTTTTCCAAATCTGCATCATTAAAATCTAGGTGCGTGACAAACCTGACGGATTTAGGACCAAAAGGAACAGCCTTAACATCATGATGTTCCAATTTGGACAAATAGGTGGCTGGCTTAATTCCCTCCAATTCTGCAATCACAATATTCGTCTCTACCGGCAAAATATTACTGATATAGTTACTCGATTTTAACGATGAAGCTATAATTTTTGCCCGAGCATGGTCATCTACCAACCTTTCCAGATGATGATCAAGTGCATAGATACAAGCAGCTGCCAGATAGCCTGCTTGGCGCATTCCTCCTCCAAACACTTTCCTTACTCTCTTCGCTCTTTTGATATCCTCCTTTGATGCTAAAAGTAATGACCCAACAGGCGCGCCAAGACCTTTAGAACAACATATTGAAATCGTGTCAAATATTTGACCGTAAGTCTCGGGCTGCTCATCATTCGCAACTATTGCATTGAACAATCGGGCACCATCTAAGTGTAGTTTTAGTTGATTAGCATCGCAAACCTTTCTTATCTTTTTAATCTCCTCAATGTCATAAGTCGCTCCTCCACCTTTATTCATGGTATTTTCTAAGCTTACCAACTTAGATACTGGGAAATGAATATCATCAGGGTTAATATTTTCAGCAACCATTTCGGCGGTAATCATTCCTCTATTACCATCGAGAAGTTTGGGCGAAAGCATGGAGTTATAGGCCAACCCACCGCCTTCATAAAGATAAATATGTGACCTTTTATCACAAATCACTTCATCCTGAGGGCTTGTACTAATGCGAAGCGCTATTTGATTAGTCATGGTGCCTGATGGGCAATAAAGCGCCGCTTCCATTCCAAACATTTTGGCTACTTTCTCCTGTAGTTCATTTACCGTTGGGTCATCGTCGAAAACATCATCTCCAACCTTAGCGCTCATCATAGCCTCCAGCATTGCTTTTGTTGGTCGAGTTACTGTGTCACTTCTTAAATCAATCATGAAATTCTGTTTCAACAAATAGAAAGTAAAAATCTGGGATACAAAATAATAGCATGTTCTTAAAATGAAAATAGGAGGCCAACAAAGCTGGCCTCCTATCCATGCTATATGAAGAGGATTAATATTTCAAAGATAATAATTACGAAAACGCCATTCAATACCATAAGTTGGGTATTTATTAATAGATAACAAATACTTTACATAGGTGGCATAATGTTGACTTTATCGTCATAAAGCTTAACATTCCAATAAATCAAGCACCTCGGAGCAAGCTCGCGAGGTATGAGATTTGATAATTTCTTTTTATCCCATGCTAGGATGTGAGAACAAAACCCACAATATGAGATCAAAAAAAGATTATGATTCTCCTTTTAATTTTAACCAGAATCAAGAGCAGTATATATTTGAGATCTTACATTCTTACTAGATGAAAATATCAGCGTCGCTTTATTCCAACACTTCAAAAAATCAAGAGCAGCTCATTGAGCAGCTAGAAAGGTGCTACATAGACTTTTTTCACATCGATTCAATCGACGATCTAACGGTATTTCAAGATATATCGCGAATTCAAAAAATCAGCAAAACACCCATTGATTTACATATAATATCAGCGCAACCAGAGAAATATTTCCAAGAGATTGGACAACTACAAATCAAACAAGCCGCCATTCAATATGAGCATATCGAAAATCATCCCGTACGGTTTCCAAATGGAAAAACTAAATGGGGAATAGCCATTACCACACACACGCCTATTGATGTTTTTACGGAGTATAGCAGCAGTTGCTCCTTTGTACTTATGATGACAACAATACCTGGCGAAAGTGGCGGTTTATTTCAAAAAGTGAATTTCCAAAGAATAAGAAAATTCAGAAATCAATTTCCACAAAAAGAAATATTTGTTGATGGAGGGGTGAACGATGAAGTAAGTTTTATTTTAAGAATACTAGGTGTTACTGGGATGATATCTGGTTCCTATCTTGTCAATCATCAATCTATTGGAGAAGCAATTTTACATTTAAAATCCTCCATCATTCATTCTAATTATCAGATTAAAGATTTTATGATGGAGCTACCAGAGACCCCCATTGTCTCTGAACATGAACTATCAGTATCCAGCATCATTCTGTCCATTGAAAAAGGAGATTTGGGTTTTACACTTATTAAAGCAAATAATGGAGCATTATCAGGTTTGGTGAGTAATGCTGATTTAAGAAAAGCATTAATTAAAAATCTAGACAACCTCAATAATGTCAAAGTAGACGACCTGATCAATAAAACACCAGTAAGGATCAATGAGAATGCTACTATCTCAGATTTATTACTACTTATTAATCAAAGCGATTTTTTAGTTTCATTCTTACCAGTCATCGATAACCAAAATAACCTCAAAGGTGCGCTATCTTTCGCCCACTTAATTAGAAGTGAATCATGATTATACATCTCAAACCATCTACCAAAAAAGACATTATTCATTCAATTTCGCATCAGCTTAGTGCTATTTATTTCAGGCAAAAAGAAACACCCATATTGGTGACCAGCTCGAAATTAAAAGAACTTCCAACTGAAATTGAAAAATTCGTAGAAGAGTGTTTCGTGATGGATAGCGACATCCAACTTGCAAGTAAGCATTACCTAAACGATAAAAGAGAAATCACCATAAATAACGCAAAAATTGGTGGCATATCAAACAATACAATGATTATCGGAGGTCCTTGCTCCATTGAGTCTTGGGAACAAATCAACATAGTCGCTGACAGGCTAAAAAACCTAGGTATTAAAACGTTACGAGCAGGATGCTTTAAACCAAGAACTTCCCCTTACACCTTTCAAGGATTGGGTGAAGAAGGTCTTAAGATGTTGGCGAAAATTCGTGAATCTCACGGATTCAACATCATCACAGAAGTCAAAGATAGCTCCCACGCCGACCTAGTGATTGATTATGCAGATGTTGTGCAAATTGGTGCCAAAGCCATGTATGATCAATCAATTCTGAAAAAATGTGGTGCTTCGAAAAAGCCAATTTTACTAAAAAGAGGCTTTGGCTCTACACTTCAAGAGTTTGTCCAAGCAGCAGAATTTATTCTTTCAGGCGGGAATGAAAATGTCATGTTATGCGAAAGAGGTATTCGTACATTCGAAACACATACAAGGTTTACACTTGACTTATGTGGTGTCGCTTACCTCAAGGAATATACTAATCTGCCTATCATCGTTGACCCAAGTCACGCCATGGGCTATAGATATGGCGTTGGAGACTTGGCAAGAGCTTCGGTAGCAATGGGTATAGATGGGCTCTTAATTGAAGCACATCCAACACCAGAAAAAGCAAAATCAGATGCTGCCCAACAATTGGATCTAGATGAATTTGAATCAATGTTTCATTCGTTGACGTCCATTGCAAAAGCAATAGGTAAAAATATTATTTAAAAAAATCATGACCAAAAAAATTAAATTCTTAGTCTTGGATGTCGACGGCACCATGACCGATGGAGGAATCTATGTCCTTGAAGATGGCAGTCAATTTAAAAAATTCAATGCTAAGGATGGAATGGGCATCAAACTGGCAATAAAATCGGGTATTGAAGTAGGCATTATCAGCCATAGTCATACCACGGAAATGGTAAATTCACGAGCAAATATGCTTGGAATGAAATATATCTATGTTGGCCAAGAGTCCAAACTCAAAATACTTGAAAACTGGTTAGAAGAAATGGAGATAAGCCTTTCTGAGGTCGCTTTTATCGGAGATGACGTCAATGACTTATCGATAATGCAGGTGGTCGGACATACTGCATGCCCGTCCGATTCTGTCAAGGAAATAAAAGCTATTGCAAAGGTTATACTAAAATCTAAAGGTGGTGAAGGTGCTGTCCGAGAGTTTATAGATGAGCATCTACTGGTCTAACTTCTCGACAAATTGTGTGAAAAACATAATGGGCATGTACCAAAGGTTGTGCTGATTTTTTCTTCTAAAAAAACCAAAATGTCCTATTTCCTTGTATCCCAAATCTATAGGTCTAATAAATTGAAAGGTCGTTTTGGCATTAATGTATTGCCTCATTAACGCCTGCACAGCCTTGGTTGGGGCGTACATTTTATCATCATCAATACTTAAAAAGTGCACTGGTATTTTAATTGATGAATATCCTTCAGCCTTTACCTGATCATTCCCTATTATCCCGTTCTTGTGAATTCCGGCCTTTCTCCATTGTAATGCCACATTCTTCGGTAAAGAAATATCTCCACCCATGACCCAACCCGGCATATACCCCTTAAAAAACGTAAATAGAGGCAACAGCAAATACCAGAAGACCAATATTCCTATGTAATGAATTCCTTTCCAATTTCCTTTATAAGCTGATGATGACGCTACGAAATAACTGGCAGATATACGGCCTGTATTTAACGCAAGTGGGAAGATTTGACCAGCAATGCTATGGCCTAAGACAAATATCTTGTCGTATTTATCATCAGCCCAATCAATCACACTCGTCAAATCTTCTTTTCCCCAGTCGTCCAATTTAGCCTCAGACTCTTTTACTTCCACATCAAGGGATTTTCCAATCCCGCGATAATCAAATGTCAATGAATCAAAGTGATCATCGGCACTAACATACTCAGCAAATGAACGATAATACCCTTGTGGTGCTCCATTGGCTGGAACTATGATGACAAGGTGCTTTTTTTTAGAATCATTACTCCAATACCTTATTGCATGTATTTTGAAATGATCTTGAGTAGTTATTTCAAGCGGTTCAGCTTGGGTCATTGTTTAAATTCTCTAAATAATTGATGGAAATAAGGCGAAAGCGCAAATGTATAATAGTTTATATTCACTATCCTTTGCTAGTGCGCACAATTCAAATATTTTTGCACCAAAGAAAACAAACCAAAAATGAGCGTTCTAGTAAATAAAGATTCTAAAATCATTGTTCAGGGTTTCACAGGCACTGAAGGCACGTTTCACGCCTCTCAAATGATCGAGTATGGTTCCAATGTTGTTGGTGGAGTTACTCCAGGGAAAGGTGGTCAAACGCATCTTGACCTTCCTGTCTTCAATACCGTGAAAGAAGCTGTTGAAAAAGCGGGTGCAGATACAACGATCATTTTTGTACCACCTGCTTTTGCTGCTGATGCCATAATGGAAGCCGCTGATGCAGGAATTAAAGTAATCATTACCATTACTGAAGGAATTCCCGTAAAAGATATGATGATTGCAAAGCCTTATGCTAAGAACAGAGGAGCTATTCTTGTTGGTCCAAATTGCCCAGGAGTAATTACCCCAGGAGAAGCTAAAGTCGGTATTATGCCAGGTTTTGTTTTCAAAAAAGGGAATATCGGTATTGTGTCTAAATCAGGAACTTTAACGTACGAAGCGGCTGATCAAGTGGTAAAAGCTGGAATGGGAATATCAACTGCTATTGGAATCGGTGGAGACCCTATTATTGGTACTTCGACCAAAGAGGCTGTACAAATGCTGATGGAAGATCCTGAAACAGTAGGAATAGTCATGATTGGTGAAATTGGTGGTCAATATGAAGCCGATGCAGCTAAGTGGATACAAGAGAATGGAAACAAAAAACCCGTCGTTGGTTTCATCGCTGGGCAAACAGCGCCTCCAGGAAGAAGAATGGGACATGCTGGAGCCATTATTGGTGGAAAAGATGATACGGCAGAAGCAAAAATGAGAATTATGGCTGAGTGTGGACTGCATGTCGCTTCCTCTCCAGCAGATATCGGAGAAGTAATGAGAAAAGCATTAGGAAAATAATCAATCCCTCACATAATCAAAGTAAAAAAGCTCCTATTGGAGCTTTTTTTTATGTCTCATTCAATTTTCCATTTTTGGAAATAAAAAGCTCTTTTTTGGAAATACATGAGAACTGTGGTACATTAGTGTAAGAATAAAGAGTCATAATATGGAAAAAGAAAATAAAGTTGAAGAACCATTTGCCACGTATGGCATGTCTAGTTCGATTACGGCCATTTATGCGAACTTTTCAGTAGAAGAAATCACGAAAGCTCCTATGACAGGCGCCACGCTTAGTAAGATTCAAAAGAATACGAACTTATCTACACAAACGCTCACAGCAGCTCTTGAAATAAGCAAAAGCAAATACTACGACATGCTGCAGTCGGATAAGCTTGATTTTAAAACCAAAGATGCCTTGGTTGATCTAGCATACTTGTGGGAAAAAGGCATGGAAGCATTTGATGACAATCAAGACAATCTAATCGAATGGCTCAACGCCAAAAACGAAAACTTGGGAGGCATTAAGCCTGTAGTTCTATTCGGCAGTCGCACAGGTCGTCGTGAATTAGAAAAGGCTTTTTTGAGAATAGAATACAGTATCTACGGTTGATCCTTTATCATTTAGAAAAAACGAAGTTTAAAGATGTCTGGCCTCCACAAGGCACGCTCTTCTCCGATGGACGATGGAACAAAGCAGGTCAGTGGATAATCTACTGTTCACCCAGCATTGCTTTAGCCAAACTGGAAATTTTAGCTAATGAAAACCGACTAGTCAATGATCGTATTTGTATGACTATTGAAGTTGATGAAGAGGCGGAAATATATTCAATTAAAAAAGACAGCCTACCTAATGACTGGATGAATAAGCCTTACCCCACTTTTCTGAGTCAAGAAACAAAGCGATTTTTAGCGTCTGACCAACTACTTTGCGAAGTGCCTTCTGCACAAAGCTACAGGGAGAATAATTTCCTTATCAATGTAAGACACCCTTCATTTTACAAGCTGGTAAAACTGATAGATGTAAGACCAGAGCCTTTTGATGAAAGGTTAATTGCTAAGTAATAGATGTTATCTTCCATTCCACGTGATTGATGGTCGAGCCAGCAATGAAATGTGAGTTTATGATGGCATTTTTCAAACTTTCAATCTTCAAAAGCCAGTAAAATCATCTACATCACTCGACCTTTCGACCAATGGGAGAAATCTCTATGAAGAATCATGGAATTTTTCATAAGGACTTTTCAAATATCACTCCTCATTTATGCACAGGACTTCTCACTTCCTTCGGGCATATCGAAGCGACGTTTTTTATTGAAAGAGATTGGTTCATTCTTGCACAACTGAGCTCTTTAAATCGAGTGAGGAACGAAAGAGATTTCCATATAACTACAGGCTTTCTTTAGGATTATATGCTGACTATTACTTTAGAAGAACGCCATTTTAACGTGAGGTGGTAAACTGGTTGAATCACAAAGTTATTTACATCAATTAACCTTTCGCTTTCAGGCATTCCAGCAAACAAAAAGAGTCCAAGCCTAAAGCTTGAGTCAGTTTTTTCTTTTTATAACCTTGGAACAGTTGGGGTAAACCTCTTATGGTTACTCGATTTTAGAAAAATAACTTTGGAACAGAATACAAATTCTCTTCTTCACACGATTCAAGTCAAAGAAAAAGGCACAAACGAGTCGCGTTGCGCCACAGGGATATTATGATTCTTTCCATAATTTCTGACTTGATCAGGAATCCCACATGAAAGTAAATGCAGATTTATATGATGAGATTACCAGTCAAGCTGATAATGACGATATTGAAATCGTTTTACCCTTAAGTCGCAAGGAGTCAGTCGCAAGCTTAGATTTTGCAAGAGTTGGGTAATCTAACGCTGGAAGTCATGACTTGATCAGGAATCTCATCCTAAAAGAACCCTCCAATTTATATCACAGAATTGCCAATAAATTTACTAACCTGAGTTCGATGAACAAAGCATTGAAATGAGCCTTAAAATCGTCTTTGCGAAATAAGAACCGATTAAAATGAGGTTTTTGTTGAAGCAATCTCACCTGCCAGAATTTCTATATCAAGCACGCGTTACACCGAAAAGGCTAAACGTGCGCCAGCTAGGGGTGGATTGGTGCGGTGGATTACAGCCTGCCTGGATCTTTCAGGTTTGCCCAGAGTCGTAAAAGATTGACCACCTTATCATCAAACGAGTAAAAAATAGTGGTCTGTGCGGAGTGTTGATACTCTTTAGTTTCTGGTTTTCTAATGGAGTCTTTCTGTCGGTGTGGTGCTTCTTTGATCTTACTTAAACATTCTTCAAGGCGAGCAAAAAACTGACGGGTCTCCTTCTCTGTCCATTTCTCTTCAAGATGTTCGATAATATCATCCAGATCTTCATTGGCTTCATCTGCCCAAACAATCTCTAAAGCCATTTCTCATACTTCTTTTTCACTTCATTGTGTGGAGTTACTTTACCTTCTTCTACTTGTTGCAATGCTCGATCTAATGATGCTGATAGTTCTGATTCTTTGTTCAGGAAAGTTTCTA
Source organism: Cyclobacteriaceae bacterium (assembly GCA_047635055.1). Classification (GTDB taxonomy): domain Bacteria; phylum Bacteroidota; class Bacteroidia; order Cytophagales; family Cyclobacteriaceae; genus JAVJRN01. Next base: position 1,662 of record JBLIIJ010000007.1, on the reverse strand, counting down.
CCTTATCGATCTCTTTTTCATCAAACTGCATCACACGTTCTATCAAATGATATTTTCTTGCTTCGATATTCATACATACAAAATAACGATTTCTATTCATCTTTTGTCTCATTTCATCGGAGGATATTCTTCTAATGATTTTCTCAGGTCTTGCATGCTCACTCGCTTGTAGCGTTCGGTGCAGTTGATTTGTCCAGCCATGTATTGAATTTCAATAATATTCTTTTCTTCGATTCCAGCTATGTCGCAATTGCATTGCGACTTTATCTTTATGGCATTTGCAATGCCTAAAATACTACAGTAAACCGATATTCATTACACGTACGCGTACTGTTATTAATGGCACTAGATGCAATCTAGCGCCAGCTTGAGGAACAAAAAGCAACCGATCGCTCGAAGGCGTTCAATTTCTTTCTTCATCAATCTTGATGCATTAAAAACCACCATGCAAAGCATGGCGGGAACGGGGGCTTGGGAGGCTTTCTTTCTTGCCGTAGGACACGAGCTAAAAGCTCGCGCTAGCGAGGGGATAAAAGTATACAAGCCAGTATGAACTTAGCACCACGTACGCTGGTGCGAGTCTTTGGCTCGTACCTAGCCGATCTCGTTTTAAGGACTTTCATACCGTAGGACACCAGCCGAAGGCTGGCGCTAGCGACAGCTCTGATTTCAAAGACTTTCATTCTTTGCTAGTAAGGCACGCGTTACAAACGCGCGCTAGCTAGGGGCCTACGCAGGAAGATCCGCGCCAGTAGGGGGATTAGACTGACTAGTTGCTAAAAGCTTTTACCAAAAAAAGCACTCCTGCAACAATTAATGCTATTGATGCTACATATCCCTTCCAATCAATAAACACAGCTCTGTAGGAATCTTCATCTTCTGCAGATTTTCGAACAAAAAAAACTAAAGCCACTCCTCCGGCTATAAAAAGCATGCCCCAGAAAAAATTCATATAAAATCTTATTCATTGGTTTTAGATATGACCATAGCCATTATAGCCATTTTGGTTGCAACTGACCCCTCCAATATTACCTGATCAATCTGTGTAATTAATCCGCTTTTAGATAATTTTGAAACTGATTTTACTGCAAAAAAACCTGCTGCATATGTTGCTCCTGTCAATGCAGCTCCTTCTGCATCTCCATCTACAATATTTATTCCTAAATTAATACCGGCAGAGGCAGTAGCTAACACTGTCCCCGTAGTATATAATAAGCCTGCAATTGGTTGGGCTCCAGGGATCAAAGATGTGCCATACCCTGCATATGTAACCAAGTTTCCTACCTCTCCAAACGTATAGGCTGCTAATTCAGCTGATCCTCTTACAAAATCAGCTTGCCCTTGATATATTCCTAATAGATGTCCTGCTCTACGTGCACGAGCACTAGATTCAGGCAAACCGGCACTTATAGTTGCGCTTGGGTGCCAAAGGAAAGCGCCATCTCCACTAACTTGTTTGCTCCAGTCGTAATAAAGGGTAGAATTTCGATAATCATCATACCCTTTCCCGTTGGGGCATTTAGGGCAATCCCGCCCATCTGGATCAACTCCAATTGTCGGAGCATTTCCCATACCAACATATGGTGACCAGAATTGCCCTGCTGGATCGACATTCATCCATCTACCAATAACTGGATCATAAGCCCTAGCTTCAAAATGATT
>JBLIIJ010000006.1:0-74091 GCA_047635055.1 Cyclobacteriaceae bacterium | reverse complement strand
AAATCTGTAATTCTACAAATAAGCTATTCTTAACCCACCCCATTTGATAACATCTTTTTGATGAATAAAACGCCAACACTGACAACTAAAATATCAATAAATTTCAGAAGATGGCCAGAGAATTTTAAGTCTGCTTTTTTGTCAGTAGTCCAACCGCAAAATTGTCATGAAAGCGCAATTGGCACGTAAAGTGCACTTGGCATATTTGAAATAATTTTTGTATTAATTCATTAAAACAACAATAAACAATGTCTAAAGTAAATTTCAAACCTTTAGCCGACAGGGTTCTTGTAGAACCAGCGGCAGCTGAAGAAAAAACAGCTTCGGGAATCATTATTCCTGATACAGCTAAAGAGAAACCTCAGAGAGGTGAAATTATTGCAGTTGGTACTGGAAAGAAAGATGAGCCTATCACCGTGAAAGTAGGAGATAAAGTGTTGTATGGTAAATATTCAGGCACAGAGGTCACTATCGAAGGCACTGAATATTTGATCATGAAGGAAGCTGATATTTACGGTATCGTATAATTCATCGACTCAATTTCAAATTTTAATTCATAAAAATAAAATAGCTAAAAATGGCAAAAGATATATTTTTCAATACCGACGCAAGAGACCGCATTAAGAAAGGTGTTGATATTCTTGCAGATGCAGTAAAAGTAACATTAGGACCAAAAGGAAGAAATGTTATTCTTGACAAAAAATTCGGAGCACCAACAGTCACAAAAGATGGTGTTTCAGTTGCAAAAGAAATTGAACTTGCTGAGCCTATAGAAAATATGGGTGCACAGTTGGTGAAAGAAGTTGCTTCTAAAACAGCTGACGATGCTGGTGATGGAACGACTACAGCGACGGTACTTGCTCAATCAATATTTGCTCACGGAATCAAAAACGTTGCAGCAGGCGCTAATCCAATGGACCTTAAGAGAGGTATCGATAAGGCAGTTGCACTTGTGGTTGAAAACTTGAAAAAGCAATCAAGACAAATTTCTACTAACGCAGAAATTTCTCAGGTCGCTTCAGTTTCTGCAAACAATGACGCTACTATCGGAACAATGATCGCAAATGCGATGGAAAAAGTTGGTAAGGATGGCGTTATTACTGTTGAAGAAGCGAAAGGTACGGAAACAGATGTGAAAACTGTAGAAGGTATGCAGTTTGACAGAGGTTATTTATCTCCATACTTTGTAACTAATACAGAGAAAATGGAAGTAGAACTAGAGGACCCATACATCTTGATCTACGACAAGAAAATCTCTAACATGAAAGAATTGCTTCCTGTTCTTGAAGCTACTGCTCAAACTGGTAAGCCCTTATTAATTATCGCTGAAGATGTTGACGGTGAAGCGCTAGCAACACTCGTAGTAAACAAAATCAGAGGTTCGCTGAAAATAGCTGCTGTAAAAGCGCCTGGTTTCGGTGATAGAAGAAAGGCAATGTTAGAAGATATTGCTGTCCTTACTGGTGGTACGCTTATCTCTGAAGAAAGAGGTTATAAACTGGAGAATGCGACTTTAGATTATTTAGGTACTGCTGAAAAAATCAACATTGACAAGGATAATACAACCATAGTAAATGGTGCAGGTAAGGCTGAGGATATCGTTGGTAGAGTGAATCAAATCAAGTCACAAATCGAGAATACAACTTCTGATTATGACAAAGAAAAACTTCAAGAGCGTTTAGCTAAGCTTTCGGGTGGTGTAGCAATTCTTTACATTGGTGCTGCTACTGAAGTTGAAATGAAAGAGAAGAAAGACAGAGTTGATGATGCGCTTCATGCAACAAGAGCTGCTGTTCAAGAAGGTATCGTAGCTGGTGGTGGTGTTGCTTTAATAAGAGCGCTCAGTGCTATTGAAAATCTGGAATTAGACAATATCGATCAAACTACAGGTGCTAAAATCATTTATAATGCAATTCAAGCTCCTTTAAGAACGATCGTAGAAAACGCCGGTGGTGAAGCTTCAGTTGTTGTTAATGCTGTATTAGCTGGAAAAGATGACTATGGTTACAATGCTGCTAATGGCGAATATGTAAACATGTTCGAAGCTGGTATTATTGACCCTACTAAGGTTACAAGACTTGCCCTAGAAAATGCTGCATCAATTGCTGCTTTACTATTGACTACTGAAGCGGTTGTGGCTGACAAGCCAGAACCAGAAGGTAGTTCTGCTCCTGCAATGCCAGGTGGCATGGGTGGTATGGGTGGTATGATGTAATTAAACATTTTATATCGATCAAAATATAAGGGACGTCCATTTTGGACGTCCCTTTTTTTATGTCTTTTCGAATCGTGAAGAAATATTAAACCATGATATTTGGAGGATGAACAAATTATTTTTTCTGATTTTTTTACTCCTAATAACATATCAATCTTATAGTCAAGGAGTGGCATTCTCTTATTTTATTCCTAAAAATGGAGAAATCGCTGCGCCCATCAGTCCATTTTCTATTCGAGGTATCGGCATTGGTAAAACCATAGGAATCGAAACGGGCGCTTCATTCTATTTTATCCCTGGTTTACCGGCTAAGGACCTCCCCCTTTCAACAACAGAATCAATATTTGGACCTCTTTACACTTTCTTGATACCACTTCAGCTTTTTCTAGATATTCCGATGGGGCCAGCTAGGCTTAAATTTACAGGTGGTGGATTCAGCTGGTATAATCTTGCAGCGAAGATTAACAACGGGAATCTAGATAAGGCTTTAAGAAAACATACAGATTGGGATGTGGTAAATAGTGACTATCATTTTAAAAATCAAATTGGATGGGGACTTATTGGTGGTCTCGAAATTGAATTTCAAATAACCAAGTCTGCAGCACTTTCCATTCAAACTCAGTACCTAAAAGGCAGTACAAAAACACCTATGAAAGGTTCCTTTTCAGGTGGAGACCTTGGTGGAAACATCACCACGTCAACACTCGACTTTACTAAAGCAAAAGCCTCACTTGAAGGTTTGGAAATTTCCATCGGTATTTCACTAATTAAATAAATGGACTACTCATTTTAGGCTTCTTATTCCTAAGTAGTTTAAATATCTTGTCACTCTAAAAAACTTAACCTATGACATATATAGTAGTCACCCTTACCTATATTCTTATTCTTGCCGGTATAATTATTTATAAAAGTCGTTCGGTAAAAAGTGAAGAAGATTTTGTCGTCGCTGGTAGAAATGTACCAGTTTACCTTTTAGTTGGCACACTTGTCACAACTTGGATTGGTTCTGGTAGCCTGTTTGGAACAGCCGGTCTCACTTTTCAAGTTGGTTTTTCTGAGCTATGGTTCTCCCTTGGAGCTTGGATTGGTATACTTGCTGTTTACTTTATTGCAGCAAAGGTCAGACGCATTTCTCAGTTCACCTTGACTGATATATTAGAAAAACGGTATTCACCTCTTGCGCGTCTATTAGGCACTATCACTATTATAATCGCCTATCTAATCATCGCTGGATATCAATTTAAGGGTGGTGGAAGATTTCTGGCCATTTTAACTGAAGGAGGCATAAGTGTAGAACAAGGCACGCTGATTACATTTTTAGTCATTATTGCCTTTACAGCATTAGCTGGGATGGTCTCCATCGTTTCCATAGATATTTTTAACGGTATTATTATGATTCTTGCCATCATGCTAGCGGTACCGTTTGCTATTTCCGGTTTTGGAGGCTGGGGAAATGTTATTGCTACCATTGAGGAAGTTAGCCCTGACCACTTATCAATATTAGAAGGACATGAACCTCAGTGGTATTTAGGAATTATGCTACCAACACTCATTCTATTATTAAGTGAAAGTAGTATTTATCAAAAATTTTCTTCGGCAAAAGATTCGAAATCAGCTAAACAAGCAGTTATGGGGATGTTTATTGGGGTAGTTGTCATTGAATCCTTAATGTGTTTATTAGCCATTGTTGGGTTTGCTATTTATGCACACGATCCACGTTTCTTTATGGCTGATGGAAGTGTCAATGCTGCAATGTCTGAAGAAATAATTCTAAGGATAGGATTTGAACAACTCCCGGTTTTCGTCGGCTCTCTTCTTTTTGCTGGTGGTGCCGCAATCATTCTTTCTACTGGGAATACCTTTCTTATAGTAACATCAACCAATGTATCCCGGGATATTATAGAAAAATATTTCATCAAAAACGCGTCTAATAAGACTAAATTATTAATTCAGAGAATATCAATTGTCTTTTTAGGATTTATCGCGTACTTAATAATGACGCAGTTTGAAGAAATTTTAGCAATGGCATTTATTTCCTATACCATGATTGGTGCCTCACTTGCTCCCGCATTGTTAGCAACATTCTTTTGGAAAAGAGTAACCAAGGAAGGTGGAGTAGCCTCTATTATTGCGGGTATGTCTACCGTGATTATTATCGAAGTACTTAATAGAGTTTATGAAAGCAGTTCTTTGGACTTGTGGATTTTGAAGTTCCCTTATGACTCCCAAATGATTGCGATACCTGCTTTAATTGCTTCGGTCCTATCGCTAGTATTTGTGAGCTTAATTACAAAGCCAACCCACAAAGATGTAGTCGCACCCTTTTTTGAAGAACCTCTTGATTAATAATTCAATTTAGCGTAATTTCGCTGTTATGAAAACGATTGCAATCTAGTTCACATACCCCACTGATAGTATATCAGCAGAATTGATCCTATTTTATAAACGTTATTAAGAGATATAAACAACAAAATGATGCAGGAATTCGGATTAAAATCTCAAAAGAGCAGCCTCAACGCTTTAAACATCAATGTTAAAGAAGCACACTGGAATCTCTCACAAGCTGAACTTATTGAACAGTCAATCAGTAATGGTGAAGGTAATCTAGCTGACACAGGAGCTTTGACGGTAGGGACAGGAAAGTTTACAGGAAGAGCTCCTAAAGATAAGTTCATAGTTAAAGATGAAATAACGGAAGACACTGTTTGGTGGGGAAAAGTAAATCAGCCAATTTCATCAGAACATTTCGACCAGATATACAATAAAATGATTGGATATCTTGAAGAGAAAAAGGTTTATGTTCGAGACATGTATGCTGGGGCAGATAAAACGCACCGATTAAGGGTTCGTTTCATCAATACATTCGCTTGGCATAACTTGTTTACTTATAACATGTTCATTCAGCCCGAGGATTATAAACTAGCGGAGTTTATCCCGAATTTCACGGTAATCTGCTGTCCGAATTTCAAGTCAAACCCAGAAACTGATGGAACAAACCAGGAAAATTTCGCTATCATTAATTTTAGCAAAAGGATCATCCTCATTGGTGGGACGGAGTATTCAGGCGAAATGAAAAAAGGAATATTCTCTGTATTGAATTTCCTTTTGCCGCATAATGAAAAAGTACTCTCTATGCACTGTTCTGCCAATATGGGCATGGATAAGCATGACACAGCCATTTTCTTTGGCTTATCTGGAACGGGTAAAACAACATTGTCTGCAGATCCTGACAGACTACTCATCGGTGATGATGAGCACGGATGGACAGAGAAAAATGTATTCAATTTTGAAGGTGGATGTTACGCTAAAACAATAGATTTAAATCAAGAAAAAGAGCCAGACATCTGGGACGCTATCAAATATGGAGCTATTGTAGAAAATACAAAGTTTTTCGAAGGTACCAGAAAGGTAAACTATGAAGATTGCTCGATAACAGAAAATACAAGAGTATCCTATCCTATAGAGCATATTCGAAACGCAGCTAACCCTTCAATCGGAGGAATTCCACAAAATATTTTCTTCCTAACATGTGATGCTTTTGGTGTGATCCCGCCTATTCAGCGCTTATCTAAAAATCAAGCGATGTATCACTTCATATCTGGTTATACCTCTAAAGTTGCAGGAACTGAGGCTGGTGTTACAGAGCCTGAACCAGTATTTTCAGCTTGTTTCGGATCGCCATTTCTACCCTTACATCCCACCAAATATGCGGAGCTCCTTGGTGAAAAAATGGAAAAACATGAGACGAATGTTTGGCTAATTAATACTGGCTGGACGGGTGGTCCATACGGTGTGGGAGAAAGAATCAGCCTCAAATACACTAGAGCTATGATTTCTGCAGCATTAAGAGGCGTTTTAGACAATGTCGGGTACCGAACACATAGCATTTTCGGTGCAGAAATTCCCCTGTCTTGCCCTGATGTGCCAAGTGTGATACTTAGTCCTAGAGAAACTTGGAGAAATGATGAAGCGTTCTATCAAAAGGCCAATGATCTGGCTAGACGATTTAATGAAAATTTCAAGAAATTTGAATCATATGCCAGTGAAGAGATTATGGCCGGTGGGCCAAAACCTAACCCCAAGTACGCTTAATTCATTAAGCAACATGTTACCCTAGATGTAAAGCCCAGAACATTAGTTGTTTTGGGCTTTTTTTTGTCCTTTTGAAGGTAAACTAAAACTAATAATTATTCCACGATGAAAATTGCAATTATAGCCCATGATGGGAAAAAAGCAGATATGGTCGCTTTCCTACTCGAATTCAAAAAGTATCTCTCCAGTGTAGAGTTGGTATCTACTGGAACCACGGGTTTCCATGTAGAAAAAGCAGGGTTAAAGGTTCATCGTTTTCTGTCAGGGCCAATGGGTGGAGATGCACAAATTGCCGCTTTGGCTGCTGAAAAAAAATTGGATGTCGTTATCTTTTTTAGAGATCCAATGGGTAAGCACGCCCATGAACCTGATGTTCAAATGCTCATGAGATTGTGTGATGTTCATAATATTCCACTTGCCACCAACCCAGCAACAGCTGATCTAGTGTTGAAAGCACTTTTAAGGATAGAAGAGAATCAGGAAACTTAAACCATCAATGCTCCGGCTATGGCAGCTGTCATCATAGTTGCCAGCGTAGCTGCTAATAAAGCTCGAAAACCCAATTTTGAGATATTCCCTTGTTGTGAGGGTGCCATTCCTCCTATTCCCCCTATTTGGATGGCTATCGAACTAAAATTAGCAAACCCACATAAGGAATAGGTCGCAATAATTATTGACTTCTGACTCAATGCACCCGAGGCTACAAATTCCGAGAGACCTAAATAGGCAACAAACTCATTAACGACTATTTTTTGTCCTAAAAGACTCCCTACCTTGAGAGACTCATCCCAAGAAACACCAATAAAAAAGGCAAATACTCGAAAGATTTGTCCTAACAAATACTCTAGACTCAAGCCTTGAAAGCTCCCATCTGTAGAAGAAGTTACTAACTCATTAAGACCAACCAATGCGCCAATGGAAAACAATATGTAGTTTATCGCGGCAATTAAAGCTATAAAGGCAAGCAGCATGGCACCAATATTTAATGCTAACTTCAACCCTTCTGTCGCTCCATGGGCTAAAGCATCAATCAAATTCACTCCTAGAGAATCAGATGACACAGTGAGGTCCTTGTTTATTTTTTCTTTGAAAAGTTCAGGAATCATAATCTTAGCCATCACAATTGCCGCAGGCGCATTCATAATGGAGGCACTTAGCAAATAGCTCGCATATTTTTCTTGCTCAACAGGATCAGACCCTCCTAAAAAAGCCACGTAACCAGCAAGTACACCTCCCGCAATTGTTGCCATCCCGCCAGTCATTAGGCACATTAATTCCGATCGCGTCATTTTAGGAACGAATGGTCTTACCAATAATGGTGCTTCCGTTTGTCCTAAAAAAATATTTCCAGCTGCTGATAATGCTTCGGCACCTGACAATCTCATCGTCCTAGCCATTATCCAAGCTATTCCTTTCACTATTATTTGTAAAACGCCCAAATAATAAAGTCCAGTCGTTAATGTTGAAAAGAATATAACCGTTGGAAGAACCTGAAAAGCAAAAATGAATCCGAAAGTTTCCGCATTCATTAAATCACCAAAAAGGAAAGTGGCGCCATCTGAAGAAAAGCCCAAGAGAACAACAAACTGTTTGCTTACCCAGCTAAAACCCGTTTTAACAAAGCCTACTTTTGTGATTAGTAGGCCGAAAACGACTTGTAGTGTAAGTCCGGTACCTACGAGCCTCCAGTCTACTTTACTTCTATTTAATGAAAAGGCAAATGCAATGGCGACTAAAAAAATTAGTCCGAAGGAGGCTCTGAGAATATCCATGAAATTAGTTTCGCTTATTTATTTCGTCACGAATTTTAGCAGCTTTTTCATAGTCTTCTGCGGCTAGGGCATCATCCAGTGACTTATTTAACTCATCCATAGGCAAGTCGCCTAATTTTTTAGCCTTAGGCTCGGGACTATCTGAAGAGGTGAACTTTGTCTTTATATCAGTCACTTCATCATCATCTTCGGCTAGCACAATACCCGCTTCTGTCATGATACTTTCTACTGAATAAATATCAACACTAAACCGTAACCCAATGGCAATTGCATCGGAAGGTCTAGCATCTATTTCAATCTGTTTACCTTCTTTTTCACAAATAATTCTTGCAAAAAAAACGCCTTCCTTCAAATCAGAAATAATTATTTCATTGACTTTAAAGTCAAAATTATGAGCGAAGGATTTAAATAAATCATGCGTCATTGGGCGATTAGGTTCTATTTTTTCAATCTCGATAGCTATTGCTTGAGCCTCAAACATACCGATAATGATCGGTAGTCTTCTATTACCATCTACTTCACCTAGTACCAATGCAAAGGAACCAGATTGGGATTGACTACTTGACAATCCCAATATTTCCATCTTAATTTTATCCGCCATTAATTACTGTTGTGCCTTAATTGCCTCTGTTAATTTAGGTATGATATCAAAAGCATCACCTACTACCCCATAATCCGCAGCTTTGAAAAAAGGTGCTTCAGGATCTTTATTAACAACTAAAATATATTTCGAAGAGTTTACTCCTGCTAAATGCTGAATTGCGCCAGAAATTCCGACGGCCACATACAAAGAAGGACTAACTTTTACACCTGTCTGACCTACGTGTTCGTGGTGAGGTCTCCAGTCCATATCCGATACTGGTTTTGAGCAACCCGTGGCTGCACCCAATGTGCGGGCCAGTTCCTCTATCATTGCCCAATTTTCAGGACCTTTTAAGCCTCTCCCACCAGAAACCACAATATCAGCTTCCGGCAACAAAACTTCTCCTGCCGTTTTATCTCGAGATGTAACTTTTACTTTGAAATCATTATCAGCAATTGTTGGCGTAAAGACATCAACTGTAGCTGATCCACCATTCTCTTTAATTTCAATGGCATTCTTTTTTATTACAAGAATCTTTTTTTCTTCCTTCGATTCAGTAATTGCAAAAGCCTTTCCTGTGTAAATGCTGTTTTTTACTTTAAATCCTGCATCTGTATCAGGTAATTCTACAATATTGGTCAACAATGAGGCACCAATTTTAATAGAAACTCTAGCAGCAACAGGATCTCCTAGCGAAGATTTAGCGAGTACAAGTAAACTTGCCCCTTCACTTATCATAGCCTCTGCTATAGCGGAAGAATACGCCATAATATTTCCAGTAGATAGCTTTTCATCTGTAACATGCAAAAGCTTCTTCGCGCCTGCCGCTCCAATCTTATCGGCCTCCCCATCATTCAACGATCCAAAAGCAATTGCGGTAACATCGGCTTCAACTGCAGATGCATAACTTATTGCCTCAAGTGATGATTTCTTTATAGTTCCTTCGTCTAATTCAATAAATGCTAATGCTGACATATTAAATAACTTTTGCTTCGTTTTTTAAAAGATTTACTAACTCACCAAGATTATCGGCATCAATCAGTTTAACTCCACTTTTTGCAGGTGGTAACTCAAACTTAGACACATCTGTTGCCGCTTCATCACTGGTAGGATCAACAACATTGAGCGGCTTAGTTCTTGCGCTCATGATACCACGCATATTTGGAATTTTCCATTCTGCTATGGGCTCTTGGCAACCAGCTACGAATGGAAGGTCTAATTCCATATATTCTTTCCCGCCTTCAATTTCTCTTGCTATTTTAGCAGTGGTGCCATCAATATCTAATTTCATAACTGGAGAAACTGATGGAATACCCAAAAGCTCTCCTACCATTCCATGTACTTGTCCTCCATTAAAATCTATGGATTCTCTTCCCATCAGGATCAAATCATACGCTCCCTCTTTGGCTACTTTTGCAATTTGTTTTGCAACAAAAAGAGCATCGATTGGAAATGCATTGACCCGTATAGCATCATCCGCTCCAATAGCCAATGCTTTCCTAATAGTTGGTTCCGTTTCAGCTTCACCAACGTTAATTACGGTGATCGAACCTCCGGTTTGTCCCTTCAACTCCACGGCTCTAGCCAGTGAATAATCATCATAAGGCCCGATGATAAATGAGACACCTGTCTTGTCGAACTTAGTATCTCCATCAGTAAATGAAATCCTTGAAGTTGTATCCGGTACGTGAGTAATACAAACTAATATCTTCATTAAATTTCTTTTATTTGGATTAATTAAAATAGGTCACGAATTTAGTAAATAAAAGGCAAACACTATGACCAATAAGCAACGTATCGAACAGTTAGAAAAATATCTTTTAGAAGAGCCAAATGATCCCTTTTTAAAATACGCATTGGCCATGGAATTCCTAGAAACTGATCCTCAAAAAACCATGTCATTATTTGAGTATTTGTTAAATGATCACCCAAATTATATAGGTACATATTTTCATGCTGCAAGCTTGCAGGCAGGCTTTGGATATATCGAAAAAGCCGAAATGATCTATATAACGGGTATTGAAAAGGCAAAAGCGCTAAATGAGGCACATGCGCTCAAAGAACTAAAAGCAGCTTACCTAAATTTTCAAATTGAATATTTCTAATCAATTTTGACTACAATTTTACCTCTATGGTCTGGAGAAATAAATCGTCTGAATGCCTCATAGACTTGATCTAATTCGAACACTTGGTCAATAACAGGTTTTATTTGGTTACCCTCAACGAATTTAACCATTTCAGTAAACTCACGATCATTACCCATCGAACTGCCTAAAACCGAAATTTGGTTCCAGAATAGCCTGAAAATATCAAAGTCTTCAGGTCTTCCTGTCGTACTTCCGTAAAAGACCAATTTACCACCGGGTTTGATAAGCTTCATATAATCTTTTAGCGACGCTCCCCCAGCGCTATCTATAATTACATCAAATCCTTTGGTGTCTTTCAACGCAGTTTTTGACCAATCAACATCCTTATAGTTGAACCCACCCTTAGCTCCTGACGATTTCGCAGCAGAGATTTTCCTTTTGTCGCTACTCGTAACGTATACTTTTGCTCCCAATGCTACACAAAAACTTAAAGCAAACTGGGATACACCACCGCCAATACCCGTGATCAATACGCTTTTACCAGCGGTCACTTTTGCCTTCGTAAACACTGCTCTATAAGCAGTTAAACCTGCCAATGGTAATGCTGCGGCCTCTTCGAAACTTAACTTTACTGGCTTTGGAGCTAATCGGTTTTCATTAACTACGATATACTCTGCCAATGTTCCGTTTACTGGCATTCCAAGTATTTGATAACTTTCTCCTTGAAACTCTGGATTGTCCCCCCAATTGATATTGGGATTTATGACGACTTCTTTACCCTGCCATAACTCGCTTCCCTCTTCTACAACTCCACATCCATCAGAGCCTAAAATAACATTCTCTTTTATACCCGGGTATTTACCTACAGTAATCCAGTAATCTCGTCGATTTAATGCGGCAGCTTTCAATTTAACTAGACATTCACCTTTACCAATTTTAGGTAAATCAACCTCGTGTAATTGTAGTGGTGGATCGTCTTTAGTAAAAATTACTGCTTTCATAGGTGGTTGAATTTGGGTCAAGATAATACCTAAAAAGGCATATTATCATCACCAGATGGAGGCTTATTTGCCTTACTCGGTAAAGTTATTGTAAAATCTGTATTGTCTGATTTAGGAAAACTATTACCGTAAGTATTATCTGAGACGACATCTAGATCTTCAAACTTGGTGAATTTACCTATAAACTTCAATTGAATATTTTCTAGCTTACCATTTCTATGTTTTGCTATAATCACCTCGCCAGTACCAGCTAAGGGCATTCCATTTTCATCCTGATCTATACCATAATACTCTGGTCTATATAAGAACATAACCATATCAGCATCTTGCTCTATAGAACCTGACTCTCTCAAATCTGAAAGTTGAGGTCGCTTATCACCACCTCTAGTTTCCACAGCTCGACTTAACTGTGACAGTGCAATTACAGGAACGTTTAATTCTTTGGCAATACCCTTTAATGCACGAGATATAGAGGCAATTTCCTGCTCCCGATTTCCACCACCACTTTTGGAAGTATCACCAGTCATCAATTGTAAATAGTCAATGATGAGTAAAGTGACCCCATGCTGGGCTACTAGTCGTCTACTTTTGGCTCTTAATTCAAGAATACTAAGCCCAGGAGTATCATCTATAAATATGGGGGCTTCAGATAGTTTACTTGTTTTGTGCAAAAGTTGCTCCCACTCATAATCAGCCAAATCACCTTTTTTAATTTTATCACTCTCTAATTCTGCCTCAGCAGAAATAAGTCTATTAACCAACTGAATAGAAGACATTTCCAATGAAAACAAGGCCACAGGCTTCCCAAAATCAACAGCAGCATTTCTTAGTGCCGAGATAACGAAAGCCGTTTTACCCATACCCGGCCTTGCTGCTATGATGACCAAATCAGACGGTTGCCAACCTGATGTTATCCTATCAAGTGCCGTAAAGCCAGATGCTACACCTGTTAATCCATCTTGTTGGTCTTTCCTCTTTTCAATTTCTTCTATTGCTTTATGCAATAAAGAACTCATCTTATCATAATTCTTTCGAATATGCGCTTCAGACACATCAAATAAGGCCTGCTCTGCTTTATCTAATAACTTGAAAACATCTGTTGTATCCTCATAGGATTCCTGCTGTATCTCCCCCGCTATTCTTATAAGTTCCCGCTTAATTGATTGCTCGGCAATAATTCTTGCGTGATATTCAATATTAGCTGCTGAGTTGACCTTGGTGGTTAATTCAGAAACATAATAGGCTCCACCAACTATTTCTAGGACTCCATTTTTACGCAGTTGATGCACAACAGTTTTGATATCTACTGGCTCACTGTTGTTAAAGAGATGAATGATGGCTTCAAAAATATGCCTATTCGCATCTTTATAAAAACTATCAGGTTTCAGTATTTCAATGACGTTGGTCAGTGCATCTCGTTCTAACATCAATGCACCTAATATTGCTTCCTCAACTTCAACTGCCTGAGGCGGCATTTTGCCCAATTGCTCAGGCAATCCCGTGTTAGTGAACCTTCGTACTTTACTTCCGCTCCTTGTTACACTTGTTTTTTCACCACTCTCCATTCAATATTTTTATCGCAGACTTAACTTGAAATACAAAACTAGTTATAAAGTCTCCACGAGTATGTAAGAGCTTATTATTAGTTCTAAATAACATTTCAACATGGTTATTAACATAATCCAACCGAAAACACCAAAAAACATATTTTTTGATTGAAAGAAAAATTGAACCTCCTCATTTATGTAGTTTGTGCACTAATTATTCCCACTTTTCCACATTGTTATACACATGTTGGATTGATAGATTTGCTCACCAAGCTTTTTAACTTATTTTTGAGCTTATCCTAAATGCATTATGGCAATCGACATTAATCAAATTCGCAACAAACAAAGAATTCTTATTACAGGAAACAATGATGTTGCTGAAATATCCGAAATGATCAAACATGTTTTCGAATACGTCAATAAAGAGTTTGACTCATTTGATGAGCATATAGGTAAGGCTCCCATATTATTGCTTGCTTCATCAGAGCAAACGAGTATTGAACCTGGAGCGTTTGTGAAATTCGAACCTCATATCCTGCTCATTCATAATATCAACGAAAAAGGTATGCCTACGTCCTATAGTTCATTTGAAGATTATATCGCGCAGTTTGAAGATGCCGCAGATGTATTACCAAAGGCCGGATCTTATATATATAATGAAGATAACGATGTGGCCAATATGATTGGAACAAAGGCAAGAGATGGTGTTAACAATATTAAATACAAAAGATTAAATGATAAAGATCTGCCTGTTTACCTAAGAGATAAAGACTCTTCCTTCATTGAGCATGCAAGCGCTGTGCTTGCATTGATGAAGAGAGTCGGCATTAAAGAAGATCAATTTTTCGAAGCTCTTTCACAGAAATAATGAAACTAAACTTAAAAAACCCTCTTGTCGTTTTTGACCTTGAAACTACTGGCACGAGCATAGCGAACGATCGCATCGTTGAAATGGCCTTAATAAAAGTTTTCCCGTCAGGGGAGATAGAAAAAAAGGAAAGACGTATTAATCCCACCATTCCTATTCCTCTTGAAACGAGTATGATCCATGGAATATATGATGATGACATCAAAGATGAGCCTACATTTAAGCAAGTAGCTAAGTCTCTAGCACAATGGATGGAGGGGTGTGATCTTTCAGGATTTAACATACTGAAATTTGATGTCCCAATAATCGTGGAAGAGTTTCTAAGAGCAGACGTAGATTTTGAAATAGAAAACAGAAAACTTGTTGACGCTCAGAAAATATTCCATATGATGGAAAAAAGGAATCTTTCGTCCGCATTGAGATTTTACTGCAACAAAGAGTTAATAGGTGCTCATGGTGCTCTAGCAGATACGGAGGCAACCCTCGATGTTCTTCTCGCACAAGTAGAGCGCTATGAAGGACAAGACATGACAGATTTACTGGGCAATAAACTAGGGAGTATTGAAAACGACATGACCGCTCTGCATAATCTCACAAATGGAAAAATGGTCGATTTGGCAGGACGCATGGTATATAAAGATGATATTGAAGTATTCAATTTCGGTAAACATAAAGGCAAACCTGTAGCCGATGTATTAAAAAAAGAACCCAGTTTTTACGATTGGATAATGAGAGGTGATTTTCCTCTTGATACTAAAAGAAAACTAACTAAAATTAGGTTAAGAAACTTTGGTTAGAAAGCTTACGCAACAAAAAAGATGATAGAGCAATAAACAACTCTTCTTACTGATCTGCTTTTTCATTGTTAACTTCGGTATATAGTAAAAATGCAAATAATCGTCGGCTAGAGACGTCAATGCGAACGATTAATAAGCTTTACCAACCATCCTATATTTTATTAAAAATTATGGCAAAAACAATTATTGTTTCAAATAGACTACCTGTAAAAATTAGTGAAGAAGGAGGAGAGTTCTCATACAAACCAAGTGAAGGGGGTCTAGCCACAGGGTTAGGGTCCATTTACCGAGAAGGTGAAAACATCTGGATTGGCTGGCCAGGGTTACCTGTTTCTAAAAGCGATGATCGCGAAGAAATAACAAAGAACTTGGCCAAGGAAAGTATGAGGCCTGTTTTCCTGACCAACAAAGAAATTGAAGATTATTATGAAGGGTTTTGTAATGAGACACTATGGCCAAACTTCCATTATTTTAATCAATACAGCGTCTTCAATGAGGATTTGTGGAAGTCATACCAAAAAGTCAATAAAAAATTCGCTCAAGCTATCATTGAAGTCATGGAGCCAGATGACACTATCTGGGTTCACGATTATCAGTTATTATTACTTCCACAATTACTTAGGGAACATTCACCAAAACTAAGCATTGGGTTCTTTTTACATATCCCATTCCCCTCTTATGAATCTTTTCGTCTACTTCCTTGGAGGCGAGAATTATTGAATGGCATGTTAGGGGCTGATTTTCTTGGCTTTCACACCTATGATGATATGCGGCATTTCCTATCATCAGTCAATAGATTAGCTGGTCTTGGCAATTCAAACGGTCAAATAAATGTGGGTAGCCGTAAAGTAATGGCCGATGCATTACCAATGGGGATAGACTATGACAAATACAAGGAAAGCGCAGCATCACCGGAAACACTAGCCAGAGAGGTGAGGTATAGAACCTCCATTGGATCCTCAGATTTAGTTTTGTCAATTGATCGCCTAGATTATTCGAAAGGTATCCCACAAAGGCTCAAGGCATTTGAATTATTTCTAACTAAGTACCCTGGATTCAAAGAGAAAGTTTCACTTTTGATGATCGTGGTACCTTCAAGAGATTCCGTTGGAAAATATAAGGAACTAAAGGAAGAAATTGATTTACTTGTCGGTAGGATAAATGGGCATTTTGGTAGATTAAATTGGACCCCAATACATTATTTTTACAGGTCATTCCCTTTACCTGCTTTATCTGCGTTTTATCGAATGGCAAAAGTGGGTCTTGTAACACCAATGCGAGACGGTATGAACTTGGTTTGTAAAGAGTTCATTGCCAGTAAATTAGATAAAAAAGGAGTATTGATTCTCAGCGAAATGGCTGGAGCTTCTAAAGAGCTATCAGATGCCATTCTTATCAATCCAAATGACATACAGCAGTTTGTTGAAGCGCTGAAAGATGCATTGGAAATGCCTGAGAAACAACAGATCCAGCAAATGGATACCATGCAAAAGTCATTACAGCGATATAATATTCATCACTGGGTAAACTTGTTCATGGAGAGACTTGCTTATATTAAAAAAGAACAATCAGCTTTAGAAACAACCTTTTTGGATAGTGCCATTCAGAACAAAATGGCGGAAGATTATAAAAAAGCTGAGAAAAGAATCATTTTTCTAGATTATGATGGCACCCTCGTCGGCTTCAATAGCGATCCATTGAAAACTAAGCCTGATGAGGAACTTAAGACTATCATCGATAAGCTTACAAAAGACAAAAAAAATAAAGTCGTCATTATTAGTGGCAGAGGTCGAGACATCCTTAAAGAATGGGTTGGTCATTATGATCTTGAAATCGTCGCTGAACATGGCGTATGGATTAAACAAAGAGATAAGGAGTGGCGAACAATCATCAAAATTAATGGTGATTGGAAAAGTGACATCATGACAGTCTTGGAAGGTTACGTCAATAGAACTCCCGGGAGTTTCGTTGAAACTAAAGATTATTCTCTTGTCTGGCATTATCGCAAAGTTGAGACTGGTCTAGGTGAAGCCCGAACGAGGGAATTAACGAGTCATCTTAAATATATCACACATGATAAAGACTTGAAAGTCCTAGAAGGCAACAAAGTAGTAGAAATTAAGAATTCAGAAATCAACAAAGGTCGTGGAGCGAAACTATGGCTAGAAGAAGATGAAAGCAACACTTTCATTATCGCTTGTGGAGATGATTGGACGGATGAAGACACCTTTGAAGTTATGCCAGAGAATGCCAATACAGTAAAAGTTGGCAGCAGTAGTTCTGCTGCCAAATTTCGTGTAAATAGTCACTCAGACATTAGAGCATTATTAAATTCTTTCTTATAAAAAATCTGGTCTATCTAATTTCTTAGCAATTCTGGTGGCAGCATTAAGCAAACCAACATGACTATAAGCTTGTGGGAAATTTCCCCACATGCTGCCATCAGATTCTTTAACATCCTCACTTAAAAGTCCAACATGGTTAGAGTAAGAAATGATGTTCTCAAAGTACTTTACAGCATCATCTAATCGACCGACACAAGCCAACGCCTCCACATACCAGAAGGCGCAGATTAAAAAGGTGGTCTCAGGCTCACCAAAATCATCTTGATGTTTGTATCTGTAGAATAATCCATTTCCAGCATGTAACTCCTTCTCTAATGCTTTCAAATGGTCTTTGGCTTGTTCAGTATTACCATTTAAGTAATTCATCATAATGAGTTGAATAGTACTTGCATCCATCCTTTCGACACCTATTGCCTGTGAATAACCTTTTTGAGCCGGGATATAGCATTTTTCAATCATGGCAGCACTGCGCTTCATTAATGATATTGCTTTATTACCCATTGCCTCGTTTTTCAATACCTTCGCCATTTTGACAGCAGCACTACTTCCTGCCCAATGGAATAAATAGGTGTAGCAATGTTGCTGAGTTAAATTTCTAAACTCCCATAGTCCAGCATCCTGTTCATCAAAAGTCTTCTCAATCATGTTCAATGTTTTCATGATCAACTCTGAAGAATCAAACCTTTCCGTAAAAATTATCCTGTTGTCTACGTATAAAGGAAGTAAGGAAATTAATACTTGACCGTAAACGTCATTTTGAATATGTGTATATGCCTGATTACCTATCCGTACTGGTTGGTTACCTTGATATCCTTTTAGGTTAATCTCCCGCTCATCAAGCAACTTTTTACCCGTTATCCCATAAAGCGGCTGATATCTACTATCCTCTTCTATTGTGGTGTTTAATATATAATGGAAATACTTTTCCGACTCTTCGAAATGACCAATGTTATTGAAAGCATTAAGCGTATAATACGTATCTCGCATCCAACAATATCTGTAATCCCAATTTCTTGTACTACCAGGAGACTCGGGCAGACTTGTGGTTGTGGCTGCTATTATGGCCCCAGTATCTTCGTATTGATGTATTTTTAAGACCAAAGCAGACCTAATCGCTTCACGCTGATAAAAATTAACAATACTTGCTGTTTTAATCCAATTTCTCCAATAAGAAGTCGTACTCGTTAAAAAATTCTCAACCGTCTCCTCTAAACTCGCCTCAAGAGGCGGCCCATAAGTCAATACCAAATATTTGGTTTCATTCAACACAAAACTTCGGTTTTCAGTAATATAATTTAAGGATATATTAGTGGTCAATCTAACATGGGAATCAAGCCCGAGAAATCGAATATGATTACTCCCTAGGCTGGGCTCTGGAGTAACCGCACCATATTCCCCTTTCGGTTCACATTTAACATGAATTCTTGGCTCTCCTGCAAGACGTTCAATCTTTCTTATCATCATCAATGGACGATAATATCTATCCGTTTTATAAAAACGAGGCGCAAAATCAGTCACGCAATATTTGTCTTGACCGGAAGTTATCTCTGTTCTTAAAATGTTAGTATTCTCAATGTAAAACTGGTTTGACTCAAATTTCTCTGTAATAGGCTTTACTGTAAACTCTCCTCCTTTTTCATCATCAAGCAAGCGGCCAAAGATGAAACTACTGTCAAATTTCGGCCAACACATCCATGATACATTTGTATCCTTATGTATGTGTGCCGTAAATGCACAATTACCAATTACACCAAAATCATAAGTATGCCTCATAAGTATATTCTATTCAATTAAATTGCAATAAATTGTTAATATCTTAAGAAAACAACTTTATGCTTAAAAAAGTCTTAATTCTAAGATATAAACTAGACAATCCAAACTTCTCAAATAATTTAAAAGTCCCTTTCTTACCGACTTGGAAAACCTCGAACAAATTCTTACTATTTCTCTGGGCACATACTAACAGTAATTCAAGTGACTCTGTTAATAAATATATCATTGTTGTCTAACAAAATATAAATTCAAATCGGTAATTTTGAAGTATGTTAAAGAAGTACATTCCGAATCCCACGGCAAGAATAGTCATCAATCTCTTCTTAGGCTTCTTAGTTTACTTTTTGATGATTTCACTTCTCATTTACGTCGAGCAAGACAGTAACCAATCTGCCATTACTGACTATCAAAATGCCATTTGGTATTCAGTAGTAACACTAACCACTGTTGGTTATGGAGATTTGTTTCCCGCAACACTTTATGGGCGTCTCATTGGATACGTATTCATCTTAATGAGTTTAGGAATATTCGGAATATTAATAGGACAAATCACCACCCTCATGACTACTATAAACGAAAATAAAAGATTAGGACACAATGGCACAACATTTACAGGGCATGCAATAATAATCGGATGGAATGATTTTGGACGTATGGTGCTTGAACAACTAATAGGAGTTGGTAAAAATGTAGCGGTTGTCACTAATAAAAAGTTGGATATTGAGAATATTCATGATAAACATGGAAATAAAGGAGTATTTCCGCTTTACATGGACTTTGATAACCATGAAGGCTTACATAAAGCCAACATAGAACAATCATCAATTGTATTTGTGAATCTAGATAATGATACAGAAAAGCTCGTCTATATTCTAAACCTAAGGAAAAGATTCCCCAATTTAGAATACGTCGTAACGCTTGACAATGGTGATTTGAAGAACACCTTTATTAGTGCTGGGGTTACCAACACCATTTCAAAGCACGAAATATCGTCTAAACTTCTTGCTAGTTATATGTTCGAGCCAGATGTTGCCTCTTTTAGTGAGTCTGTTATGTCGTTTGCACAAAGTGATACCGATTACGACATGAAGCAATTTCTTGTGACTTCTAGTAATCCTTATGTTGGGAAAGCTTATCAAGATGTATTCTTTGAGCTCAAAAAGAAATATAATAGTGTGATCTTAGGGATTACAAAACGAGATAAGTTCGGTGATAAAAAATTGATCAAGAACCCACTAGGAGAACTTAAAATAGCTCAAGGTGATTATCTCATCATATTATTAAATGGCAAAGCATTTAAGTTGTTAAAAAAAGTATTCTCGGTAAACGAAGGGTATGTAAGAGAGAACGGTAAAAAAACGTCAAAATGAAAAAAATTACACACTTAATTTTGGCAGGTCTTTTATTCTCAGCATGCGAAAATAGAGACCTCAATGAAGGAGAAAAGTTTAAACCTCGGGAGATTCATGAAAACATTTCCTTCAGCTTTGATAAAATTAAGGTCGATGGAGTAGAGTATCTAATCCTAGAGAAAGACAACAACAACCCTCATGAGGGTTTTGGTTTTATGGCATTTAGAGCTAATAAGCTTATTGAAAAGCAGGATACAGTTCTTGCATACCTAAAAGCGCTAAATGAAATGCAAATTAGAATGAATGCAGTAGTAACTAAGCGCAACATCAATACAGTGCGTAGTGAATTTAATCACATATTTGACTACTACTTGTCTGAAGAAGAATACGATCTCGATCAGCTAGAGAAATCAGAACTTAAGAGTAGCGAGAGTCAATCCCCTTTAGGAGTAGAAAGAATATCTACTGATTGAAATACTTTTTCAGCGTAATTAAGGAAGTTGACAGGTTGTCATCTAGTACGGGTGACTTTACGATATCTTTAGCCACTTTCACTGCATCAATCAAATCATCTTTTTCCTTGAATACTTCGTCCAAGACGTGACAATCATAGATCAAGGACATTAAAATTGCAAAAGACTTGGTTGGCTTTGCACTTTTGAAGACTATAGTTTTGAGTGATTCACGAATTTCTTGTTCAAAAGCATAATTCGCATTATCCATTCGCTCCGAAAGTGGTATCCAAAGAAGTTTGGTAGATTCTTTTCTAAGAATGCCTCTGTGCATTAACAGTTCGATCATTTCCTCTTGGACATGACCAAAGTGAAGTTTCAATTCTCCAATCTGAGCGGTTAATTCAATACCACTTTTCAATTGCGCTAGCACCTTGTCCATCACACCATTTCCTGTTCCTGTATGATCTATAATATTCAGTTGTCCATCTTTTATATCTATTCTTTTGAGTAGATATAATTCAAGAATGAAAGCAGAAAATATTCCTGCATCTATCAACTTTTCTGAAGCAGCCAATAGTCTACCCTCTTCATCGTCTAGGGCAATTAAATAAAGCCCTTCTGCAATACTTAATTTCATATTATTTCAACAGTTTATTAATTGTCAATCCTTGAACAAGGATTGAGAATACTACCACACAATAAGTAGCAAATAAAATAGTCTCCTTTATAACTGGCTCTATCCAATCAAACTCTGCGAGAGATAATGCTAAAGCAACGGAGATACCCCCTCTCAAGCCTCCCCATGTTAATATTGGAATAGTTTTTGGTTCGAATTTCCTGAAATAGGACATAATCGTCACTGGGATACTTACTCCCAAAAATCTTGCAAATAATACAATTATTATAGCGCTGATTCCTACGAAAATGCTTTCTATCCTAAATGTATTAGCAATAACAATCATCTCGAGCCCAACCAAAATGAACAAAATTGCATTTAAAGCCTCGTCTAATAAATGCCAAAATTTGAATACGTACTCTCCAGTGGCATTTGCCAAATGTTCATCTCTTCCTTCATTACCAATGAATAAACCCATAACAACCATGGCTAGCGGCGCAGAAACATGTATCAGCTCCGCAATACGCCCACCTACCATGACCAAGGTCAACGTAACGAGCACTTCTAGCTCTACATGATCATTGTCTATAAAATCAAGAATCTTAAAACCTAAATAACCAAATACAGCTCCAAGAAATAGCCCACCAGCGACCTCTTGTGCGAAAAGATAAGCAACAGAACCAACGGTAACTTCTCCTCCCCCATGCCCCCCTTCGTGGATCATTTCACCACCAAATTGTGATTGAGCGATATTTAAAATGGTTAAAAATATAACAACTCCCACACCATCATTAAATAGGGATTCCCCGGCTATTTTAATTTCTAAATTTTTTGCTATCGAATACTCCTTCACTAAGGATAAAACTGCGATTGGGTCAGTTGGGGAGATTAGTGCACCAAAAAGCAAGCAATAGATAAATGGTATTTCAATTCCCAAAATCCATGGAAAAACCAATGAAACAATATAACCAACAACGAAGGTTGATAAAACAGTTCCGAATGTAGCAAGAATGAAAACAGGTGTTTTTTCTTCAAGTAATGTCTTTAGATTTACTGATAGAGCCCCAGCAAAAAGCAGAAAATTCAACATGACACCTAGCAAGACCTCTTTAAAATCAAACTCCTCAATGATATGCTCAGCACCCCTTGTGATGGCAGGAAACAAAACACCGAGACCCAAAATAACAATAGACATCATCAACGCGATGGCCATCAGTCCAATTGTTGAGGGTAGTTTAAGGACGGTAATGTTGATTAGTGTGAATCCTGCTGCGAGGAAAATAAGTAGAGTAATTAAATCGAGAATACTCATTGGTGGTTTTTTGGTTGAATGTTACCTAGATTATGACTTGCCAAAATAAGGTTAAAAACCTCACAATAAAAATAGGCAATGAATATAATTGACTTAACCTTTCTTCTCAAACATTAATAATTTCACTGTTTAAATGCATTTTTTAAAAAAAAAGACCGCAAGAGCTCAGCAATCATTTATTGTAATATTCTGTGTTGCCTCATTAGCACTTAATAGCTGTAAAAGTCTTGAAATCTCCATATTGAGGCATGATATCAAGAAGGAAATTAAAAAAAATAATTTCTTCAAAAATCAATTTACTGGATTCTGCCTTTTTGACCCGAAAACCAACACCTACGTAAGTGAGTTCAATGCCAATCATTATTTTAACCCAGCATCGAACACTAAAATTCTGACTGCCTTAAGCGTCATTGATCATTTCGGAGACTCTATTCCAAGCTTTGCCTTGTCTCAGACGAGTAAGGATAGTTTCAAAATTTTACCGCTGGCTGATCCCACGTTTTTACATCCTGCATTTCCAAATGACAGCTTGATTAGTAAACTCCGGAAGTTTAAGAATCTAACTGTCTGCAAACCAAATACCCAGTTAGCTATTTACGGTCCCGGTTGGGCGTGGGATGATTATCCGTATTATTTCCAGCCTGAAAGGAGCTATTTCCCTATTTATGGAAACGTCGTTGAGGTATCGTTTGACTCCTCACTATCCATTTCTCCATCCTTTTTTAGTTCTTATACCAATTTATTACAAAGCGCCCCTCTAAATACCGCTTCATATCGAGACTTAGATCTTAACATTTTCAATACCTGGTTAGACGCAGATAGCTCGGCGTTTTCACGCATCATACCTTTTAAAACCAGTCCAGCGTTATATGAGGCGCTTTTTAAAAGTATTATTCCAAATATAATGTTTGAAGTATATGACTCCACGAAGTTCTCCGATACAATTTATAGTCAAAGTACACGCAATGTATTAGCACTAATGATGAAGACAAGTGATAATTTTTTAGCTGAACAATTGCTTATTCAATCAGGCATTATTGATGGTAATTGGGATGTGGATGTCCACAAAGCACAGCTTTTAAAGGATTGGTCGAGTTTTTTAACTAGCCAGCCGCAATGGTATGATGGCTCTGGTCTCTCTAGATATAATCTAATTACGCCAAAAAGTTTAGTGGAGATACTAAACCAAATCTACCAAAGACTCTCATTCGAAGAGATAAAAAGTGTTTTCCCAATTGGCGGAGAATCTGGCACAATTCGAAACTATTACAAATCTGAAACACCATATATAATTGCAAAAACAGGCACTTTAAAAAACAATCATTGTTTAAGCGGGTATTTGATGACCAATTCAGGTAAAACGTTAATATTTAGCTTCATGAACAATCACTATATTGGTTCATCAAATCAAGCCAAAGTTGCCATGGAACAATTATTAATTAAAATTCGTGATCATTACTAGTTCCCATATTCCATGAAAATTCCAACCTAGTTGATATCAATAAGTTAAAATCTTAAAATGTAAGTTTATGCATTCCCTAAAATCTGAACGTACGAGCTAACAGATAACCGTTTTGAAAAATCCAATAATTGAAAGAATTTATGTTTCTATTCTACAGTTGTTTCATGAAAAATCAAAGTTCAATTGACCTCAGACCCTGTTTTTCCCTTTAGCCAAAAGTTTTTGTCGATTTAATATTGATCACTCCCGATTTACATAAGCAGAATCCGATAAAGCAATTCAACAAAAAAGTATTTGGTCAATACTGAAAAAATTGATACCTATTTCTAAGAAAGCATCAACCAAACCTATCAAATGTTGCTTTAGAATGTGATTCGTAATGATTAGAATGCGCTACATTAATAACTGAGCGCTTACTTTTAAAGACTTTCCATAAAACTTAGCTATTCCATATTCGGTAACTATATAATGTAACTTAACTTCGCTCGAAATTGTACCGTCACCTACTACCCATTTGATCAAGAGATTGTAAATGCTTTTTTTTATTGTTGAGGTCAATGCTCTAATTGGCTTTCCGCCTTTCGAGTAATACGCCCCTCGGATAAAATCAATCCGACCACCTACTACTGAAAATATTTGTCCTTACTAAATCAATACAAACTTGCCCTTTTTAAAACAATCGCTAACGCACTATTAATTGAGGTCACTTTTAAATTTTCTATTATCGTGGATACATCTTTCCCTTATATTACATCAAGCATTAATAACCCGAGGTTTTAATGCACAAAGTAGTAGCGCTTTTTAGAGCCCACTTCTCCCCTGTGATTATTCCTTTCTCCACTAAAGGAATAACACCATCAGAAAACATTTCGGCATCAATACCAAGTGCCTTATGACTATCAAGTGCTGAAATCACAGCATGGGGGATATGCTCAATTCCCATTTGTTATGTTGCTCCATTTTCAACTAATGATACCACCTGATGACCGATAGGCCTTTCTTCTGCATTTAGAGGTACCTCTAAAACTAGAATGTCTGCATCGAATACTAAGAGATAATTAATATGAAAAATATGCAAACACCGATCACCGAAAGTTATTGGCATTTTAGACTGGACCCGAGCAATAACAATTTTGGCTGTTTATAATGCTGCTAGCGAAGCATCAACGAACACACTTAGCGAGCAATATCCATGTTGATCAAGTGGGGAAATTTGAATTAGTGCTACATCCAGAGCTAGCACATTGTCTCTAAGTAAGTGATGACATTTCACTTAAAAAAACAGACATTTAATCTGCAAAATGCTGCTGTGTTGTTTTTATTACATTGGCACCAAAAAACAATGACCTCCAATCAAATATTCCATCATATTCCAGAGCCAAGTACTTAGCCTTGCCTTGTTTGTGAAAATGAACAATTTCAATGTTGGAAAGTTCTTCTTTCCTTTCGACCATTGCATCGATAAGAGGCTATGGAGCGTCAACAATAGAATGTATGAATACGCTATCTCTCGATTTTAAATATAATAATGCTTCTTTCGAATTTACGTACTTCGCCATTGTGATTTCACATTTTGCTGTAAATTAACATCTGGCTAATATTTTATAAACTGTCCAAAAAAAACCCATGCTTCAAAATAAATTCGTCTTAAAACTTTGTCTGATTATTTCTTTAATTGGTTGCTTATCAGTAAGCAAAGCCCAAAGAAAAAAAAATAGCGCTGCATCCACTATCAACACCAAGCTTTATGACAATCTTCATTGGCGGAATATTGGCCCTTTTAGAGGTGGTCGATCTGCAGCAGTAACTGGTGTTGCTAATAATCCTAACTTATATTATTTCGGAGCAACTGGAGGTGGAGTATGGAAAACAAACGATAGTGGAAATACATGGGAAAATATTTCTGATGGTTTTTTTGGCGGGTCTGTTGGGTCTATTGCTGTTAGTGACTGGGATCCAAATGTGATATATGTCGGCGGAGGAGAAATAACCATAAGAGGAAATGTTTCTTATGGTTATGGAATGTGGAAATCCGTAGATGCAGGGGCTACATGGAAAAATATAGGATTAGAAAATGGAAGACATATCACCCAAATTGCCATTCATCCAAAAAATCCTGATATCGTATTCGCTGCAGTTTTAGGCGATCTCTATAAATCGAGTAATGAGAGAGGTATTTATAAATCTATCGACGGAGGTACCACCTGGAAAAAAGTACTCTATGCAAATCAAGATGCCGGAGCTGTAGACCTTGAAATGGACCCAACAAATACACGAATTATGTATGCTTCTACTTGGCGGGTAAGACGAACGCCTTATTCTCTAGAAAGTGGTGGTGAAGGATCAGCCATGTGGAAGTCTACTGATTCCGGTGAAACTTGGAAAAAACTTGAGAAAAACGGCTTACCGGAAGGAGATTGGGGAATATCTAACGTGACTGTGTCTCCTGTTAATGGTAACCGTGTCTGGGCGCTTATTGAGAATAAAGATGGTGGCGTATTTCGTTCGGACGATGGCGGCAAAAATTGGGAAAAAGTAAATAGCGAAAGAGCCTTGAGGCAAAGAGCGTGGTATTACACAAGAATTTATGCTGATACGCAAGATGAAGACATGGTATATGTCGTGAATGTGGCTTATCACGTATCCAAAGATGGTGGTAAAACTTTTACAAAAGCTTATGCACCTCATGGAGATCATCATGATCTTTGGATCGCTCCAAATAATAATCAAAGAATGATAATTGCCGACGATGGAGGAGCTCAAATTTCAAATGATCAGGGCTCAAACTGGACGACATATTACAACCAACCTACCGCTCAATTTTATAGAGTGACTACCGATGATCAGTTTCCTTATCGCATATATGTAGCTCAACAAGATAACTCAGCGATTAGAATCAAAAATAGAACTGATGGAACGTTTATCGGTGAGTCAGATTGGGAATCTACAGCAGGAGGCGAAAGTGCTCACTTGGCTATTGATCCTTTAAACAATGATATTGTTTATGGAGGGAGCTATGGCGGTTATTTAAGTAGATACAATCATAAAACAAATGAAAGTCAAACAATCAACGTCTGGCCAGATAACCCGATGGGATATGGTGCAGAAGGAATGAAATATAGATTCCAATGGAATTTCCCTGTATTCTTCTCGCCTCACAATCCAAAGAAATTATATACAGCATCAAATCACCTGCATGTTAGCACAAATCAGGGCAAAAGTTGGTCTGTGATAAGCCCTGACTTGACAACAAACGATGCAGCAAAGCTTAAATCTTCAGGAGGCCCAATAACTAAGGATAATACGGGTGTGGAGTATTATTCCACCATTTTTGCGGCTGTAGAGTCTTATCATGAAGAAGGGGTAATTTGGACTGGATCCGATGATGGTCTTATACATGTTACAAAAAATGGTGGTAAGAATTGGTCGAATGTTACGCCCTTCATTTTACCAAAATGGACGATGATCAATAGCTTGGAAATTGACCCCTTTAATCCAGGCGGTTTGTACTTAGCGGGTACAAGATATAAATTAGGTGATAATACACCATACTTATATAAAACAGAAGATTATGGAAGCACTTGGAAGCTAATCACAAAGGGCATTCCTAATGATCATTTCACAAGAGTATTAAGAGCAGATTCTATCAAGAGGGGCCTTCTTTATGCCGGTACTGAAAGTGGCATGTATGTATCATTAAATGATGGTGGCTTTTGGCAGCCGATGCAAATGAACCTGCCGATTGTGCCAATTACCGACCTGGCGATCAAAGACAATAGCTTGATTGCAGCCACACAAGGTAGAAGTATCTGGATGCTTGATGATCTTACACCATTTCATCAGCTAAGCACTGACTTGAATGCTGTAGATATTCACCTTTTTCAACCAAAGGATTCTTATCGAATGTCTGGTGGAGATGGCAAAACATCAAAGACCGCCGGAGAAAATCATCCTGGAGGTGCACTCATACATTTTTATGTTGCTGACACCTCGAAAATTGACACCCTTCGAATCAATATTTTGAATGAAAAAGAACAATTAGTTACCAGCTACAACAATTTCCCAGACAAGGAAAAAAAGGAAATTGAATTGCCAATTAAAAAAGGGCTGAACACCTTCAATTGGAACATGAACTATTCTGGTCCTGAGTCATTTGAAGGAATGATCCTTTGGTGGGTAAATATGGATGGTCCAATGGCTCTTCCAGGAATATATCACGTTGAGTTAACCTCCGGAGACACAAAACAGCGTGTAAGTTTCAAATTAATCCAAGATCCTCGACAGACAACTACGATAGATGGGCTGCAAAAGCAATTTGATTTCATTTACACCGCTCAACAAAAATTGTCGGAAGCGCATCTCGCAATTAAAAAAATACACCAAGCGAAAAAACAAATCAAGGAAATAATAGCTAAGCTAGAAATTAATTCAGTTTTAAAAGATCAAGGAGAGAAGCTGATTGAAGATATGGAAAACGTTGAAAAGGTCTTGTATCAAACGAAAAATGAAAGTCCACAAGATCCGTTGAACTTTCCAATTAAGTTGACAAATAAACTCGGTCATGTAGCCACGCTGGTTATGTCAGGAGACTTTCCTCCTACCAAGCAGGATATCGACTTTAAAACCGAAGTAATTTCAAAGATTGATGCTGAGTTAAGTACACTCAATGATATCCTGAATAATGGTATTAAAAAATTCAATAATGATCTTTTAAACACAAAAATTGAGCTAATAAAGCTTGATTAGTTTTTATTAAAAGAATTAAAATCAAAAATGGTACTTGGATAAAAAGAACTTCATCTTTGCGTCCTGAAAAATTAGTCTATGTATAATATTGTAATTATTGGTGGAGGCATTGTTGGTTTAGCTTCTGCGTTGAAAATAAAAGAAGCGAATCCAAAATTGCGTGTCGCGGTAGTGGAAAAAGAAAATGGAATAGCTAGGCATCAAACAGGTAACAATAGTGGAGTAATCCATTCTGGCCTGTATTATAAGCCTGGGAGTTTGAAAGCCCAGAACTGTGTAAATGGATATAACGAACTGTTAAAATTCCTTAGACAAGAAGAGATTGATCACGACCTATGCGGGAAGGTAGTGGTGGCCACTAATAAAGGACAACTCCCTTTTTTAAACATGCTTCAGGAACGTGGAGCTGAAAATAGATTAACTGGAATCAAAAGAATTATCGGAGACGAAATCAAGCAATATGAGCCATATGTTAAGGGCTTAGAAGGTCTTTTTGTACCTCAAACGGGGATTGTTGACTACAAAAAAGTTGCTGAACGCTATGCTGATAAAATCAAACATTTCAATGGTGATATCTTCACAGGAAACAAGGTGATAGATATTAAAAAAATAGATGAAAAACTGATCCAAGTGATCACGTCAAAACAAGTACTGACCACTCGATTAGTCATCAACTGTTCAGGTCTTCACTCTGATATTGTTGCAAAGCTCACGGGAATTCCTGTGAATTATAGAATTATTCCTTTTCGTGGGGAATATTTTAAGTTAAAAAAAGAAAAAGAACACCTCGTTAAAAACTTGGTCTACCCAGTGCCTGATCCGAATTTCCCCTTTCTTGGGGTTCACTTTACTCGAATGATAGGTGGAGGAATAGAAGCTGGACCGAATGCCGTTTTAGCCTATAGAAGAGAAGGTTACAAAAAAACTGATATTCACCTTGGAGAATTGATGGGCAGTTTTGCTTGGAAAGGTTTTAGGAAAGTTGCTGCCAAATATTGGAAAACCGGAATAGGTGAATTTTATAGATCCTATTCGAAGAATGCATTTACAAAGGCGCTACAAGAATTAATACCCGATATACGTAAAGAAGATTTGGAGCCTGGAGGTGCCGGTGTAAGAGCACAAGCATGTGATAAAGATGGTGGATTAATTGATGATTTTCTTATTCAAGAGAACGAGAGAATAATCAATGTCGGTAATGCCCCTTCCCCTGCTGCCACGTCCTCTTTAAGTATTGGAAAGCATATAGCAGATCTCGCATTAAAGAGGTTTTGACGATTGGAAAAAATCGATAAATTGACTTGCTAAATACAAACTATTTTAAATCAAGAATCTCTACGTAAGTACTTGAAGTATAACTAGAATGATTAATTTTCACGCGTTGCAAGCGTGGGGAATAAAACCGATGAGATTGAAATCAATTCTATTCAAATTCCGTTAATCTAAAAAAACCATTATGAAAATTCAAACGCTTCTTATTGTCCTTTGCTTGTCTCTTACCATGGCTTGTGCCCAAAAGACAAAAAAAGATGTCGATTCCATTATTGAACCCATTGGGAGTATCGAAAAAATAGAGAAGTCTACTCAAGAATGGAAATCAACATTGACCGATATAGAGTATTACGTTTTGCGTGAAAAGGGTACCGAACGTGCTTTTACGGGTGACCTATGGGACAATAAAAAAAACGGCACCTATACGTGTGGTGGTTGTAGTTTGCCACTGTTTAGTTCCGAAACCAAATTCAAGTCAGGTACTGGATGGCCAAGCTTCTGGGAACCAATAAGAAAAGAATACGTCACAGAGGAAAGCGATAGACAATACGGCATGCTGAGAACAGAGGTGCTTTGCGCAAGATGTGATGGACATTTGGGACATATATTCTCTGATGGGCCAAAGCCAACTGGTTTGAGATATTGTATTAATGCAGCGTCACTTGACTTCATCCCGACTATACAAGAATCTGCTTCCGAATAAAATCATCAGCCCGATACTCCATCCAGCTATAGTCTTTTGGAGAAATAGTAAAGCCAACATGTCCTCCCTCCTTGGGAGTTTCAAGATAAATAAATGTGCTATCCTGGGCTATAATCTCAGGATAGCACTTATCCCCCAACATTGGATCATTCTGAGCACTAGCAATGAGCACAGGAAGTTTAATATCGCCCAAATATTGATCGCACGTTGCTTTATTATAAAAATCATCTAAGCTTGCAAATCCATGCATAGGCACGGTGTACCGCGCATGAAATGCATCGAAATCTTCTAAGTCGTCAATCCCTGAAATATCTATGCCTGCCATGGAAGTCGACTTAATTTTCATTTTATCAACTATCTTTTTCAAGAAGCGCCTTTCATAAAATTGGTTTCCTTTTTTATGTATTTCCTCCGCACTGTCTCGAAGGTTACATGGCACTGAAAAAGTTATGCCTCCCTTAATAGACTTATCAATATTCCTTTCTTCGCCTAAATATTTCAAACTCATACTCCCCCCCATACTGTAACCAAATAATACAATATCGTTATATTGGTTTGCTATTGCTTGATTTACAACTGTAGCCAAATCGTCGGTATCTCCATGATGATAAAACCTAGGCAGTCGGTTCATTTCTCCACTACAACTTCTACAATTCCATGCCAAGATATCCCAACCGCGTTGATGAAAATATTTCGCAGTTCTTTTTACGTAATATCGATCTGCGCTACCTTCTAAGCCATGTGTAATAACCATGCATTTTTTATTCCCATTTTTGAGCCAATCCAAATCCAGAAAGTCTCCATCAGCCAACTCCAACCTCTGCCTATGATAGTCAACCTCAAATGGTTTAAAAAACATGGAAGGAATAATGGTTTCTAAATGTCGCGAAAAGAGAAAAGAAGGTCGGTGCTTGTAGGAGGAATCAGAAATTATAGGCATTGCAAGAATTCATTTCGGTAAGGATAAAAAAAATGGGTTACTTCGCGGCAGCATTGTTGCTTATTAAAATGAAAATATCCAGTTAATTATGAAGTTTACCCTTTGGGTAGCTACCCTATTATTATCAGGAGTAGCACATAGTCAATCTATACAATTAATAGAAAAGAACACGGAAACCCCCATCTCTGATGTTTTCGTATATCACGAAAATCAGAACGCTACAGCCAGCTCAAACGATAAAGGGTTTATAGACCTTAGTGATTTCCCCACGACAGGTCAAATAATTTTTCAACACCCTGGCTTTCAACAAATTATCCTTCAAGTAAAGGAAGCCCTGTCATCCAAAAAAATCATACTTAAACCTAAGTCTTTTGAGTTTGACGAAGTAATCATCTCTGCAAACAAATGGTCTCAAAACCCTGGAGCAGTAGCTCAGAATATCACGCCAATTAATAAAAAAACAATTCAGTTTTCCAACCCTGCAACATCTGCGGATTTATTAGCGAACAGTGGGGATGTTTTTGTACAAAAGAGTCAATTAGGTGGTGGAAGTCCGATGCTAAGAGGTTTTGCAGCTAATTCTGTTCTTTTGGTTGTTGATGGAGTTAGACTAAACAATGCTATCTACAGATCAGGAAACCTCCAGAACATTATTAATATCGACCCAAATGCTATCTCTCAAGCTGAAGTAATTTATGGTCCTGGTTCGATAATATATGGCAGTGATGCATTAGGTGGTGTCATGAGCTTCAATACGGTTTCCCCCATTTTTTCAGACGAAGTAAAAGTTAATTTGAACGTTTTAGGTAGGTACGCCACAGCAGCAAAAGAAAACACTGGACATATGAGCACTTCCGTTTCAAGTAAAAATTTCAATTATTTTGGATCGTTTTCATATTCTAGTTTTGGTGACTTAAAAGCAGGCTCCAACAGGTCCGAAAAGTATAAAGGGTATTTTAAGCGCAACTTCTATGTCAGCACACTTGATGGAGCAGATTTTCTTGTCGCCAACGACGACCCAAACTTGCAATTGCAGTCTGGATTCGATCTCTTCAGCGCCATCAATAAATTTAAATTTAGAACTGGTAAATATTCCAATTTGGAAATAGGCCTTTACGTCAGTCAATCATCGGATATTCCTAGATACGATCGCTTAACTAGAAATATTGGTGATAGTGACTCTTTAACCTATGCCGAATGGTATTACGGTCCTCAAGAATGGTTACTGAACAGATATTCATTCAATTATTTTAAGTCTAACAAATTTTTTGACCAAAGCAGACTTACATTAGGCTATCAACGTTATAAAGAAAGCAGAAACGACCGAAGGTTTGGTAGCGAAAGTCTAAGGACGCAACAGGAAAAAGTTGACCTGTATACCTTGAATATAGATTTTAATAAGTCGGTAGGAAAAGACCAGATTTACTATGGAATAGATCTCTTTTCTAATGATGTTAGTTCTCTTGCTTACCGAACAAATCAGCTCACCAAAGAAAAAACTATTACCGAATCTCGTTACCCCAATGAAGGCAGTAAATACCAATCAATGGCTGCCTATCTTAATTATCTCAAAGAAATCAAAAACTGGACCATTGGAATTGGCACCCGGTATAGCGCAATATCCCTTGAGGCTGAAACAAATAACGTAGGGTTAGCATTATTCGATGGAAAATATAATTTAAAAAATCAGGCACTTAATGGCATGATAAGCATTGTTTACAAGCCCAATTTAAAACATAAATGGAGCGGTATTATCTCCTCAGGGTTCAGAGCTCCAAATGTCGATGATGTTGGTAAGCTTTTTGAAGTAACAGACAATATCGTCACTGTCCCTAATCCTGATCTTAAACCTGAATACTCTTATAATCAGGAAATATCTTATCAGTTTAAAAATGAAAAAATTATCCTAAACTTGGTCGGTTACCATAGTATTTTAAAAAATGCCATCGTACGTGGTGAGTATCTCCTCGATGGTCAAAATACAGCAGTCATAGGTGGTGCAGAAAAGGAGCTCAGAGCACAGATAAATAACGGTCGAGCGAGGATCGTCGGTTCAGGATTGAATGCACGGATATCAATAAGCCAAGCATGGAAAGCCTCAAGTTCCATTAACTATTCCAGAGGCCAAACATTGGCAGATAATGAACCGCTTCGACATATACCGCCAGTATTCGGTAAGATATCTATTTCGAATAAGCGTGAAAAATTGAAAACCAGCTTTTCCCTAATGTATAACTTCTCAAAAAGAGCCATAAACATTCCAGATTCAGAGTTGATCGATAAGTCCGAAATTTATACTTCTGGTGGATCTCCTGGCTGGATTACCTTAAACCTACAAACCGAATATCTACTGAGTGAAACATTCACTTTTCAAACAGGAATTGAAAATATTCTAGATCAGCATTATCGCAGCTACTCTTCAGGAATTAGTGCGGCAGGTCGAAACTTCTATTTCTCATTAAGAGCCAAAATTTGAACTAAAGCTCTTCCTCCGCTTTCACTATTTCCCATGTATGATCTGTAAGTAGCCTAACATGCGCGATAAACTTTTCAAATGGAAAGCTCCTCCCCCACTCTTCAGGACTTATCATCGATAAGACGTCACTCCCATTTTTTCTATGGTACAAATAATAATCCTTGTTGTAGACAGGGTCAAACCCAATATCTGACGTGTAAATTCTCTCAGATACCTCAACTCGCTTCTTCAAATAGCTGGCTTGATCAACAAGTGTCTTCATCTGCTTATATATCTGATGAAATTGTCGATCTGTTTGATCGTGCATCGCAGCAACTGCCACTCCCCTTATTTTCCCCTTATCTTCTGGCTTTATGATTGCACTACCAACGCTATGGGCATATTCAATTAAACCAGGCATATCCGTGATTTTATCACGGTCCTTTTCAAGGTCTATCTTGGAAATATCAACCTTATTTTTATTCATCTACTTTCTGCTCTATTCGTTCTTTTAAATTCTTTTTTGAACCCGGCCAAGTCGTCCGATTTGAAATATCAATGCCTATTAAAACCATGAGGATTAAAAAAAATGCTGTAATGATAAAAAAAATCTTTTTAGACCGTTTCATATGCTAAACAGAACCGCTAATTTGGCGAATAGTTTTAAAGAATAATCGAATGAACATAGACGGTAAAATTACAGAGAAATTTGATACGCAAGAGATATCAGCATCATTCAAAAAACGAGAGTTTGTAATTGAATTTGCGGAGAACCCTACTTATCCCGAATATATCAAGTTAGAGACCATTCAGGCTAATTGTGACCAGCTCAACAATATTCAAGTAGGTGACGATGTATCCATTGCATTTAATTTGAAAGGTCGTAAATGGACCGATCCTCAAGGAAACACGAAGTATTTTAACACACTTCAAGCCTGGCGGATTGAAAAAAAATCAGCTAACCAAACGAATACACCACCGCCTCCAAGTAATCAAGAAACACCACCGCCTCCAAGTGAAGAAGGCAACTGGGTCAAAGAAGATTTTTCTGGAGATGATGATCTTCCTTTTTAAAATCTCTTTTTTCTGAAAGTAATTGGAATGAAATCGTCTGTTGGTAAGCCAATGTGCGCAAGATCCCATCTTTTATCGTATGCAATGATGAGTTGCCCTATACACTCAACCCTGTTGTCTGTTGGAAACGGGCACTCATCCCAATAAAAAATCTAAACGATAATTGTATTGTTTTTTGATGCCGCTAACTCTTACTTCAACTTCAATCTCATGTTCTTCGTTGAGTTGAGGGATTTCTATTCCAATTATTACCATGATCTTATCAGTTTTTAGAAATGTTTGCAACAAAAAATATACCCTTCCAGTTAATAAGCTTATTATCAAAGGTTTAGTTACAACACCAATACTTGTATAGTGATCGAAAAAGAACATATTTTGCACATAATCAAACACTCTTATATCTGTTTGTTCAGCCTAATTGTATTAATACTCACATCTTGTGACAATACTGACCCTAATACCAGACCATCTCCACTCACGGTAGATAGCATTATCATTAACAATAAAATTTACAAAACTGAGTATAGCAGCCCGTCCGTTCGCAAAAGAAAAATATGGGGTGAGCTAGAACCATACGATCAAGTATGGCGCACTGGTGCTAATGATGCTTCGCTCATTAACATTCAAAGTGATATAAAGCTTGGTGACGATATTTTACCAAAAGGGAAGTATTCATTTTTTACCATCCCAAGTAAAGGAAAATGGACCCTTATTTTTAATAAGCAGTGGAAGCAATGGGGAGCTTACAGCTATGACCAAAGTGAAGACCAACTAAGAATAACGTTTTCTCCAAGCTGGATGGATGAAAATCAAGAAAAATTGAAAATATATTTTACTAATGATGAGTTTATTCTTCGATGGGAGTTTGTAAAACTCGCTATCCCCTTTACGCCAATATGATATTAATGATGCTATTCGCGAATAGCATCATTGGCTAGCCTGATCATTAACTTTGTTAATGCTTGAATGGTCTCGTCACAACCAATGACGAGAAACCTTTTCTTCATGAATTTCGGATCTATAAATCCAATATAAACATCACCCTCTTCCTCCCACACCAAAAACTCTAATGGAAGATCAATCGCCGTTGTTTGTTGACAAATAATCAGCTTTGTTGTTAAGTCTGGGTCTTCAAATAAGATACTACGTGTAGGGGCAATTTTCTGACCTCTTTCGGCAGCTATCTTATCATGGGCTACAATTTCAAAAAAGAGCAGTCCCTTATTTTGAATCCCTTCTATGACTTTTTGAGCAGTCTCATCAATATTTAATGGGCTCTTATAGATTGTGAGGTTTTGGCCCTTTATAATTAGAAAAGAACCAAAGGCATATAATATTAACAATACTCTAAATATCATTTTACGTCATTTTCAACGCAAAAAAACCAATTCTTTAACAATCAAAAAATTATAATTAGATAATTATTGCATTTTTATCGACTAATCGATGAGGGTATTGAAATTGGATTGGATTCATGCTTTTTAATCTTTTATTAATCACCTAATTTGTAGACTTAAAGACATCAACTGAAATATGAGTATTTACGGTAAACTAACATCCCTTTGTCTATTTCTTGTAATAACATCCTTAGCTGTTCTATTTTTTATAATGAATCGGCAAGTTGAGAAAGCATTTAAGGCAGAATTACTGACAAGCATAAAAAATCAGTCAGAAGAAAATATTGCCAACATCGAACGCTTTATGTTTTCTAGACTCAATGATGTCCGAATGGTTGCAAAAAATCCATACTTCCAAATAACAGATATTGGTGAAGAGGAAATGATCAATCGATTACAAGAACTTGTAAACTTAAATGACCTTTATCATTCATTTTCGTTTTTCAATATGGATAAACTACGCATTGCTGACAGTAAAAGGCTGTCCCTTGGAAAAAAACATCCTGGTGGGGATTACTGGATTGCTATAGAAAACGGTGCTAAATCAGTAATGGACATACGTAAGTCTGAATCAATCGGACGTGTAGTTATCAACCTAGCTGCCGTAGTTAATGATTACTTTGAAGAGGAACCCGTTGGCGTTATCGTTGGTAGTATTTTGGTGGATGAACTATATAAAATCCTTGGAAATATATCACTTGGTGAAGCTGGGGATGGGAGAACCTTAAATATTAATTTATTCAACGAAGATGGACTACTCCTATATTCTAACACTAACACCACAGGCGTACTGAAAGACCATTACGAATATTTTGATATCGTGAAAGATATTGAAAACTCTAATGTAGAGTTTCTCGAAACTGATGATCAATTGTTTTATGTAGCCAAAGAAAGAGGCTATCAAAACTATGCTGGAAATAACTGGACCCTCGCTGTGAATATTTCAAAGGATCTTGCCTTTAAGCCATTAACTAAAATTCAAAAAACCTTACTTTGGGTTATCATCCCTATTCTGCTTATTGCAATAATTCTCTCGCTTGTCGCTGCTAATCTTTTTGTAAAACCAATAATCAAGCTCGGAAACGCCGCAAAAGAATTGGCAAAGGGAAATCTAGAAATTCAACTCGATATCAACTCCAAAGATGAATTAGGTGAACTAGCCAGACAGATAGAGCATGCTTCATCCATGTTGCATAAAAGGATGGAAGAGCAAAAAGAACTTAATCATCAACTTGGGGATCAAAATGAAAAGATTGAAATTCAAAAATCAGAATTAGAGATTGTTAATAGACAAATTGAAGACAGCATAAAATATGCTGAAAGAATACAACGCTCTATCCTACCAAATCTTGAAGTGATTTCGAAAGTTACTAAGGACGCATTTGTTATGAATCGTCCTAAAGATGTAGTTAGTGGTGATTTTTATTGGTTTGAAAGAGTCAGGCAAGGAAGAAATGAATATTTGGTTATCGCATGTGCCGATTGTACAGGACACGGTGTACCGGGGGCGATTATGTCAATTATGGGAAGTAATCAATTAACTAACATTATCTACTATCAAAATTCAATAGACCCAATGAAGATCTTGGCGAGATTAGATAAGCAAATAAAGCAAGAGCTTCAGCGAGATGCATCAGAAGGATACCGAGATGGTATGGAAATGGGTCTAGTAGTAATCAACTTAGATGACTTAAGTGCAGAATTTGCCGGAGCAGGAATACAGCTACACATGCTCCGCAAGGGCGAGCTCACCAGTTTTAAAGGTCCAAGAGCGATGATTGGTGGAATGGAAGGTGATGAGAAAATGGTATCAAACACACTCGGAAAAGAACAGATACAATTAGAAGATGGTGACAAGCTATTCATGTTCTCCGATGGTTTTCAAGATCAATTTGGCGGTGAAAATGACAAAAGATTTATGGGTAAAAAATTAAAAGCATTAATTACTGACACTTCTAATTTGCCAATGAAGCAACAAGGAGAGATCATTGAAAATACTTTCCTCGAATGGCAAGGGAATTCACATCAAACGGATGATGTGCTCGTAATGGGGGTGGAAATTTAGTTTTTTCCAATGTCAAGGTAAAAAGAAACGCGTCTTATTCATATATGAATAAGACGCGTTTCTTTTTACTCGTATTGCGCTTCTTTCTAATACCTAATTAATAAACTATCCTCCACTTCCATATCATAAAGGGTTTGTAAGGCTTTATGCAAAGAGGCTACTAAGGATTCAGGAATATCAAAATCAGGCTCAGCATCTTCCATTTCCTTTAAAGTCAAGCCGTTTTCTCGTACTTCAGTCAGACACTTTAAGGATATTCTTGTCCATGATTGAGGACTGATATTTTCTGTGCACCAATTTTTAAAATTACTTGCTTTTACAGCCATTTCTTAAAGTTTAAATCCTATAATTGAAATATCATCAGTCAATCCATTATCACCTTTCCAATCATCAAGTGTCTGATTGATAAATTGATATTGGTCGGCCAAATTTTTTGACTGAATTGATTTCAACATCTCCTCAAATTTTTCCAAACTAAATTTTACTCCGTCCTGATTTTCTTGATTGTAAAAGCCATTCGTAAACATATAAAATGTTGTATCTGGCTCAATTTGTATTTTCTCTGCTAATAAATCGTCAATGCTCTCTGGTGAGTCTCCCTCAATAACAACCATATTTTTCCCATTGAAAAATATCATGTCCTGTTCAATACCACTGAATTGAAGCGTTTTTTCATTATTATCGAACAATGCGACAGACACTTTTAAATCCGTCCTTAACTCTT
The DNA here is from genome assembly GCA_047635055.1 of Cyclobacteriaceae bacterium. Lineage (GTDB taxonomy): Bacteria > Bacteroidota > Bacteroidia > Cytophagales > Cyclobacteriaceae > JAVJRN01. The sequence continues at coordinate 34,438 of JBLIIJ010000006.1, read as the reverse complement.
TCGAACCAGCGGCATCTAACTCCCCTTTAAGTTCTTTGATAATCTCTCCAGAGTGAAATATCTTTCTATCTTGAATTAAATCGTTTAATATAGAATCAGCAATCAATGTTTTTAATGAGCCTACAATTCCCTTTCCATCAAACTCAATCATTGCAACGACTGTAAAGTCTTCTGATCGGAAATTTAAGCTTGTTGTCCATACGAATTCTTCACTAAAAAGATATTTCGTCTTATACAGAACAAAATGTTCAGTAAATATTCTACTCAAATAGCGCTCGTTTGGTAGCATTGACTGTTGTAACAATCCAGCATATTTTATGCTGTCAATAAGCTTCTTATTGATCTCATTAAGCTCCTTAGTTCTTTCGGAAACCTTATTTTCAAGCTCTGTATTTGTGGACTCTAGTCCTTTTACGTGTTCCTCCGAATCTTGTGACTGTTGATAAGCTTCCATCGCCCTATCAAGGACACCTTTCATCTCATCAAAATTCCAAGGCTTGGTTATATATTTATGAATTCCACATCTATTAATGCCGTCTTTAATTGCTTCTATATCCGTAAAACCGGTAAGAATAATTTTTATAACATCTGGATAGTCAGGTAATATCGCCTCGAGAAACTGAGTGCCTGTCATTTCCGGCATTCGCTGATCAGTCACTATTACCTGTACCTCGTGATCCTTTAATAACTCAATCGCTTCTAAGGGACTAGCACATGTGTAGACATTAAAGAACTTTCTGAAATTAGATTTAAATACTCTTAAGTTAGTCGTCTCATCATCGACATACAGTAGCGAATAAGCTTTTAATTTCTTCTCAGACTTTTTTTCACTTATATCCTTGGTGCTTTCCATATTAGCTCGTGTAATGTCTTTAGAAAATTAAATAATACTACCGTCGGCCTATTTATTAAGCTATCTCCGCTTTCTTACTAACCTCTCTAATTAATTCTTTAGGCAAAGTAATAGCAAATTCTGTTCCTTGTCCAAATTCGCTGGTTAATTCAATAGTCCCGTTGTGTTTTTGTATGATACCATAGGTAATTGACATTCCGAGACCTGTACCAACTCCTACTTCTTTAGTCGTGAAGAATGGCTCCCATATTCTATTTTTTATTTCCTCAGGTATACCCGATCCATTATCCTTTATTCTAATCACTACTGCCTCTTCAAGCTCTTCCGTATAAATAGTGAGTTCTCCGTCTTTTTTCTCTTCTGGTATTGCCTGAATTGCATTATTCATTATATTCATAAATACCTGATTCAACTGACCAGGATAGCATTCGATATCTTTCATATTCTCATCATAATATCTAGATACCTTAATTCTATTTTTCGTCTTATTTCTCAGTAAAGTAAGTGTTGCGTCGATATTCTCATTGACATTGGCAATTTTTGCTTCTTCCTCATCAAGTCTAGAGAATACTCTTAGGCCTTTGACAATTTCGATAGTTCTAGTCACACCATAATTTACGTCCTTAATGAGTTCATCAAGTTCATCCATGATTTCATCATATTCATGTTCTTCTTTCAGCTCCCTAATATTCGCTAGCACTTCCTCTAAATCTTCCTCTCCGTTATCAAGTTTAGCATACTCTTCTGCTATTTCCGTCAAAGATTCAATAGACATTTTAATCGAAACCATGCCACTCGAAATGAAGTTAATGGGGTTATTTATTTCATGTGCTATCCCCGCAGTAAGCTGACCTAGTGATGCCATTTTTTCTGAATGTACCAATTGAGATTGAGCGCCCTTCAAAGAAGCAATAGCATTACTAAGTTCTGCTTTGGATTTCTGTTCTATAGATAAAGTCTCTTTCAACTTTTTCTCCGCTAAGAATAATTTCTCATTATCCTGTAGTTGTTTATCTGCAAGTTCGCGTATTTCAATCTCAGAGTCCTGCAGCTTTCCGTATGCCGAATTCAGCTCACCTTGTGCATTAATTAACTGTTCATTAATTTTAATTTGCTCTTCACTACTTTTCAATAGCTTGGCCTCAGAATCAAGCAATTTGTTGTTTTTCTCTTCAAGATCTTTCCGAGAATTATAAAGCTTTTTGTTAATGATTTTTTGCTTTTTATAATTCACCTGAAGTTCTTCCTCGGATTTTTTAATCTTGACATAAGCCTTATTTGCAGACAGATAGTTATCTGAAGCCAATTTGACTAAGGGCCGAAACACAAAAAAACCTTGTAATAATAGAATACCCAAGAAAGCAATAAAAACTACCTTTTCAACAAAAGTAAAACCTGTTCTATCTGTCTGGGCTTTGGTTACAAAATAATCCGATACATTATCAGCTGCTATTTGATATTTTCTTATCGTATTGATCAATGCTTCTATCGAGCTTCTTAATGCTAAATAATTGACGTCAGTCACATCAGTTGTGTAATCGACATCTAGCAAGTTCGACGCATTAATATTCATCTCACTATAATAGAATTTCAGATCCTCTTGTAGGCCGATGTATTTGGGGCTTTGTCTTGGCGCATCAATTCCAATTGTAGCGTCTCCTTCTATGAGCGCTTTATTATTCAGCTGCCACAAAGGGATAACCCTACCCAACTCGGCTTGAAATATTCTGAAATTTCTTTCATTTTCAGAATATCCCATACCAATGGCATTTTTCGTAATCTGCTGACCAAATGCACTTTGCTCTGTCGCAGTTTGAACTATTTGTGGATCTTCATTAAACGATTTTAAAACAATATTCTTTTGAATAAAAAATATGTAGTAACCGACAGATCCTGCTATTACTAATGCTGTCAATAAGTAAGCAATAGCATAAACATCCTTCTTCAACATAATTATCTGTGTTTTTTAAACGCTGGTACAATATTCGAAAATATAATAATTAATGGGAGATTTTTGTAAGTAAGCGTAGATTTTATAGTCGTCAGTTGGATTTATTCGAAAGAATTGGTTTTTTGATCGACCAAAATCTAATGGGAGCAAGTTAAAATTTAATTTTAACATATGTTTTTATTTTTAAGCCGCATATGAAAGTCTCGCAGTAAGACATTAAAGCTCTCAGTAATTAAATAATCGCTTTAAATTATTTGGCTAGTATTGTAATAGTCTTTAGTTTTCAGCAAAATTGTTTTCAGCGTAGTATGGATTATCTGAGGAGTTACAAAAATATATATGATCAAAATATCATTTTGATGTATAAGGGAGAGCTAACGTTTGATCTTGTCACATCAATGATCGCGACTTTAGAAGAGCGGCTTGAAGAGCTTGAGGAAAATCGTAAAGTAAAAAAGAAGTTCTATAACGTTGCAACAGAGTGCATCCAAAACCTGTATTATCACCTCGATGAGGTGAATGCTGAGGATATAAGAATTAATAGCTACGACTCTCGCTCTGCATTAATTCTTATTGCTGCCAGAAAACGATTTTACAGTTTACAAACTGGTAATTACATCCCTACCGACAAAATAGAAAATATCAAACAAAAGCTTGATGATATAAATGCTGTGGATCCAGATGAGCTCAGAGCACTATATAAAAAAGTATTGAATGAACAAGAGTTTTCTGACAAAGGAACTGGTGGACTTGGATTTATTGATATAGCGAGAAAAACAGGGGGTCAAAAATTAAGGTATACTTTTCAACCTGTTTCAGATATTGTTTCTTATTTTACCTTACAGGTACGTTTACCTCGCGAACTTTAACCAGCCTCGAAATTTCTGTTACCAATGGAGAAATTTTTTATAGAACCAACACGGATTACACCATTAGTGAGTTTTGATCCTGATGAAGCATCATTAGAAATAAAGGGTAGATCAAGCCCTGAAAATTCCATTTTGTTTTATCAGAAGGTGATTGACGCACTTGACTTTATCGCTGAGAGTGATAAAGAAGAATTTACTGCAAATTTCTCATATGAGTACTTTAATACAAGCTCTTCAAAATGCCTTTTTGATGTTTTTAAAAGATTGACCAATATTGAGCAGAGTGGCAAAACTTTAATCATCAATTGGTATTACGAAGAAGATGATGAGGATATGATGGAGGCAGGTGAAGATTATGCCGATCTTCTTGATTTAGAATTTAATTTCCTTGAAATAGAGGAATTTTAAAACGTTGAATGGAAGCTCCAAGAGAACTTTATCATGAAGAAGTAAGAAGGCTTAAAGATTTCAGATTAAAACTTGAATCACATACTATTTATCAGGAACAACTTGAAGAGTTTTCTGATGATTATGAGGAGCTAGTAGCACAAGCCAAAGTAATCACTAGGGTTTCAGACCGGCTACAAAAAAAGCTCGATGGCGCTAACATACAAATTCGTGAACGAAACACCGAAATCAAAGAAAAAAACTTGCAGCTTGAAGATACTATCTTAGAGCTTGCTCGCTTGAAAATTAGTAGGAGAGCCTCAACGGTTATGCTTATTGTTGCGCTCACGCTTTTCGTTTTAGAACAAGTCATCTTACAGCCTATTATTGAAGATTCTATCTCTATTCCCTATTTAGACTTAGTCATTCTCGTTATCCTTTTTTTTGGAGCGAAGTTCGTTGAAGGAGGTTTAGAAGAATATTTCCTAAAACAGGAGCGTAAGAAGATCATGAAAAAGAAAGAGTAAGGATCTTTAAAATCGATATAAACATTACCTTAATCCCCTAATCCATCATGGAATTCTCAACGATAGATATTGCAGTTTTTGTTGGATACTGCGTTCTTATCCTAGGAGTAGGTTTATATGTCTCTAGAGATAAAAAAGGGCATGAAAAAAATGCTGAGGACTATTTTCTAGCAGGGAAATCTCTTCCATGGTGGGCTATTGGTGCATCGTTAATTGCTGCTAATATTTCCGCAGAGCAGTTTATAGGGATGTCTGGAAGTGGATTCGCAAGTGGATTAGCGATAGCCTCTTACGAATGGATGGCGGCTATCACATTACTTATAGTCGGGAAATATTTTCTTCCCATTTTCATTGATAAAGGATTGTATACCATTCCTGAGTTTGTCGAGAAAAGATTTAGCACTCAATTAAAAACGATCCTCGCCGTTTTCTGGATAGGGCTTTACGTCTTTGTTAATTTAAGTTCGGTGCTCTACTTAGGAGCGCTGGCTCTTGAAACGATCATGGGAGTTCCTATGATGTATGGTGTCGCCTGCTTAGCCTTATTTGCAGCAGCTTATTCACTTTATGGAGGTCTTTCTGCGGTCGCTTGGACAGACGTTGTGCAAGTGGTCTTTTTAATTTTGGGTGGTTTACTCACGACATATCTTGCCCTTGATACCTTATCAGACGGCAATGGATGGCTTTCTGGTTTTTCATTAATGATGGAAGCTGTTCCTGAGAGATTTCATATGATTTTGGATGAGACAAATCCTGAATATGAGAACCTCCCAGGAATTTGGGTACTCGTGGGTGGACTTTGGGTTGCCAATCTTTATTATTGGGGGTTTAACCAATATATCATACAAAGAACTTTAGCTGCTAAATCTTTAAAAGAAGCACAAAAAGGAATCGTTCTTGCCGCATGTCTAAAATTAGTTATCCCATTTATTGTAGTTATTCCTGGTATAGCTGCATTTGTGATGATTGACAGCCCCGCCATACTAGAGCGTCTCGGAACTGAAGCAATGAACAATGTTCCTCAAAAGTCAGATGAAGCCTATCCCTGGTTGTTACAACTTTTACCTGACGGTCTTAAAGGGATTGCTTTCGCAGCATTGGCAGCCGCTATTGTATCCTCACTTGCATCGATGTTAAACTCTACATCTACCATTTTTACAATGGATATTTATAAGCAGTATATTGATAAAAATGCCTCAGATAAAAAGACGGTAAACGTAGGGCGAATTTCTGCAGCAGTAGCCTTGTTAATAGCTTGTATAATGGCTCCTCTCTTGGGAGGAATCGATCAAGCATTTCAATATATTCAAGAATACACTGGAATTGTTAGTCCGGGAATTCTTGGTGTTTTTCTGTTAGGGTTATTTTGGAAGAAAACGACCAACAAGGGGGCTATTTGGGGTGCAATACTATCTGTCCCTATAGCGTTACTATTTAAATTATTCCCTAAAATCCCATTCATGAATCAAATGGGTCTGACCTGCTTAATTACGATGCTCGTTATCATTGTTGTTAGTCACCTAGAAGGAAGAGGAAAGGATAGTGAAAAAGGCATTGAAATTCGAACAGAATTATTTAAAACATCACCTTCTTTTAATATTGGTGCTTTTGCAGTCATGATTGTCGTGTCGGTACTTTATGCATTATTTTGGTAATAAATGGAATCACAAGAAAAACTTAAGAAACAAATAACCACCTCATGGAAGTTTGCGCTTTATATGCTCAAAGGCCTTCCAATGGGATTCATAGCAGGGTTAAGAATAGCACATTTAGATAAAGAAAAATGTATCGCGACTGTTCCATTCAAGTATCTCACTAAAAACCCTTTCAAGTCTACCTATTTTGCAGTACAGGCGATGGCTGCCGAACTATCCACTGCCACAGGTTGTCTTCTCGCCGTTGCGGGAACAAAACCTTCTGTAGCGTTTATCATTGTTGATATGAAGGCAACCTTTGCTAAGAAAGCAATTGGTAAAGTCTTTTTTGAATGCCTAGATGTTAAAAATGGATTTGATGCTGTTGAAAAAGCGATTTCGACGGGTGAGGCGCAGGTGGCTACATTTAAGACTATTGGAAGAATGGCTGACGGAACTATTGTCTCCGAGTTTGAATTTTCCTGGTCATTTAAGCAGCGCTCATCATAAATCTGTCAATAATGAATCACCCCCTTGGTGATATACATTCAGGTGAAGCTCATTTAGTTTTTTCTCAATGGACTGAAGCTCTCTATCCAATTGTGTGTTGAGTTCCATTGACTTTATCCCTTCTTGCTCTATTCTTTCAATTATTGAGCTAATGCTTAATTGATTAATATCTATTGCCGGCTGGTACTGACCTTCATCCTGAGACTCGAGTTTATTAATTAGCCCATAACTCGCTAATTCTTGAACTGCTTTTGACAGTACGTTAGTTGGCAAGGTGATCGCTCTATCGATTTCCACAAAGCTTGTCGGGAGCCCCTTTTTAAAATCATCAACGATCAGTTTCAATATCAATAGATATAATTTTTTCTTTAGCGAATAATTAATTCTCAGTGCCTCACTGGAAAACTTCCAACTATCGACATTCTGCACTGCAAAAGAATACTCGGCTCCAAAAAATACAATGAGCCAACTTATATTTACCCAAATCAGAAAAAGTGGAAAAGCCGCAAAACTTCCATAAACTGCACTGTAACTACTCACTCCTACTTGAAAAGTTATATAAAGCCATTGTGTTAGTTGATAAACAGTTCCTGCAATTACTCCTGCAACTAAGGCTGGTTTAATTTTAACTTTTGTATTTGGAAAGATGATGTAAACTAAAAACAGCAACAGCCAAATAAGCGTGTATGGAATTAAGTTAAGTAAGAACATTATTGGTCCCTTTAGACCACCCAAAACAGCAAACTCACCAGCTAATGTTTCTAATTGGGTGGTGATAAATACCGTCGCTGTGCTTGATACTACTAGTATAACCGGCCCTAAAAGCATGATTGACATATAGTCTGCCAACTTTCGCTGAAAGGTTCGTCCTCCGTTTGTATTCCAAATATCATTGAATGACCTTTCGATATTATGTAGCAATCTTGCTACAGCGTAAATCAAAAAAAGTGAACTTATTCCCGATATGATCCCTCCGCTAGTATTGTTCAAAGTTGAATCAGCAAATTTGAGCATGTAGTCAAGCACTTCCTGTTGACCATTAAAATACCTTTCTAATTCGCGCCGCATATATTTTTCTAAACCAAACGCCGTAGCAATCCCAAATGCCATGGCTATAACCGGAACGACAGATAGCAAAGTAAAATAGGTTAATGCTGAGGCCTTTTCGACACATTTATCATTGTTGTATTCTTTGACCGTAATAAGGATAATCCTCAACTGCCTAAATAACCAAGCCTTTATTGGTGTTAAAGAAGATAGCTTCACTTCCCATAATTCTTGATTTAAAAAAGAATATATACGTTGAATTTGTGATTTTAGCATTGATAAATGAATGGTAATGTTTGACCTATAATCAATATATCAAAAGTCCCTCATTTATTATTTAGTTTAAATGAAAAAGGAGCACAAATGCCCCTTTTCAATCTAATCATCTGTCAAAATAATGTCGTCATCTCTGACGAATAAAATGAAGATAAATTATTACACGAAAAATCACATTTTCCGTTTGGATCTATTAGCCTTGCGCAAATAATAAACCGCTATTTTCCCTCATCTTTTTTTTTGAATCAGCATAATAAGATTCACAAGTTGTTAGTTTTACCCAATAATGAACAGATTAGGACTTATTTCAATTCTTCTTTTCGCTGGGCATCTTCTGATGAGCCAAAATTTTCTCTCATGGCAGTATAATGACCGCTATTTTTCTGCTCAAGTTGGTGCCGGAATGTCAATGTATCGCGGAGAGTTAAAACACAATTTCGCATTTCAAAATGAGTTCTCCAACTATAGCATTGGATTTGAAGCAAGGCTCCTATCAAAGTTATCAGCAAGAGCAGAGCTCATTTATTTCAATATCAGAGGTAAAGATTTTTTTGCCGATGAAGGCTCTTATGAAAAGCAAAGAAACCTCTCGTTCGAATCTCAAAATTTTGAAGTTTCCTTTCAGACTGTTTTATATTTATTTGATTATAAAGGAGATTACCACAAAAGATCAAGCATAGACCCCTACTTTTTTCTAGGTCTCGGAGCAGTCTCCGTAAACCCCACGACAAAGACTTTAGACGACACAAAGTATCACCTAAGAACATTAGAGACAGAAGGTAAATCATATGCCCCTATTAGCGTGACTGTACCTGTTGGTATTGGACTAAAATTTAAAATTAACCCGTTCATTAATTTTATCACAGAGGCTTCTTACAGGTTTACTATGACGGATTACCTAGATGACGTATCGACAACATTTCCAAGGGAAATTGATAATACCACTGTCGAACTGTTGTCGAATCGAAAGGACGAAGTAACATTAATTAATGCAGATGCATACGATAATTTACTCATCCCTGGTGGTCCTAGAGGAAACCCAAAAAATAACGATGCTTATCTGTTTCTAACTTTCAAGATAGAAGTATTCCTCCCTTCACTAAACACGAAGGGGTCTGGATTTAAAAAATCCCCTGCTCAATAAGTAACTTTCGAAAGTTTCAATGATTTGTTGTTGATCCTTAGTAGTAAGGCCTGCCCCGCTCGGCAAGCACAACCCTCTACTGAACAAATCGGTTCCAGTCCCATTTGATATGTATTCGTAAGTAGCATATGCAGGTTGTAAATGTAGTGGCGTCCAAAATCTACGTAGTTCGATTCCATGACCATCAAAAAAATTCAGCAAATCATCCCAATTTATCAACCCCGCTTTCTTTTTATTGAAGACCACAGTGTTTAGCCAATGATTGGAAGTAATTCCACTTGGTGATGGAATCATTTCAAGGATGCCTATACTTTCACAGAATTCAACATATTTTTCATGGATTCGCTTTTTTCTATCCAGTATTTCGTCGAATATCTTGATTTGCGATAGACCGATAGACGCGGATACATTACTCATTCCGTAATTAAAGCCAACTTCCTCATGCCAGTAGTGATTTTTCGTGGTTGTTTTTGCTTGATTTGAAAGGTACTTAGCACGATTTATGATCGATTGATTTTTACTTATCACCAATCCTCCACCTCCAGTGGTGAGTATTTTATTGCCATTAAAAGAGACAATACCGATATCGCCAATAGCGCCACAAAAATCACTTTCAACTTTACTGCCTAAGGCTTCAGCAGCATCCTCGATTAATACAATATTATATTGATCACATATTTCCTTAATCTTAAGGATTTTTGAAGGCTGACCATACAAATGGACCAGAACTATTGCTCTTATTTTTTCTGTATAATATTTCATTAAATATTGAGCCAACAAATCCGGATCAATGCCCCAAGCGTCAGTTTCACTATCAATTAATATTGGCTCGGCTCCTTGATATATAACCGCATTTGCGACTGCACAAAAAGAAACATCGCTGACGATTACTTTATCCCCTTTACCAATATTGATTGATGCCAAGGCAAGATGAAGAGCAGCAGTACCTGTGTTCGTTAGGACGACATTTTCAAATCCAAACTCTCGTTTTAGTAAGTCTTCAAATTGATCCAATTGTGGCCCTCTTGTTGTCACCCATCCGCTATTAATCGCTTCGAGGACATGATCATTCATATTGTCATGAATGTAGGGCGCTAATAAGTAAACTCTACTCATTTTAAATTTATGGGGGTGTTTAACATTGTATATAACATCACTTAATGATTCGTGTCTTTATAAAATGATTACCAAAATAAGCGGATTGGAAATTGACAAAGCATTTCATTTGCAACTCAGCGTAAAAGTAATTCCAATGCTATAAAGGGATAAAATTAGGTTAATCTGCTGATTTATTGATATTTTTCAGCCATGAAAACCTTTCGATTCATTCTGGCTTTAATATTGTCGGTGGGCTTTGCCTTATTCTTAAATTCAAGTATAGATGGAATTCCACCCTTAGGTAAGTTTCTGAGTCCTTTTGAAGGATATCTACAGAATGCTCAAGTAGTTGAAAATCATGAAAAACTCATCTTCCCAGGGCTCACTGAAAGTGTAGATGTCTACTTTGACGAATTGGATATTCCTCATATTTACGCACAAAATGGAGGCGATTTACATTTTGTTCAAGGTTATTTGACCGCCAAAGACAGATTATGGCAAATGGATTTCTACTCGCGTCTTATATACGGTAGACTATCGGAAGTACTTGGCAAAAGAGCCTTAGAGTTAGACCAACTGAATAGAAGAATTGGACTGAATAGAATAACCAACACGGCTTATGATGTAATTAAAAAAGATTCCGAGTTACTTGAAGTTGTTACCAAATACACGCAAGGTGTCAATGCTTATATAGAAAGTCTTTCTTACGCTGAATTACCCATAGAATTTAAGCTTTTGAATTACAACATAGACCCGTGGACAGTAGAAAAATCTTGTATCGTTTATGCCTTGCTTAGCTCAACTCTTTCTCGAGGCGAATCAGATTTAGAAAATACCAATGCTTTATCTATGTTTGGGAAAGAGACATTTGATTTACTTTTTCCTGATAATTCAGGTGAAATAGATCCAGTAATACCAAGCGTCGAGTCTTGGGATTTCACTCCAATCGTCTCTCCTACTAGACCACAAAACATCACTTTTATTAATGAATCGATTAAAAAAATCATCAACAAGCCGAGTCCATTAGTCGGTAGCAACAATTTTGTAGTTTCAGGTGCTCGATCTTATAGTGGCAATGTTTTATTGGCCAATGAGCCAGATCTTGAACTCACTCAGCCCTCCATCTGGCATGCTGCTCATCTACACACGCCAAATATGAATGTCATGGGCGTAACTGTACCAGGTGCCCCTTTGATTCTTATTGGGTTTAATGATAGCATTAGCTGGGGTGTAACTAACTCACCAAGAGATCAGGTTGATTGGTATAAAATTCAATTTCGAGATTCAAAAAGAGAGGAGTACTTCTATAATAATCAGTGGTTTAAGACTTCAAAAATTTTGGAGACAATTGAAATAAAGGATGAAAATCCACTGATCGACACCATAGTTATGGTGCATTATGGACCAGTAGTTTACGATAAAAATTTTCTAACGGAATCTGGAAAAAAGAATTATGCAATGCGTTGGATTGCGCATCAACCGAATCAATCCACCAAATCTCTGTATGAAATAAATAAAGCTAAAAATTATAAGGAATTTGAATCAGCGTTGAGTTTTTTTGGAGGACCTCCTCAGAATTTCATTTTCGGAAGTACACAAGGAGATATTGCAATAAACCTACCGGGAAAATTTCCAATTAAATGGAAGGAACAAGGCAAATTTTTAATGGATGGATCGAATGTAGCTATGGAATCAACAGATTATATCCCCTTTGCGCATAGATTAAAATCCGTTAATCCTACACAGGGATTCTTGAGCAGTGCCAATCAGCATCCGGTAGATCTGACATATCCATATTACACCTATGCAAACAAGTATGAATATTATCGTAACAGAAGAATCAACGATCGTTTAACTACGTTGAATATTGTCGATGTAAATGCAATGAAGAAGTTGCAAAACGATAATTTCAACTACCACGCGAGTGAAATACTTCCTTTTTTATTATCTCAGTTGGACTCCTCCAACTTATCTATAAAAGAAGTTGAAATACGTAAGCATCTCAGTTCTTGGGATTATTTTAGTGAAACTAACATAGAAACACCAACTTATTTCCAATTATGGTGGGACATACTTTACAATGAATTATGGGATGAATTTGATACGATTACAAACGCCACCTTAAGAAAGCCAGCAGTATATCAAACAGCAAATATCCTTTCCACTATCGACAGTCTATCCTTCTTTGACATCCTTTCAACACGCAAAAAGGAAAGCCGTATCGACTTAATTAATTTGACCTTTAAATTAACCGTGGATTCAATCAAACAATTATCCGATGGAGGAAATCAACTTACTTGGTATCTCTACAAAAACACGCGTATCAATCATTTTCTAAAAATTGATCCCTTCTCATTTAAAGAAGTCCCCGTGGGCGGATATAGCAATATCGTAAATGCGGCAAGTCAAAAACATGGCCCTTCTTGGAGAATGGTTGTAGAGTTAGATCCTGAAGGTGTTAAAGCATGGGGAGTTTACCCTGGTAGTCAAACCGGCAATCCTGCCAATCCTGATTATGGACATATGATAAAAAATTGGGCAAGTGGAGATTACTATAGACTACTCTTCGGTCAAGATATTTCCAACAGTGATAAAATTAAATTTAAACAAAAATTTATAGCGGAATGAAATTGATATTTAGGATCATCATTATAGCCTTATTTACTTACCTAATGTCATTTTACTTCCCATGGTGGGTTGGTATGGTCATCGCTGGTGTCGTATCAATATTAATCTATAGTTCAGGTATAAGCGCTATTATTGCTGGCTTCCTGGGTGTTGGAAGTATTTGGTTCGGTTACTCCTTCTTTTTAGATAATAGTTCTAATTCCTTTTTCTCTGAAAAAATAGTTGAACTTTTCCCATTTAATGATCCTGTCATGCTTATTGTCTTATCAGGAATTATTGGAGGAGTCTCTGGAGGTTTTGGTGCCTTGGCGGGGCATACTTTTAAAGGATTATTTGTTAAGAAAAAATCTAAAAGCCTCTATAGTTAGTAAACACTAAAAAAGAATTTCTTAAAACCAACCATCCTTTGGCAGATCGCCCAGAGAGGGAACCATCAGGTAAAGTTGGTTTTGTTTTAACATGGAGCTTAAAACGTTAACTCTATATTTTAGAACACTTCGTTGAGCAACCACGTATGCGCGTTAGAAAGCTAGACAGCACCTCAAGGGATTATTTACGTACAAGTGATATTTCCTAATAGCATCATATGATAAGGACTCCATCCGAAACGACAGACAATTCAACAGATGACATCTCTGAAACCGATTTCCCAGCGTCTTCAGCAAAGTGCTTAAGTGTTGCGCTATCAAGCACGTTCATAGTCGCCTCTCCTCGTAAATACACCTTTTTCCCCCTTGCATCCTTCGGTACGAAAAAACCATAATCTTTGAAGGTCACGCGAACCTTAGTATCGTCACTTGTTTTAAGTATCATCCAACATCCTTTACTTTGACAAACCTCTTCAATTTCTCCAGAAAGTTCTACCTCTTCTACTTTTCCACTTAATGTCACCTTGCTTGAGTTAAGGTATTCATCAAGTGATAGAAAACCATCAACCTCAAATTCATTTCCATAGTAGCTGCCTTTTGGCTTAGAATCTGTGCAGGACACTAACATCGCTAGACAAAGAATAGTCAGAACCCAATGTACACCGTTCAAAATGTGGAAAAGTCTCTTCATAACGACAATTTTATGTTTATAAGTAACTGATTAAAAGTAATTTATATGTTCGTAAGTTGTGATAAACTTAGCTAGAGATCACTAATAATTTAACTCCCTAAGATTTATCTTTAAATAATAATTTAAATCACAAATGCTTAAATCATGAACAAATTTAAAATACTTTCAGCAATCTTTATTTTTACTTTAACATTTTCCCTATCGTCTTGTACTTCAGACGATTTTGACGAAATATCTGCAGATGTAGAAATAAACCAAGAATCGGCAACAAATAATGGAAATGGAAACGGCGAAGAAACTGAAGACGATGAGCCAACTTAGAGGAGTTTTCAGCTACTTTAATCTATAATTTCTTGACTTATATATAAAAATCGTGTTGAATTCACGATTTTTTTTCTAATTTAGTTCCGTTGTTTAGAAAAGTCAAAATATTATTCCTTTTCATAGCTTTCTTTGCTTTGATTAACTCTGCTACTTCCGCATCAGACCATGTAGCTGATAGTCTTTATGAGCGAGCTAAAGCCGTAATGCGCACAGATTATCGGTTATCTAAAAAATTAGGGTTGAAATCGCTGACACACGCCAATAATGTAGCTAACGAGTTTTACCAAGTAAAATCACTATTTCTGCTTGCTTATCTAGAAAACAAGATGGCTAACCCACTTCAAGCAGCAGATATATATTTTAATATCATATCAAAGCAACTAGAACTGAAGAATCCCGAATCAAAAAAAATACTTCTTAGTGCATATAAAAACCTCAGCTATATCGTCGGTGACCATAACGAGCATGATTTGGCCCACGCACTAAATCGCGAAGCTTTTTTATTGGCATCTAAAGAATTTAAGGATACGACGCTGATGCTCAAATATCTTAGACCTGAATTATCCATTTATGTTATTGAGGAAGACTTTTTGAGCTGCTTGAAGTTATCAAATTATATGCTTTCAACATTTAAAATTAATGATTCGAGTCTTAAAGATGAAATCAGATACTTTCAAGCAATTAGTCATCAACACTTAGGTAATACTGAACTGGCCATGGTAAGATTTAATGATTTAATGCAAGACACCTCCGTTAATGTCAAAACTAAGTCTATTTCCTTACGCCAAACTTCTGATATTTATTATGAAAAAGGACAATATGAGAAAGCTATTGAAACAGCTAAAAAGGCCCTGAGTATAAGTGAGCAATTAAAAGACCGTACGCATGAATATTTAAACTATACCGTAATTGCGAGCTCATATTATGCCTTAAAAGATTACGGACAGTCCATTTTTTATTATGAAAAGTTGATAGAACATTCTGAAACATATAATGTGCGAAACAACTTCAAATTTGAAGTAATACCTAAGTTCATCAAAGTACTTAGTGAGATAGGAGACGAAGAAAGGGTAGCTATTTATCATGAGAAGTATCAGCAGCTCATGGTGGGCTATTTCAACAATAAAGAAGAATTCAAAAAATCAAACCAAAGGACTAATCTAGCATTGATGAAAATCAAAATGAAAGAGCTTGTTGCTAGTCGAAGAAAACATGAGCTACCCAATATTAATGCGAACGCTGATAGTTTATTTAAAATTATACTTGGTCTTACGTTAATGGTGATAGCAGCAGGGAGTGTATACTTCTTTAATTTAAGGAGGAAATTAGCTATTATAAATGACCTTAAAAAGATAGAAATTGAATCAAATGTCTAAGTTCAATCTTTTTCTAAAAACATCAAGGATTTGATTTTGCTTATCGTATAGTTCTTTAATCTTTCTTTTCTGATCGTTATTCTCTTTCGTTAAGGAATTAATTAATTCTTCGAGTTGAGGAAATATGTAGTCATCTAGTAAATTCGCCTCAACTGAGGCCAACAACTCTTTCACTTGTAGATCTAATGTAACTTTACGTTCTATAAGTGACTGTTCGGTATGCATTTCCTCCACCCATATTTCTCCTTCGCCTTTTATTAACCACAGAACATTTAGCGCATAATAGGAAGAAAATATCTTCTGCAATACTTCAAAGCTCGGCTTACTCTTTCTCCCCTTAATAATATTGTAAATAACGGTCGCGTTCACGCCTATCTTTTCGGCAAAAGCATTTGGGTTTGATCCTACATTTTCAATCAATGAATTTATTCGATCGTTTACGGTCAGTTCCATATATATCTATATTAATGCTGTCAAAAATAACTTGATTTTTAACTTTTAAAAAGTTTTTTCCTATCAATAAACTCTATCAACTGATATATTTCATTTTTTTTTAATCCTTTAAGGGTCTCTCGTGATTTTACTAACTAAAAATGAATAGTTTTTGTTAGATTCATCAATTATGAGATTTTTTAAATATCAATTCAATTCAGCTCCTTCTTGTTATTAGCCATCATTAGATCAACTAAGTTTCAACTTCTGCTTACACTAACTATTTTGTGTGCAGGTTATTTTTGGGTAACTGAGCAGGGGTCTCGTATTGCGCAAGATATCATAAGCCAAGTTGTTAGGATTCAAACTAACAATTCCTACACAATTAGTTATCACAAAGTTGATTTATCCGTTTTCGAAAGAAAACTAACAATTGATAGCATGCGATTAATACCCAATCTTCAGCCCTCAGGCCAGGAGTTTTCTAGCGCCTATCAAATTTTAGCTCCTAAGTTGGTTTTAGATTTAAAATCTATTTCCTCCATATTTTTATCTAATGAATTGTCCGTTGAACAAATAGCCGTTCTTAACCCAAAGCTCAACATCGTCAAAGGGAATTCAAATACATCAAAGAACATAACTTATGAAGCTGGTGATTTATATCAATTGATCTCTCGATATATCAAGGTGTTTGAGGTCAATAAATTACAAATTGAAAAAGGCGGTATTGACTACAGTAACGATTTCAATGACAATAATGATTTCGAATTGCGCAACTTAGACTTTCTCGTTGATAATTTTTTAATGGACAGCACATTAACAAAAGACAGATTCTTTTTTACAGATAGAATAAAATTAGTGCTTACTGATCAAGCATATTTACTGAATGACGACATCCACAAGCTCTCCTTTGACACCCTTATTATCTCAACGCGTTCAAAAAAGTTTGAATTCAAAGGTTTCAATATTAAACCTATAAACAAGGATAACGATTCTATCAATCTTTACGAATTAATGATCCCCGCTTTTACGATGAGAAATGTTGACTTTGATAAAATATATCTGGAAAACAAAATCGAAATTGGAGAACTTATTTCACAAGGCGGACAATTCAATTTAACATTAAAACAAAAACCCAACACTTCAGAAATAGGTCAAAATAAACTCAAAATTCCTAGTATAAATCAACCTATCAATCTTGGTAATATTGATTTATCATTTGAAAAAAGTACTGTGATCATTGGTGAGGATAGTATTTCGTTTTCGAAGTTTAAGGTAAAAGGTGATAGTTTATCGCTTGATTCTACAACGCAATTTCATGACCTCAGCCTATTTCTGCAAAATGCTTCCGTTTCGATAATTGAACCTAAATTTATTAGTAAGCTTCTAATTCTATCAACTGATTCTATCGACTATTCATTGCGCAACAAACGCCTGAACATTTCCTCTCTAAAATTCGAGAACCAAAATTCTAAATTATTCTTGCCTTATGTGGAAATTATTCTGGCTGATACTAGAACCGACGCGCTAAATATTGATTGTGTTGTCTTTAATCAACCAAACTTATTTTTTGATGATAAAACCAAAAAGAAAGGCGCTGAAGTCTCCCTCCCAACATGGCTCAACGTTGATTGTATACACATAAATAAAGGACGTATCCAGTATGGTAAAAACACCTTTGCTTCAAATATAAGAGCAGCCTTTAAGTTTCAAGATAAATTCACACTCAATAAGTCATTAATAAAAGATGAACACTCCTCCTATTGGGTTAAAACTGATAAATGGCAGTTTGAAAACAACAACTTATTAATCGATGGTAGCTCTTTATCAGTAGATAATTTCGGTGATCTTCAAGCAAAAAATCTCAACATAGATCAAAGTAATGCTACTTTAAAAATCGCAGAAATAATACTGAATAAGCTAGCGTTGGATAGCTTGGTGTTTCATGAAAAACTATCATTTGACTCTCTAATTATAGTAGAACCTGTTGGAAGCATTAACGCCTTTAGCTCAAAAAAATCATCCTTAATCACCTACTATTATAAAAAAATTAGTGTCGCTAATGGTAATTTTAAGGTCAATCTAAAAGGGGATAAAACCATTTTATTAAGCTCTTTGAACTTCCATTCTTCTAATATCAATGGACGATATGTTTCTTTGGTAGAAATTGAAGAGGGACAGGCTTCAGGATTTTCAAATCATGAAGTTAAATTCGAGAATTTAATTTTTGATGAGGTTGATCAATATTTACGAGTAAATAAAGTAGGTATTAATCCCCTAGATGATTCCTTGAAAAACAAAATTTACGCAGACGTAAGCAACATTTTAATTAGCAACTTTGACCCTATTAAAACGTCCAGTGATAGTCTTTTAGACTTTGGTAGCGTCAAGATAGATAGCGTCAATTTATTTGGCAATTGGCATTTAAACCCACCTGAAAAACAAAAAAAACAAGAAGTGATTTTTGGAAAGCTTGATTTAAGAAAGCTTAATGCCAATTTTAAATTGGGTGACAATCAATTTCAACTTAATAATGCCACATTAACAGCCAACGATTTCCACTCGAATAAGGACCATGTACTTGTTGATAATGACATTACCTTTTTTAGTGGTAGTGTGAATATAAAAACGAAGACTTTTACCACATTTTTAGATTCCGTTTTGCTCACAAGTAACAATAGGTCAGTGAGTACCAAATCTGGAAAAATAGCGATCAGCCAAGACAGCATATATTTTGACGCATTAGATCTGTTTAATATGACAGTCAATAGTCAAAAGGATACCATTAGCGTAACCGAAATCAAACTGAACAATCCAATTGTCAAAGTTGACTTATCAAAAAAGGCGGACGCTAAGCAAGAAATATCGATAAAATGGATCCTTTTAGATGATGTGATAATTGAAAATGGTCTTGTTCAATTAGAAAACACAGGAATACAATACAACGACGACATTACTATCGATCAAGTCAACTTCACAACTAAAAATCTAAATTTCAATACGACTTTCAGCCACTTAACCTATTCAGATTTTGCATTATCAACTGGTGGTTTAAGCTATACCACATCTGATAGCTTATATGTCTTTTCAACAGCGAAATTTTCATTTAAAAGTAATGGAGATTTGAAATTCTCGGAAGTAGCCTTGACCCCAGTTTACAACAGACGAGACTTTAATACCAAAATTGATTACCAAAAGGATTGGCTTAGCGCTTCGTTAAGGGATATAGAGATTAAAAAGTGGGATTTTAACCGATTTATTAATGATTCCACGATTTCCATTCGGAAAATAGTCTTTGATAACCTCTATTTAGAAACACACAGGGACAAACGATTACCAGAACCGAAAAATAACATAAAGCAATTGCCTCAACAGTATCTAAAGGATTTGAGCTATCAATTATCTGTAGACTCCATTGAAATTGCTAATACCTATGTTTCTCATTCCGAGTATTCGCCAACCGGCCTGAGGCCAGGGTTTATCTATTTTAAAAATATTAACGGTTATTTAACCAACATCACTAATATCGAAGAGTCTTTGGCAGCCAATAACATGATGACATTTAATGCTACTGGAAGCTTATATAAGACAGGTAATTTTTTCCTAACAACAGATTTTCATTTGGACCATCCTAAGAATCAATTTGATCTGACTGCTCGGTTAGGCAATATGGATTTAACTGAGATGAACGCATTATTAGAAAATACGGCACACATATCAGTAAAAAGTGGAGAAAATCGATTGAATGAGATCAGCTTCAAGGCTAACGATCATTACGCTGTTGGCCTAATGAAATTTTACTATAAAGACTTGAAAATAGCTGTGCTCAAAGAAAAGAAGAATCATGAAGAAGAAAATGCATCATTCAAGAGTTTCTTTGCTAATACATTTATTGTAAATAAGAAGAACCCTCATTTTCTTTTTGTAAGAAAAGGCGATATCTATTTTGAACGTAACCAAGAAAAATCCATTTTCAGTTATTGGGCAAAGAGCATACTAAGTGGTGTAATTACCAGTATCGGTGCTGGCAGCAACAAAAAAGAAATAAAAGAATTTAACAAAAGCTCTAAGGATAAATTTTAACCCTTAAAATCAATTTTTTCATGACTCCCATCACAAATTGGCTTATTATTAAACGCTACAAAACAACATAATGCGGTGACGCGATTCTTACTTAAAGGCTTACCATCAAGATGCTTCACAGAGACATTCCCATAGACCATTAAAGGTCCACTCCTAGTTACTTCGACTACTGGTTAGTATGGTATAGTATCTTCCTCTAGTTGTTGCGCATCGTTCTCCAATTGAAAGGTCAAGGCACCTAGAGGGCATTTTTTTATTTTATGAACGATTTGCTGTGTATTTGCTCATTGAACATTGACCCAAGGTCTGGAATTAGGATTAAAAACTGTCGGTAACCCCTTAAAACAATTTTCTAAATGAATGCATAATTCAGCGTTCTAGGTCACTTTCCCTTCAACATTTTAGTGTTTTTGTATTTTGGTCGTAGAGATAATGTGTTTATTACTTACATCTTTAAAAAATTCATATTCTCTGGATTATAATAATGAGAAAAAAATGAAGTAGTGATGAGCGTCTAACCAGTTATGATTGGCGCGCCCACGAGATTCGGCTCGGTGAAGGATCATATTCCCAGTCGTTGATGGCGCTAGTGGCAAATGACTAAATGCTACAACATGAGTTAAGACACTCTTGGTAACGTTAGTGAAACCTGCGACAGGTGACAAACCCGCGACTGAAGAAAACTATTTTTGATGAAATATTTTTGATTCATTAAATTAGATATAGATACATTTTATTTTATGAAACGATGGTATTATTAAAAGTTATTCAATATTATTTTATCTCTACAGCCCAAGTAATGTCTATATCACTAGAGCCAGTAGCGCTCGTAGATGTAGCCGTCTTTAAGTCTGGTTGATGTTTGAGAAGTATTCGAAATATTCCAGATCCAGCCACTTCGGTACGCCATGTAGTGATTAGGCCAATGGGTAAGTTATTCTCATCCTGGTCATCGTAGATTACTGTTCCTGCTGATGGACTAATATTGCCCGATCCGGTAGGATTTGCAAAAAGATCTTCCGTAAAACCAAAGAAAATTTGATGCTCATCTCCCTCCTCTTTTACCTCTTCTCCAATATCCTCATTTTCAATGGTATTGCGCATTTCGATAAATAATTCATAGGTAGTATTTACCGCTAAAACGATATCTCCTTCTACTTGAAGGTTCTCAACTCCTGCGCCATCAGGATCAATAGCATTAAAAGTCAATGGCGCAGCACCACCTTGAGGCGAAAAAATCAGCGAGATGTCTGTAATTAATTCTTCATCATTCTCCGCTGCGGGAATGTCCTCATCATCACAAGAGGAAACAAATAACAAGGTCAGCATCAGCACTAAGCAGTAATTTTTGTTCATAATCATGGTTTGTGGTTTTTAATGCAACAATGCTGCAAGTGTATAAGTCTACTTTAGTAACTAAATGTTGAATTTAACTTCTAGCTGAACATTACATCCTCTATCATCTGCAATATAGCGCAAGCGATCAGTGTAGTTTCGTTACGAATTATTTAGCATGTTGCTCCCAGACAGGGAAAATGACCAGCTTTTTAAGTCATAATTAACCTGACTATTCAATAAAAAATAACCTTCAGGGGCCTTAGCAATATCAAAAACTTCCATCTCATTTAACATATGCGCTTCATTTCGTTGCGCAATCAATAATAACTCCGATAATTCAATAACTGTAGGTTCATTGAATTGTCTGAAGGTATAAGAAGGGTTGACACTAATAGTCAATTGACCTGAAGCCATATCAATTGCCTGGCTGAGCCTATATTTAAAATTGGCTGGTGGAATACCCACAAACGCTTCAGAGTAGAGATTCTGCGCATGAACATAAGCCATAGAAAAGGTAGACGATATATGATTTCCATGTCGAATATTTAGACTGAAATCACCGCCCATAAACAAAGCGTCCTCTTGCGTATAAATCCAATATGGAAATGTGCCACGTACGGTACTTGTTATTCCTCGTGGTGTTGCATAAATATAATTTTTAATAAAATTGACATACAGCACTATCTCCATCGAGATGTTTTCAGATTCAAGAGAAAGACTATTAATCCATTTCCATCTCAATTCAGATTTTACAGGTTTATTATCTTGGGTAAGCAGTTCTGACGTAGATAAACCTTCCGTTGTTTCCGCAAAACGCCAGAAACCATATTCGATAGCTGCTTGATGTCTCCCAAAGCTGTATAACTCTGAAATACTTGGCGGGCGTCACGCTGATGCTATATTTGTCCTAAAAATATGCTGTCGGAAACCATATTCAAGACCAATGCTGGTCGATAGGTTATTAAAATTAATGTTGTCAAAATAAACATCATTGTTGCTATCTCTACCTCTGATTGAACTCATCTGCCAATCATATCTACCACCAAATTCTAAAAGCACATTGCCTAACGACAGATTCTCAATAACATATAGCCCAAACCTGGTAACATTATAGTTAGGCACAAAAGGAATAGTATTAGTTCCTGGGTTATTGTTATTATCCTGTATCAAAGCACTTACCCCAATATTTCCTTCAAGCCCAAAAATCTTCGGATGAAAATAGTCTACATCAAAGGACTGTGAAATCAAAGAGAGGTCGATCGCTGGTGTTTGATTGTTTGTTCCTCTTCTCACGTCAAATTCAAATCTATTATTAATCTGAATACCATAAGTTACTTCGAGCCATGCCTTGGGGAGAAAATACTTACCTTTTAATTTGATCGACGTATGATTAACTTCCTGTTTTGGGCCAGCGATAGCATAATCAAAACCTTGGGTATACAATGGAACATCACTTTCAATGGCCTTTATAAGATCCTCGATATTTCCAGTATTGGATCCTCTAAGTATACCAAGCTCTTGCGCAAAATATCCACCTCGCAATTCCAAGTCTAATTTTGGTAAATGATATCTCAATCCAGCGTTAAAGGAAGTTTCTTTTTTCCCAGTATTGGTTAAAATATAGTTTGGTGATTTCAAGTCTCCTTGCACTGTTTTACTGAACCCAGCAGTTCCACTGAATTGATGACTTCCCGCATTTAGCTGGGTGCTCAAACTCCCACCTCTTCCATTGGAGAAAGCCGACGTTTTCACGAACCCATTTAAGCGCTCATGCAGCGCTAGCTTGCGCGGACGCATTAAGATAACACCATCTAATGCATCAGGCCCGTATTTTACTGTAGCTGCCCCTTTAATGACTTCTATCGACTCAAACTGCTCCGGATCTATTTCTGGAGCATGATCCACCCCCCAGTTTTGAAATTCATGTCTTAGATCGTCATTGATAATTAATATTCTATTAGTGTGCAGACCGTGAATTACTGGTTTAGTGACATTTTGACCTGTACTTATCATTTCTACCCCAGATAGTTCCGCTAAAACCTCTCCTAAGCTATTGTTAGCCGTACTTATCTTATCTAAATCAAGTCTCGTTGATAACTGCCCAACTCGGCTATCATTTAAAGCGTCAGCCTCAATCACAACGCTCTCCAACGAGTACCCTTCAGGTGCCAGGTAAATAATAGGATTACCATGGTGTAAGTCATGATGATGATGATTGTTTTTATATCCCAAATAGCTAACAATTAATTCTACTTCCTCTTCGCAAATTTTGTCCAAGGTAAATAGTCCATCTAAATCAGCTATTGTGCCTTTTTGTGTGCCTTCAATCACTACAGTAGCAAACGGAAGGTTCTCCCCTGTTTTTAGATCTTTAACTGATCCTATGACAACATTATCACAATCTTGCTGAGCAAATGAGAGGGTATGAATTAAATAGAAAATTGTGAGATAAACCAACCTCATCAACTGCACGACTTGCAAATGCCATCAACAATCATATTCCAATTTTGTACTTGATACCCTTTGGGTATTTCAATTTTTGATATTGGTTGATTTTCAATACACTCTATATGGCCACATTCATTACATTTAAAATGAACATGGTTATAGCTATGATCTGCCGCGGAACAGGTATCAAAACAAATACCAAAAGTAGCGATACCTGATTCATTCGGAATCTTGTGTAGCACGCCATTATCAATAAAGGATTGTAAGGTTCGGTACAGTGTAACTCTATCGTAATCTTTCAATTTGATTTCCAAATCTTTTTGGGACAAGGCATGAGGGACTAAAGAAAACATATTCAAAACATCCAATCGGCAATTGGTTACTCGCAGCTTATGGTTTTGAGAATTTGTTCTCGGTCTTTTATCTCCATGTAGTAAAGGTATTACAAATGCAATTATGTTGCATTTAAGATGGTTTAAAAAATTATTTACTTTTTTTAACGCCGGTGCTAGCATTTCCAAATAATAATCCTACATTTGCACTCGGTTTTGAATGAAAGAGATCAAAACATTAGTTCGGGGCGTGGCTCAGTCCGGTTAGAGTACCTGGTTTGGGACCAGGGGGTCGCAGGTTCGAATCCTGCCGCCCCGACACATATAATAAAAAAAGATTCAAAACCCTCTAAAGTTAACTTTTAGAGGGTTTTTTCTTTTATAACCACTCCAAATTATTCATATTTATCTATCAGTCCGGTGAATAATTCGATGAACACAAAAAAGACTACTTATTTAATTAAATAACTAATAATCAGTTATTTAAAGTTGTTTTCCTCATGCTATTTAGTGTGTTTTGATGTATTTTAGATAGGTCAATTAGCCCTGTTCACTTAGAAAACGATATAAATAAGTGTAAACCACACTTTTTCAACTCTTTGCATTATTCGATCTAGTAGATCTAAAAATGACAAGGCCTCTATTTACCTGAGAATTACTGTCGATGGGAAACGCTCAGAAATTTCAACCAAAGAATATGTAAAGCTGGATAAGTGGAATCGTGATAAAGGTCGAATGAAAGGAACCGCTGAGGATACCCGAAGTTTAAACAAAATATTCTGGATACTTAGAAATACACAAACCCAACCGGATACCGCTTCCCTATTATAGCAAAAAGTAAAAGTTAAGAGCGCACGTTTCTACAAGTGAAAAACAAACTTCAGAACTATAACAAACTCCTAAGGAAAATGTCAATTGATTTGAAATTGAATGTTACATTAAGTACTTACAGCGCTCGTCATTCATATGCAACTGGTCTTAAATCTAAGGGGGATTTCAAGCGAGGTTATTAGAAAACCCATGGGTCACACCTCTAAAGTAGTAACAGAAACTTATTTAAAATCTTTTGATAATTCAATCATTGACAGTGCTGATCAATTACTTTTCAAATAACACACACAACCCAAATATTTCTTTCTGTTGCGCAGAAGGTCACGAGACTGATATCCGATGATAACGTACTCTAAATCTAGCTTGCGCAAATTTTGGATACTGACCTCTTCACTTTTCAGAATCTGCAAGCTAATAGCACGGAGATTTACCCTGCGAAGAGATTTATTCCAAAATGGATATTCATTGCCGTCACCAGAACGATCTAGCTCATTTGGAAGAAAATTAAATTGCAGACCATAGCGTTTTTTAAATGTGACCAGATCTTTCCCAACACTTTCTTTCATCAAGCTTTGTGAATATTGTACAATCCCCAAAATCACTCTTGAGTTGTGCTTTGGCAATGTGCTTTCCTGGTATATATGACTTAACGTTTCCTATTGAACCAGTGATTAAAGTCCCTTCAACACTAAACTCAGGATCCAAATGTAAAATTTGGATCTTAAGCAAAAGAAATAATGAAGAATATTCCTCCATATGAGATTCAGATTTAACCCGAATAATTCGGGTAGTCTTTATTGAGTACCTGCACTCACAGATTACAAGCGTGATTGATTGAATTTAGCATTTTCTATCATAGCCAAATTTGGGCTATTAAAATCACTATAAACTGTTTGAAAATTAAAAGAGAATCAAACACTTGTGCCAATCTTAACCACATTCTCATGCATAATGCGGGTTAAAATGATTCTTTTCAAATTGAGCAGGATTAGACCAAATTTCTCAGCACCTAAACTATTCAAAAAGTTATAGCTATTTTCATCTTCACTTAATAGACAGGTCTTTGATGACCTTTAATCCTGTTATAGTTTTAGCACTTATTTTAGATTTGACATGGTCCCCTTTAAACAGAATTGTTGCAATGCCTGCTTCAGTTTGCATAGGGTTTGCCCCAACTAGCTCTCCTGGGCCTTCAAGAGTAAAGATTACGCTTTCGTTTGCTGTAGGTATCCAATTGCCTTGTGCATCTAAAACTTTGGCATAGACAAAAAACAAATCCTCTTCCTCCTTCATGATACTTCCTTGAGTATCTATGGTGATACTCAAACCAGAAGGTTCTCCTGGGGTGAAAACACTATCTTCTGCCGAAACAATTCCATTTCTATACCCGATGGCTTTCAGTTTTCCGGGTATGAAACCATCAATGGAGAATTCGAAAGGTGGATGTATCAATTGGTCTGAAAATTCGCTAAGTGAGGGAGGCTGAATAGCAATGAGGCTGTCGTTCAAATAAAGCCCTACCTTATCACAATTGCTAAAAACTCTAATTTGCTTTGGAGAGTCTTCTTTCCAATAGCTAGCGATTTTGACCATAGGACCTTGTTCCACCAAAGAGTGTTCGATAGTTTCTGTAGCAGGACGTTGACTTTTATAAAAGTAGTAAGCGAATTTTGGAATCCGGAAGATATCTGAAACACCCGATGCTTCGATGTTGTCAGTATAACCTCTGTTATAGTCAAACATGAGCCAATTGGCATGACCAATAGTACCTACTCCTTTTCGATTTGAATTAGCCGATTCTTGAAAGTTCATCGCTTGCTGAAGCAATCGATGCTCACCATCCTCTCTTAGTTGACGACTAGAACGCTCAGCGGCTTCTAAGTTTTCAAAGGAGCTTTGATTAAATCCAGCATTTTGAGCATAATACTCCCAGTCCCCGTACTCTGAGATAAATACTTTCCGCTCTCCATTTTTATAGTTGTTCCAATAATGTGGGTACTTGCCATGTTGCCTAGCCGGAATGAACAAATCATAAGCAGGGTGGTCTTTCCATCCTGCTGTAAAGATGTCGTCAAAAGGCAGTTCTTCCTTCATGATTCTGTTCGCTTCTACCATGTATTCAGAAGTCATTTTAGATTCATTCAATGAGACTTCCCAAAATACTACTGAGGGATGGTTCCTATCACGTCTTGCCATGTCTCGAATATTTTGAAAGGAGTTAGATTGAAAATTTCCTTTTCGAAAGAATTGCCATCCTGGGATGGCATTCATCACCAAGATACCCAGTTCGTCACAGGCGTCAAGAAATGACTCATCTTGAGGATAATGGCTAAGTCTAACAAAATCAAAACCGGCATTTTTGATTTTTAGTGCGTCTCTAAAGTTGGCATTATTAGAGATAGCATACCCTATATAGGGGTATTCTTGGTGCCGGTTTGTACCGCGAAGGAATAGCTTTTCATCATTAAGGAAAAAACCGTCGTTCTTCAGTTCTATTTTTCGAATGCCCACTTTGTGATTGACCTGATCATATAACTCACCATTTGAAGACACATTGATTTGCATATCATATTGTGAGGGAGACTTGGTAGACCAAAGTGCAGGTTCTGGTATTGAAATAGGTATATTGACTAGCGTTGAATTACCAGATTCAACTTCTACGCTTTCATGAAAAGAATATTTTACATCATCCTTTACAAGCAGTAAGTCAATTTTTACTTTAGATTTTTTTGGGCTCACATTTCTAACTTGGATTCGTAAATTACCTTCAGCATTGTCTGGAGAGACTTTGTCAAAATGAAGTAGCCAGCCAGCTTCTTTGCTATCGGTTAGAAATGGATCTGTAATGTAAGTATCCTTTTTACGGATAAGCCAAACATCACGGTAAATACCACCATAATAATTGAAGTCTAATTTTTCTAATGGTTTTCCAGGCGGGATTTCAGGGTTATTCTTGTTCGATACATCTACGCGTATTTCATTCGATCCCAATTTTAACAAAGGTGTAAGGTTCACTGTAAAGGGAAGATATCCGTCCTGGTGCTTTTTAGCCAAATTATCATTTACATATACTTCCGCATCGTTCATTACTCCTTCAAAGTGCATCCACGTTTCTCCCTCATGCATACTTTTGAAGGTTATTTTTTTTGAATAGCTGTGTTCACCTTGCCATTGGTCATTGACTACCAGTGGTTCAATTCGAGGTGTATGTGGTAGATTTATGAGTTCTGCTATTTCAGTTGAGTCAGAAAAATACCATTCTGAATTGATATTCTCACGGGTTCCAATGCTTTGAAAACTGACGTTAGGTCTCTGGGAGGTACAAGATTGAAATACTAGAAAAAGAAATAATCCGAAAAATAAGTTGCTTGGTTTTTTCATACGTCTTAGTCTCTTTAGGCTTTCAGTGTTGATGGATAGAATTTTGAAGTTGGGTTATTTCTTGTACGGATGAGGAAGACGAACTAATGGGAATGCTGAACATCGGTGCTCTAGCGGATTTTAATAGTCCCATCAGTTCTTTAAGCTTCCCAAGCTCTTCAATTGTCAGGTTTTTGGTTTCTCCTATATCAGTCATTAGCTTATGTTTCAAGGTACGTTTTGATTATTGTCACAAAATGTGCTTTTCTAGTATTTCAGCTTTTATGCGCCAATTCCATTTTTAGCCTCATGCGAAAAAATCACCTGAGCATCTTCTGAAAAAGGTTCCTTACGGTTTAATATTAACGTCGAAGGAGCCATAAAAATCATTACTGGACAAATCCAACATAAAAGAAGTCTTAGTGATGTCATAAGCGCCTTGAGGCAACATGGATATATCTAACTCATTGTCGAAGTTGAATCTTATCGAACCTTCTACTTCATACTCTACACTGTAAAAGATTTTGTATTGATCAACGTCTGCTGTTTCAAATGCGATAGCTGCGGCGTAGTTGCTAATATCCACTGCATTGCATTCTATAAGGCTATACTCTGATGCTTTTAGTAATTCGTTTCTAAATCGACTAACCCTATTTTGTTGCTGATCAAGAAGGTGCGTATCTCCCCAGAAAACGACACCCGATACTTTGCCCTTGTAGAAAGACTGATTAAGCTCGTTAAAAAATTCATAAAAGGTCTCGTTATTATACCCTCCGGATGTTTCTCCATTCCAATCATACGCTGATCCTTCAGGCCAGTTGGGTCTTTCTCCCTTATTGTGTGTAGCCTTGATATCCACTAAAGACTGGATTGTGGGCCACCAGTCATCGGAGTTGCTAGTGTAAGCGCCTTCCGGCCCTACAATGATTGTTGAGTGCGTAAGTTTGTTGACAATGTTTACAAAATTACTTGGCTTCCAGTCATTTCCTTGTTCACATCGAGGAGCTAGATACTTTATTTCTAGTCCCGTCTTAAGTTTGATATAATCTATGAATTCATCTATAGATGCAGCAAACCCATCTTCATCTATTCCGTTTTCCGTAAGAAACGCACCCCATGTAGGGTGGTTGCCTAGAGTTTTGTGGTATCCATAGATCTTATGTGACGCTAATAACTCAGGGTTACCATTCGCTTTGGCAAAATTGATCGCATTTATTACCGGGCCATAGGCATTTCCTGCACCAATTATATTACTGGTAAGTCCACGGTTTCTAATGTGTACGTTTCCATTTCCTACATCATTAAGTTGCCATTGAACCCAAGAGCCTGTATTGGATGTAGGAGCCAATTCTAGTAAAAGGCTTTGCTCTCCTCTGGCCCGAGTGCCGAAAGCTCTATTTTCAAGAAAAGACCACCCGTCCCCTTCTTGTGTGTCTACGAGTTTCCATTCATTCCAATCACCAGTTAGGTCGGTGGATGCCATTTCTAAAAATCCGTTTTCAAATCCAGTAAGGTATTTATCGTGAGCTACGTTTCTAAGCCCGAACCAATCTCCTTCTGTAGTTATCTTCTCCCATTGAGATGAGTTATCCAATACTTCCCTATTCAATGACACTAAATGGTCTTCTTGCACAGTCCCATCTATATTGTGCGCCCGAGAGTAGAATGGTATTCTTAGTAGGTTGAATGATCCATCTCTAAATAATTTTTGACAGGCTGCTTCATCAAGACTTAATGCTTTATTGTCCTGTTTAATGTCATGCCCCCAAGTGGTAATTTTTTGCATTTGATTCATAGTGTAAATATGAATCTCATAGTCAGCTGTGATTGTAGGATCAACAGGTATGGTATCTACTGGCGCTACAACTGTATCTGCGGGCGCATATATAGTATCTAATGGTGTGGTGATGGTATCTGATGGCGAGGTGATTGTGTCCCCGGTTGTTTCAGTTGGATAAACAGGTGCAGCCTTTTCTTCTTGACAGCTCAACACACCTATGAGCGTTATAAATGTTAATAAAAAAACAATGTCTTTTAAAGCGCTCTTCTTAAAAATTTGTGTGCAATATTTTTTCATATTTGATTCAATTAAGCTGTTTCAAAACATATTTATCATGCAAATATTTTCCTTTCTGCTACCTTGCTAGTGTGGAGAATTGTTCATAATAAGGTGTTAAAATGGTTAGAATCCTAAAAAAACCTTGAGAGGCACTTATTCAGTGCAATTGATCCAACTTGAAAAATGATTTTGAAAAGGCTAATAAGTTATGGTTCATAATTAAACTTACTTGCTTATTGATAAATGTAGTGGAAGCGAAAGCAGAATATGAATTATCAAAAATATTATTATGCGAAAATTCAAGAGAATTACCTGACAAACATTTGAAAACTGGCATACTGATAGATTTTTAATGTGACAATCTAAATGCTAATAACCAAAAAAGGCCGTCCAAATTACCTTTTGGACAGCCTATTGCCTAATACTTGGTGCTAAATCATCAATTACCTCCTTGCAGTTGCTTACTTAGAAAGCCTTTGCTTTGGATATAGTTATGACCATTACCATCATCAACTAATTTCCATTGCGTCCATGATCCAGTACTACTTGTATCAATTAGCTCTATGTTATCATCACTGAGTGCTCGGATGTATTTATTGTGTCCACGACTTTCAATATGGCTCCATCCGCCTCCTGCATTTACCAGTCTCCATTGCGTCCAAGGGCCCGTATTTGAAATATCATCCATTTGTAACACATCTGTATCCAAACCTCTCATGTAATAGTTGAAGGCTACATTTCTCAAATAGAACCACTCACCTTCAGATGGAATCACTTCCCATAGCGCTTCATCACATTGATTATTGACGGAAGCCAATTTTATAGCATTTGAGGGTTCGTCTACAGTGATGTCAAATGACCCGTATGCAGGTGAACTAGTTACATCCAAAAGGAATGAGTTGGTTTGAATTTCATATGCTCCTAAAGGCAAGGTGGTAGCGTCTATTATGCCGTCAAAGTTGAATCTGAGGGTGGCCTGGGTTCCAACCTCAATGCTATAGAAAACTTTAAACTGATTGGCAACATTAGTTTCAAAAGCAATGGCGGAAGCAGGATCTGTAATGTCGGGAGAATTGCATTCTACCAGATTATATGCAGAGGCATCCAATAATTCATGTCTGAAATCTCCTGTTTCATTTACCCCTGGAGCTAATAAATGTGTATCACCCCAAAAGACAACACCAGACACCTTGCCTCTGTAAAACGATTGGTTTAATTCATTAAAAAATTCATAGAACTCCGAACCATTACCCCCAATAGTCTCTCCATTCCATTGGAATTCGGCACCAATAGGCCAGTTACTAGCTCCTTCTTTGTTATGGGTAGATTTAATGTCCACTACTGACTGAACAGATGACCACCAGTTTTCTGAATTAATAGCATAGGCAGCCTCCGGCCCAACAATTGAGGTAGTATTCGTCAGGTTGTTAACTACGCTAATAAACTCTGAGGTAGTCCAATCGTTCCCGAGTTCGCATCGTGGTGCCAGGTATTGTATAGTTTTACCTGTATGCAGTTCTATGTAATCTAAGAATGCATCTATGGCCGATGCGAAACCCACTGGATCAAGGTTGCCTGTAGTGTAAAATGGCCCATAATTTCTGTTGTTATAGGTACTGTTGTCGTATCCATATATTTTGTGAGATGCAAGTAGCTCTGGATCTCCGTTGACTTTCGCTATGTTAATGGCTTCAATTATGGGTTCATATGCATTACCATCACCTCTTAAATAACTGTTATGCCCTTTGCTATCGATGTAATAATTACCATTCCCATCATCAATTAATTTCCATTTCACGTAATCTTCAGTATTAGAAGTATCTACCAGCTCAAGAGTTGTATCACTTAAACCTTTTATATACTTATTAAGTCCACGGTTCAGCAGGTGATACCAACCATTTCCAGTATCTACCAATTTCCATTGCGTCCATGGCCCATTAAAACTTGTAGGAGCTATTTCAAGATAGTCATTGTCGTAACCTTTTAAATACTTATTATACTGAATATTCTTAAGGTAGAACCAATCGCCCTCCGAAGTAATTTTTTTCCATCTAGTTGTATTATCCTGTCTATTAGTATCATCTAAAAGTATCAGGTAATCTTCCTTTACTGATCCATCGGCATTGTGGGCCAAACAGTAAAATGGAATTCGCAAGAGATTAAAATTACCATTCTGAAATATCTTTTGGGCTGCTGTTGCTGTCAAGTTATAGACTTTACCTTCTTGCTTGATATCATGCCCCCATTTAGTTACTTTGTGCATTTGATTACGCGTGTTGATTTGTAGTTCGTATTGAGCTGATAAAGTAGTCTGATTGGAAGATGAAGGGGCTTCAATTATGATTCCATAGCTATTTTCAATTTCAAAAAACTCTTCTCCTCGACAAGAGGAAAATAAGAATAATGTGGCTATGCAGCGTACTATAAAATTCCAAGTCCAAAGATTAGGTCTAAATTCTTTTTGGGTGACGTTCACACCCTTTCCAAGTTCATGATTGTTAAAATTCATATTTCTTCACATTTAGAGTTAATACCCAAATATGATTCATAACAAAGCTGAATGTGGCACATAAAATGTCCATGTATAGGCTATTATCTGTTCTATTAAGGATAAATCCATCATAAATAGCTGCTAAATCATTAACCATAACTTCAGGTATCTAATTGACCCATCAATTAACACCAATCATAAAGGATGATCATTCAGGAGTTTTATTGAAAATATAAGTAGGGAAAAATTCAAGTGAATTACCAGGCACACTTTTGAATACCAGCAACCTTATAGATTTTTAATATGATCAATCTATATGCGAATAACCAAAAAAGGCCGGCCAAAACACTTTTTGGACAGCCCCTATCAAAACGATTAATCAATTTTTGAAACGCTACTTTATCATTAATTTCTCAATGGTACTATGTCCGCTTTCGCTACTAATTTTTATCATATATATTCCGCCTGTAAGTTCGTTTACCGGTAGCGTATTAATATTGTTTTCCCGTGCTTCAAACGTCTGATTCATAAGTTGTTGTCCCATAATGTTGTAAAGCTTAAGGTTCGCTTTTCCTTCTATGCCCTTTGTACTGAGAAATACTCTATCACTGGCAGGATTAGGGTATACATTGATAATAGGTCTCTCAATTATCATATGCTCTATGTTTAGGATTACTGAATCACTCATAGTCACACTATCAGTAATTTTCCATTGCACCCCTTCGTCTACCAATGTTGTTGATTCTAATGAAATTTCGTTATCCTCATTCAAGGATAATCTGCGGTTACTATAACCAACATTATCAATAAAATAATGTGAGCCTTCCGGAATCAAGCGCCATTTCACTGAATTAGTTGATATAGAATCATCAGTAAGAGTTATTGAACTTCCATTATCAAGATTGGCGTCAAGTGCCTCTAACTTTTTACCATTACCCTCACAAATAATATAATAGTATTCATTTCCTGCATCACGAAGTTCCCATTTAGCTCTATTGTCGATGGTTGTAGTTTCTGTTGATATCGCATCTGAATCTCCAGAATTGCTCTGCATGCGTAAATTTGTCCCCACATGGACAATGAAATAAACAACCGGTTCTACCGAAATATTGAATGTTACACTATTTGAACAACCAAAGTCTGTGGTACAAGTCGCAATATAGTCTCCGGCGTCCTTCACTGTAACATTGCTAATTGTGATTTCTCGTGTATTAGCAATATAGCCATTAGGCCCTGTCCACTCCCATGTATCGCTTACTGATGGAGATGGGGCGAATTTAATGGTATCACCTTCATTTAAATTTGCAGTACTTACATTTTGCCAAGTACTATCATTAATCTGAAGATAAGGATCAACCGAAGGAAGCGTATTACAAACAAC
>JBLIIJ010000005.1:0-83269 GCA_047635055.1 Cyclobacteriaceae bacterium | reverse complement strand
CTAATAGAAATCCTGGAATGGCGCCAAAAAGGACCAACCAGAGAAAGTCTTTGACAATCAGCGAGACTAGTCCATGCATGCTCGCTCCCAACACCTTTCGAATGCTAATTTCTTTTGTTCGCTGCTCCGCAATAAAGGAGGCTAAGCCTAGTAAACCTAGACAACCAATAATAATCATGGTTGTAGAAAAACCTAAAAATAGCTTACCTCGAAGCTGGTCTTCTTCATATAATTCCATGAAATTTTTATCTAGGAATTCCGGTTCGAAGGGAATTCCTGGGAATATATCGTTCCATTGGTGTTGCATTGAAGAAAGGGTGTTTTCAGTATTTCCATCAATTTTAATAAGCACATTACTGTTGTTCAATGACGGGGTAAAAAGTAAAGCTTCAATAGGATCGTATAGAGATCGTTGGTGAAAATTTTTAACAACACCTACGACTTTATGAAACTTGGTACTATCTCGATCGAACTGAAATTTTTTACCAATTGGGTCCTCCCAGTTCATTCTGGCCACCATTGCTTCATTGACAAGCACTGCGCTTGCTGTATCGGTGATATATTGCGCAGATATATTGCGCCCTTGAACTATTGGGATTTTAAGGGTTGAAAAAAAATCATAATCAACACCATAGGAATCAATGCCGTACTGTTCCATTACTCCATTATTTTGTTCGGCTGCCATTACATTTTTACCAAAACCTCTACCTGGAGAGGTGGAGGAGGATGCGACGCTTGAAACACCCGAAACGGATTCAAATTTTGATTTAAGTATGTTGAATTTATCACGAGCCTCTTGGCTGTCAAGCACTATTGTTACCACTTGATCTTTATCAAATCCTAAATCTTTTTCCCGTAGAAATTTCATTTGGCCATATATAATGAATGTACCCACGAGCATGAAAATGGAAATAGAGAATTGTAATCCAACAAGAATACTTCGTGTCAATTTACTGCCAGCCTTACCGCCTTTTCCACCTTTGAGTACTGCTGCTGGTTGAAAACCAGAAAGGTAGAGCGCAGGATAACTGCCACTAAGAACACCTGTTAAGAAGACGATACCAAAAATCAAAGCCAATAATGGAGGACTCAATAAGTCTAAGATGGCCAGATCTAACTGTAGCTGACTGTTGATAATAGGGGTGGCGATAGCGACAACCATGAAGCTTAGAAAAAGAGAAAGAAAGGAGATTACTATTGATTCTATCATAAACTGCCATATTAGACTGTTTCGCTGGGCGCCCATGACTTTTCTCACACCCACTTCCAATGATCTTCTCATAGACCGTGCGGTGGCTAGATTCATGTAGTTGATACTGGCAATGAGCACAAGGAATACTCCTATGATGCTGAAAATATAAATGTATTTGATGTCCCCTAAAGCTTCGGGTTCTCCTGTAAAAGTTGAATAGAGGTGGATATCTTGAATGTTTATGATCTCATAAACTACATTGATATTAAAACGATCAAAAATGGGCGCAACATGCGCTTCGATGATATCATTCAATTTACCCTCGACGCTAGCCGCTGCTATATTCTCATCTAGTTTGATATAAGTATATATGCCAAAGCCTCCCCAATTTTGAGAAGTACTGCGTTCATTGCTGCTGGCAGAAATAAGACCAACTGGTCGGATATGACTATTTCTTGGTAAGTCTTTATAGACCGCTGTTACCTCTAGTGTCATATCATC
Organism: Cyclobacteriaceae bacterium; assembly: GCA_047635055.1. Classification (GTDB taxonomy): domain Bacteria; phylum Bacteroidota; class Bacteroidia; order Cytophagales; family Cyclobacteriaceae; genus JAVJRN01. Next base: position 81,576 of record JBLIIJ010000005.1, on the reverse strand, counting down.
AGCTTCTATTGTTTGGCCTATTGGATTTTTTCCTTTAAAAATCATATTGGCTACTGACTCGCTTAATACTATTTTGTTTGGAGCGTCGAGTGCGGTTTCAGGATTGCCTGAAATAATATTATAGGTGAACAATTCGAAGACGGTGCTATCTGCAAAGAAGATTTCTTCTTCATAATAATAAATATTTTCATAGTCTATCCGTGTACGTCCATTTCCAATAAACCTGGAATATTGGATCACTTCGCTAAATTCGGATTTAACTTTTTGCCCGAGTGGCATCTGAGTTACCGCCCAGCGAAAGGCATTGTCAGGTTCGGTAATATCTGAGGAAATTCTATAGACGCTATCAGCGTTTTCATGGTATTTATCATAACTCAATTCGTTAGATAGGTACATGATGATGAGCAAGCTGGAAGCTATACCAATAGTTAGTCCTAGAACATTTAAAGTGGTATAAGCGGGTTGCCTTTTTAGATGCCTAATAGCTGTTTTTAGATAGTTTTTGAACACAAGGTGAGTGATTAGTACTATCGAGTAGACTCCTACAAAGAAAATAAGTTACATCTTTCACTTTATTTAACTTGGCGAAGACTTGATAGGTCCAAGGGAAACGAATTTAATTTCCAACCCACATTTTCCACAGAACTTGCCTACGGAGTGCGCGCGCCCGAGATCGCAGCGGCATCCTTTTTTGCCTTTTTAGGGGAAAAAGATATAGCGTAGAGCTCGCAAAGGCGCCCAAATATTTATAGGTGTTGGCCTTCGAGCAGAGGGAAATGAAATAAGCCCCTGGGCTAAATAGCTAAGGGTTTATGTTTTGACAGATTTACTGAGCGGAGCGTGATAGGAAGTACAACATGAAGCACCACTTCTAAGGGACGATTGGTACTTCCTGTTATCTCATTTATTCAGCGCCAATAGACCAAATACGGTCAAATCCCATTTCGATTTCTTTGAGTCTGATTGTTTTGATGCCGACCTCCAAGGCATTCATCAGTTCGGGATAACTCACTACGCTTAATAATTCATCAGGATTGGATTTTAAAGAAGCTTCATTGAACGCCTCGCCTGTAGTACGGACAACTTTTCCATTAAAATAAGTGCCCTGCTTGTTGTCATTTTCTTCGTCACGACCATAAGCTGAAATGGATATTGAAGGGAAAAGCACAATTTTTCCATTTGCGTTGGAGCCAACAGTGAGTGTAAGTCTCATTGACATCAACCCATCTAAGTCGCCTGCATTTTTCATCATATTTATCGTAGGATTTTCTTCAGTTAGATTACTGGATATCCCACCAAATATTTCGCTAAAGCCATTTGGCGTGGTGCGCAGGGTGTTTTTATAGCTTCTAGAAACACCTTTTGATGAGTTTACTTGATTGGCAGTAAAGAGGGTCTGATATTCTGGAGTAGCAGTAACCTGCTCAACATCTACAAAAGCAATCCCATATTCACTTGTTAGGAAACCCGTGACTTCTTGATAAACAGCATCCATCACGCCATCCCAATAACTGTCTGGAAGTTGAGGGAATTGCCAGGTAGTGGTGCTCGTCGTTGTAGTGGTGTATCTAGTATTGCCAACGGTAGACGAGGATGTGGAAGTTTTCGTTTCTCTCTTGTACGTTTCGGCTGACATGGTGAATGAAACCAACCCAAATTTACTTGCTTTTGATAGCGGAATTCCTGAATTGGCATTTGGCTTAGTGAAATCAAAACCAATCGTTTTATCTTCCGATTTACCCGCAACTTTCAATGCGACGATTAGTCCACCATCTTGTTTTCCTTTGATTATAACTGGCATAGAGGCGTAAGCACGTGTAGTGATATCAGCCGTAGGAACCTTTCCTAATTGCTGGTCCGCTCCAAATTCATTTTTAGCAGTGATGACTTCTCTTTCAATGATCAAATGGTTTTCACCTTTATTGAAGTTACCAGCATTCAACTGACCAGCTATTTCTGGATTGGCCAATGCTTCTTTAGGTATTGTTACTGTCATTTCGCCTGCTTCCTTCACTTTGAATTCTGCAAAATGGTTGAGTGCGCGTGCACCCATTACATCGGTAATCAATGACACTCTTACGTCGGTACCTTCTGTTCCTGGCGGATTGTAAAATATTAATTCAAAATCTTCATCCATGTCTAGAACAGGCAAAGAAGATTCGCCATTTACAGAAATGAACTCAATAGCCGGAATGGCTTTATACATAAAAGAAGCCTTATCTCCTGTTTCTGTGATTATTTCAATTTTCACCGGCCCAGTTGGAGGAATGTCAAACACTTTTCCATAGGATCCAAGGCCAACATATTCCATGGGTTCTCCATTGGCAGTAACTTTTCCAAGAAGCGCTAGCATACCAACTCCTTCTTGTTTCATGAAAGTTACAGATGCGATGTAATCTCCTTCACGAATTTTTCCTTTAAAAAACTTGATTTCAGAAGTCTCAATAGTAGGGGAATAAATACCGCAGATGTAGTTGTTCTTTACCGAAACAGCTGACAGGTCTGAAGTTTTACCTGTCATCAAATTACCTGCGAGTTTACCGATCTTCTCTCCAATATTGAAGTTTGGTTTTTTGATTTTGAATTTCTTCTCCTTGTCTTGAGCAAAGGAGAGTAGAAAAGTGAATAACAGCGTGGCGAAGAGAATGATACCCTTTTTCATGATTGTAAGATTTATAAAGGTGAAATTAGGTGCTTAAGCAGCTTTTTGTAATAGACTGAGAATGGTATTTTGTATACCGTGAAGACGGTATACAAAAAGTCATTTAGTATTCGTTTAACTTTTTTAGCATCACCATGTGATTGTCTATTTGTCCTATTAGAAAGGTTAAATCCTACTTTCACGAGTAGTTTTTTTACTTCCGAGTCAAGTGCCAGTTTGTTGTCTAAAATAAAAACACGCTCTGGTTTGAGCGCATTATAGATATTATGTACCGCAATATTTAAGTGATCAGTGTCTAACAGCATCCCTGTGTCGATGATTAAATGCATATTGTAGAAGAGGTTCATTTTCAAAAGATCCCTTAGTTCAGCTTACACCTCTTTGTTTTGAGCCGTGATTATGTTTTTAATCTTTAGCGAGTCGTCTAAATTTTCAGTGTAAATGGTCAATCTTGTATTTGAATGACTTATGAGGGAATCCAATGGAGATTCTCTATCTAATTGAAGAATATTTGCAGGTATTGCTTTAGGGATTTTATTTATAGCGGTATTGTCAACTGTATTCATTAAGCAATTATTTGTGAGCGGTGATGGTGCAAATCAATGGCTGAAAAGTAACCGTACGCGCTTTTTAAGGTCAACAATAGATATAAAGGCATCAATTTGGCAGCTAGGGAAAGAAAGTTGGCAGCATAGTTAGGTGTACGATATAACTCCCCTTTGGAGAATGCTTGCATTTGTAAATAACAATAGGCGATTTGATATTGGTTTTAAAGCGCTTAGCGTTATTTCATTTTCCAATAAAAGATGAATTAACTGAGATACTGTTTTCTAACGAATGTTAGAGTATTCCTTTTTTAACATTTATGGTAGTTGAACGAGGAGTCGACTAATGGAGCCGAGTGAGGAGAGACTTGTTTTTATTGCTCGTGTTAAGTGATTTTTCAGCAGACTTCACACAACAGCGGTATTATTAGAGACCACACTTCAAAATTGGGCATTAGCACCAGAAAAGTTCATCTCCATAGGATCAAACAGGATAACTATAGAACGTATATCCGTGAAAAAAAGTAACATTACAATATGATTTATTGCTGTAAACCTAAGTCAGGATTACCCGCTAACATGTAAACTTTATTCAGGATCAGACAAATATTTTATTTGAATATGAAAAATTACCTACTACTATTATTCTCCATTTTATATACCAATACCTCTTTTGCACAAGTCGATTCATTAGCTGAGGGAGCTAAAATATTTGGGATAGCTTTTGAGCAAGATGAATTGGATTCATTGAGGGAGAGCACTACTGAGTTTTTAGACGCGTATAAAAGCATCAGAGCTCATAAACTAACCAACAATGTACCGTTTAGTATGATGTTTCAATTTCCAGTCAATGAATCTAAGATTCAGGAAAAAGGGAGTGTATCAGTTTGGGATTTTGAAAAGGTGAAAATGCCGAAAAATAAAGATGATTTGGCTTTTTATACTGTAAGTCAGCTTTCCGTATTGATAAAAAACAAGAAACTAACGAGTGAAGAATTGACAATGATCTTTTTGGATCGGTTGAAAAAATATAGTGATACGCTAGAATGTACCATTCTTGTATTGGAGGAGAGAGCTATCGCACAAGCAAAAAATGCTGATCGACTATATGCCGCAGGTACCTATCTGGGACCCCTTCATGGAATTCCTTTTGGGGTAAAGGATTTACTGGCTTTGGAAGGATACCCTACCACTTGGGGCGCAGTTCCTTACAAAAATCAGGAATTGAATTACACAGCTTCGGTTATCGACAAGCTCGAAGCGGCGGGAGGTGTGCTTATCGCTAAACTCACACTTGGAGCGTTGGCTTGGGGCGATGTGTGGTATGGCGGCAAAACAAGGAATCCTTGGAACTTATCCGAGGGAAGTAGTGGATCGAGTGCCGGTTCGGCGTCTGCAACATCCGCTGGTTTGGTACCATTTGCGATTGGAAGTGAAACTTGGGGCTCCATCGTCTCTCCAAGTACCCGATGTGGAACGACAGGATTGCGACCAACTTACGGTCGAATAAGTAAATTTGGCGCGATGGCCTTGAGTTGGAGTATGGACAAACTAGGACCAATTACACGATCAGCTCAAGATTGTGCGATCGTATTCGACGCAATTTATGGGCCTGATGATAGAGATCTTCAAACGGTTGATTATCCGTTCGCTTATGAAGCAAAGCGGAATGTCAAGTCAATGAAAGTGGGGTATATCAAAAGTCTTTTTGATTCAAAAAATGGATTCAATTTCAAAAATGATAGTGCGGTTTTAACAAAACTTCAATCTTCAGGAATACAATTGGTGCCAGTTGAATTACCCAATGAAATAGACCCGAATGCGCTGAGTTTCATACTCACTGCAGAGGCGGCAGCAGCTTTTGATGAGCTCACATTGAGTAACCAAGATGATGCGCTGACAAGGCAAATTAAAAACGCTTGGCCAAATGTATTCAGGTCAGGACGTTTTATCCCTGCCGTGGAATATATTCAGGCAAACCGCTTGAGATATTTACTTGTGCAGCAGCTAAATGAGGTGATGAAAGACTTTGATGTGATCATCACACCAAGTTTTGGAGGGACACAAATGCTCATGACGAATTTGACTGGGCATCCTTGTTTGGTATTGCCCAATGGTAGCTACGCCAAAGAAACACCTGGCTCAATCACGCTACTTGGCAATCACTTTGATGAAGCAAGCATATTGAGATTTGGTGAATACTTGCAATCTATTACCGATTACCATAAGGAACATCCTGTTATGTTTAAACCATGAGTGAGAAAACGACCTTAGAAGGGATAAGAAGCATCTTAAGAGTGTTTTTGGCTATTTTGATTCTTTATTTAGTGAAAGTGCTAAGTAATTTATTCGTACCATTAGCATTCGCCATTTTCTTAGCAGTCTTATTTGAACCTTTGGTTGGCTTTTTCAGGAAAAAGCTATCCTTGAGCTTGAGTGTGCTCTTCACCACATTGTTATTTATTTCAGTATTCTTTGTGACAGGTGTTGTCTTTTTTGGAGCTGTAAGAGGATTGATCAATAATAGTGATGCCGTTCTTGAGCAATTTAATCAAGCCGTGAACCCTGTATTAGAAAGCCTGAGTAATGTGCTAGGTGAGGAGTTCTTGATTTCGGATGTCATGGAAATACTCCAGCAATTCATACCAGTAGGGGATCTCGTTACGGTTTCTGGCTCGTTTTTAGGAAGTATTAGTGGATTTGCGGCAGAAATTTTAATGATTATACTCTATTTCGCAGGTTTGTTAGGAGCCATCAGCCAACTTGACAATACGGTTGGTTACCTGTTAAAAGATCGTGCGACGATTGAAACGGAGAAGGCCATGAAATCACTTAAACGGATCAAAGATTCTGTAAGTATTTACATAAAAGTAAAAACGATTGTTAGCTTGATGACAGGAGTAAGTGTAGGCATTATTTGCTGGTCATTTGGTATTCAATATTCCATGGTTTGGGGGTTATTGGCTTTCGTGTTGAACTATATTCCTTACATAGGCTCGTTGATCGCCATTGTACCACCATTGTTGATTGGTGCGGTGACATTGAATTCTGCCGGTCTCACATTTCTATTGTTCGTTTTAATGGAAGGGGTCCAATTAATTATGGGCAATGTCATAGAACCTAGAATGATGGGCAAATCGCTATCTATCAATGTCGTGACGGTATTGTTTGGGTTTGTCTTTTGGGCTTTTATGTGGGATATCGCTGGGATGCTTCTCGCCGTTCCTTTGACTTTTCTAGTAAAAGTAACGTTGGAGCACATTTCCGGAGCGGATATCCTTGTCCGATTGATGGAAGATAAAAAGGTGGAGGCTTGATAAATAAGCCTATTACAGGTAATCGGGCAATTTCAAACGGGAAACTTCATGGCCAATAAAGTATTTGTGAATATCGGTGATAAGAACTGTTTATTGGGGATGGATGCCACATTTCCGACTTTAGTAATTACATGACAAAACTAATGGTGAAGATCAGAAAGTTGAATCCAAACTTATTGAGTCCCAAGCAAATCAGAGCCATTGAACTTGTTTTCAAGTAAAAGAAGCAGCGAACAATTTTATGATTTAAACCTTTTGCTAGAGAGTCAATAAGTCTTTAAGGAATTCAAATGAAGCTTTTACGCGTACACAGGTTTCATTTCAGGTTTCTTGATTTTAGGCTCATACGCTTCCTCATGACCCAGTTTTCTTAAAAAACGATAATGGGATTTGATTGCCGCCCCGAAGGTTGGTAATGCGATATAAGGCACTTCATACTCGGCACAGGTTTTTTGTACTATTTTCGTTAGAGACGGATAGTGGATGGTACAAATATTAGAAAATAGATGATGCTCTATTTGCAAATTTAATCCTCCAGTTAAAAATGCTACTAATGGACTATCGGAAGAGAAATTCGCTGTAGTATGCATTTGATGCAGCACCCAATCGTCTTCTATCACTCCAGTTTCATTCGGTAGCGGAAAGCCAACTTCTTCAACTGCATGTGCTAACATGAAAATGATGGCTAGGTAAAAACCACTCACCAAGTGCATAACAAGATATCCACCAAGTATGTGACCCCAGCTGTATGGCATGACCAGTAGCGGCACTACCAGATACATCGAATAATTAATAATTTTATATAGGAAAAGATAGAAGAGTTCCTTTTTTGGGTGGCTTTTACCGTTGTAGTTATGAATTTTATTTTGAAAAAATTGCACATAGTCTTTAGCGAATACCCAGCTTAGTGTGGCTAAAGTATAAGTAAAAAAAGCATAAATATGCTGTGCTTTGTGCAAAGGCAACAACTTTGTGGTTGGAGAGATTCTCAGGAACTCTCCAGGATTAATATCTGCATCATGCCCGTGGATATTGGTGTAGGTATGGTGGGCATGATTATGTGACACTTTCCACATATAAGCACTGGCGCCATTGACATTAAAAGTATGACAAAGTATATCCTTCACCCATTTCTTTTTTGAATATGCTCCATGAATGGCATCATGGCCAATATTCACGCAAACTAAGGCAATTAATGCGCCCAAGATAGCCCACAATATATAGGTAAGCCACAATGGCATGGTCACAAGCATAAGGCCAGCATAGACACCTAGCCAGGCAACCATCAGCAGTATCGATCTGCGGATCATTTTGCCGTTTGCTTCTGTTGAAATATTATTAGATTTAAAGTAGTCGTTTACACGCCCTCTCAGCACGCGAGAAAACTCAGATCTAGTCTTAGGTTGAAATTTTGGTGCAGTGAGCTCTGCCATGTCTTGCTATTTACTTTTATTGTGGCAATTTAACGATAAAAGAGCATTTATGTTTTGTTAAAAGTGCTACTTTCTTATTGATCCAGTTCAATAGAAAATACAGGGTACTAAAGACCCTTTTATCAATCACCTTACCCAGTAATCTCCTTCTTTACTTCCATTCCTATAGCCCCAAGAAACATTAACAGCGTCAATAGACTCCCAATCAAAGTGATCGTATTACCGGCAGAATAGGAGGAGGGTTGGAACTTGAATTCTATGGTATGTTGCCCTGATGAAATTGGTAGTGCACGTAAGACATAGTTTACACGTAAAATATCCGTTTCCTGTCCATTAATATAGGCTTCCCAGCCATTATCGTAATAAATTTCACTAAAAACAGCCAGCACATCACCAGTCGCTTCTGCTGAGTATTTTAGGTAGTTTGGTTTTTTCTCTTGGAGATATACAAACCCTGATCCTGTAGCGGAAAGTGCAGGTGCGTTGAACTTGGAGATATCAATAACAGCTTCAGCTCCAGGGTTCATCTGACATACTTCCGATAGCTCCTCGTCTGCATCGTCTACAGTAATAAGACTATTCACTGCCCATGCCTGACCTAGTGCATAATTATTTTCTATTACGGAATTGCGCGTTTGACCTGTCAAAATAAACTTTGCATTAAGCATATTCAGTGCTGGATTGCCTGCCAATGCACGCTCTCCATTTCGAAGCTGATTGATCATATTCTGTATTTCAGGCTGTATACAATTACTAATTAGATCTTGATACCTCCTTATTTTCGCACCATGATAGCCGCCAATTGACTCATGGAAATACGAGGTTTTTGCTTCGTTAAATGGGTTTTGTAGATTGAGTACTCTTTCCCCTTTTTCAGCAATTTGTTTCACATAAGTATTTGCTTCGCTAGGTTTTTGAAAAGATGCCATTGGTCGTCGCTCGAACTTGTCCTTTTTCAGGAAGCGTGAAGACAATCCATAAATGTCAAAAAAGACAAGTGCAGAAATCCCAACAATCACGACGGTTTGACCGAGTTTACCTTTTAATTTTGCCCAAATCAAGGCGGAAAACGCAAGGATTAGAAAGAGCGCTCTTAATGCATCCATTCTGATGAGTGACGCACGATCTGCTCTCAAAGCTCCGATTAGCCATTCAGGTAAACGAGCGTCGACAGGCCCTTTTAAACTGAGCATATTGGCCCCAAGGACGAGCAATAAAGCAAAACCACCGGCTACAGCCACGGTTTTTAACAATAATTTAAAACTGGTTTCATTCAAATTCTCCCAAAGCCGCTCTAATGCGATAAATCCTAGCAGGTTCAAGGCGAAAATGGCTACAATAATGTTGAAGGTTACAGCTCTAAATTTGTTGTAGCCAGGTAAAAAGTCAAAAAGTAAATCATTGATCACCGAAAAATTTGCACCCCAACTCATGACGATACCCATACCAAACACGAAGATAATCCATGATTTTTCTCTTCCTTTTAGTATGAAAAAGGAGAGTACAAAAAGGAAGAAAACCAATGAGCCTGCATAATATGGAGCAGAGTAGGGTTGGTCTCCCCAATAGGTGGGCATGGCTTTTAGTTGTTGCTGGATTTGGTTTCTGTCCATTCCAGCTTTTCTTAAAGCATCGGCCGTGCTTGAATTTTTCGATAGCTCTTGTTGCGAGCTTCCCCCAAACATATTTGGAATAAATAGGAATAAAGGCTCGGTGATTCCATTGCTATATTGGAATGCATAATCTCTGTCAAGTCCAGAAGATTGGTTGTCGGTTATAGATAGTTCAGATTTCCCTCTGATAGATACTTTTCCATATTCGAAGATTGTCCATAATTTTCCACCATTGGCCATCACGCCGATAATTGCAGCGATGAGCAACACGCCAACATTCAACCCCAAGTCTTTGATTTTTTTATCCTTGATGGCGTACACTAAATGAAAAGCACCATAAACAAGCGTGATAAGCATCGTGTAATAAACCATCTGCATATGGTTCGTATGAATCTGTAAGGCCAATGCAAAAGCGGTTAATCCTGCGCCTAGTAAGCGCTTATTGGTAAATGCTAAATGAACTCCAGCAATAATCAATGGGATAAAAGCCACCGCAGCAATTTTCGAATTGTGACCGGCGATAATACTGATGGTATTATAACCATTCATGCCAAAGGCCAATGCTCCTGCAAAAGCAATCCATGGCCTGACTTTGAAAGCCAATAAGAGTACGTAAAAGCCAATAAAACATAAAAATGAGATCCCCTCCGGATGTGGAAGACCGAGTTTAATTACTCTATATGTGTGAATTAATAGGTCGCCAGAGAATTGAACGCCATTGAGAAAGGCAGGCATTCCACTAAACATGGTATTCATCCAAAGCGCTTCATCTCCTGTTGCTGATCGGTACTCTGCCAACTGGTGATTGGAGCCTAAAGCTTGCTCAATATCATGTTGTACCAATTGCTTATTCTCTAGAAAATAAGGATAATATAGAATGAGCGTGATGAGGAAAAAACCTACTACGAATAAGGAATGTATTAATATCGATTTCTTAAGACTGCTTTTCATATGGAGGAAGCTGTATGTTTAAATACTTAGAAAAAACAACTCTTATCAAGTTGTTGATATCGGGTGAAATTTTAAAAATATAAATAGATGTCAAAAATAGTATGGTAATTCCAGCTGAGCGTAAAATGACGTCAAATATTGGATTACCTGTCAGCGGTGTGAACCAGAATATGGCATATATAACTCCTGAAACTAGAAATAAGGAAATATGACCTTTCGAAAAGGGTACAATTTTAAACTTATACCAGATGAATATGAATTTGACGACATTGAATAGCACCGTCGCTAAAAGAAACGAAATGCCAGCACCAGTGATTCCCAATGTTGGTAAAAACAGATCGTTGAACCAAATGATCAAGAGGGCACAAGGAATGAAAAATAGGAGATTGTATTTATAGTATTTTGAGTAAATAATGATGTCAGAATTCACGCTAAAGATCATATCAACCACTTTGGCAACTGCCACAGAAAACACAACGTAAGTTCCCAACCGGAAACTTTCTCCTTTTGGAATCAAATTAAATAAGTCGTTGAGGTTGCAGCAGATGCCTAAGAAAAATAGCAAAGCAATAGAGCCAAGCGTCAGAGATGATCTTTTATAAAGACTCTCAATTTTTTCAAAATTGTTTTCTTTATACGCTTTAGATAGAATGGGAGACATGATCTGCGCCATCGATCTTTTTGGCATTTCTATCACCACACCTATATAAAAGCAAACAGTGTAAATCCCATTTAGGCTATTGCCTAATGTAGAGGCAATCATGGCAAAGCTGATGTTGCTATATATGGAAGTGCTCGCCGTTAAAGCCAAACTGTAAGTGCTGAAGTTGGTTAATTTTTTGTACCACTCATTGGAAATTTTAAACAGCTGAAGTGAAAGGTGAAAATTGTGGTTTTTTAATAAAAACCAAAGCTGAATGCCAACGGAAGATCCATAAACGATCAATATGGCGTAGAGCATATTATTGAACGTCAATAAGCCAACGGCGTAAAAACCAACCAAAACAATGTTTCCTAGCCTTAGATAAACTTCTTTTAAAAAGTTAGGAAGAATAATGTCGAAGTGAGAACGACTAAAAGCATGAAAATGCAAGAACAAAGCATGCAGTACCATGATACCAAAAGAAACCCAAATATATTGATTATACTCAGGAGCTTCGGCAGCAAAATAAGATTCAATCCAGTCGTCAAAAAAGAAAACAAAGATGCCGAATAGCGCAGCTGCCGCTAAAATGGTGAAAAGCTGGAAGGAATAGATGCGCTTGTCTTGTTCGACATTTTCTCTAAACTCTGGGAAGAATTTGAGATAGGTGCCGGGCATTCCCAAAGTAATGAATGGTGCAATCAACAACGCGTTGGAAAAGACCAATCTAAAAAGCCCCATTTCCTCCAAAGTCATGAAGGTTGGTAGAATCAGCAAAGTGCTCAAATAACCAAGAACCACACCTATGTATGCCCAAAACGAACTCCAAAAACTTTGTTTGATGACTACACCCATAAACTGCGCAGCGAAGTTAGCTTTTTCAATTATTTAACACGCGTTATTATATAAAGTCTAATTTGAGCTTGTCCATAAAGGATGAGTCTAATTTAAAATGTTCGAGATCCAGGCTTGCGACAGAAAAAAAATGAAGCCGTCGTGGAACAGCCGTCGTGGAACAGCCGTCGTGGAACAGCCGCCATGGAATGGGTTCCTTTCGGAAATCGGTCCGCCGAAGGGGAGTATTTTTTCGACCAGCGTAACGAAGAGGCCGGACATTATGGACAGACACTCATGAGGAGGCCACACATTTCACCAACCCTAGAGCACTTTAAGGCACTTATTTGTGTAATTATTTCATGGATTCCATGTAAAAAGTAACATGTTCAAGTTGATTTAAGCAATCGATTGACTGTTGAGAGCTTTTCTGCTTAGTCGCTTCTGTTAACCATCATCTAAGGCTTGCTTACAGTGATTAAAAAAGTTAACCTGTACTTATACAGCATGTTACATTCTTGTAATCAATCATTACTAAATTTTACGCGTTCAAAATGGCTATTACTTTGTCGATATCATCTAGGGTATTATAAAAATGTGGGGAAATCCTGATCCTATCCTTTTGCCAAGTCGTTTGAATATTGGCTTCTACCAGCTTTTCGTACTCTTCTTTTGTGGCCGAAAAGCTTTTAATACTTGAACGACTGTCTTTATGAAGTACGTCACGCTTACTTTTTTCAATAAAATATTGTGCTAAATGACTATTCCACTTTTCCACTTCTTTCAGGCCAACTTCATTGATCAGTTTAAGTCCTTCTACCATCGAAAAAGCATTCAAATAGGTAGCATTGCCCACTTCCAAATGGCTCGCTCCTTGTTTAATTCCGCCTTTTTCAAAATCAACACTAAACCAACCACGCATAGGAGAGAAGTAGTGTGCAATAGAGGGAGCCAAGTAACCAATAGCAATTCCGTATCCGGCCAATGACCACTTGAATCCACTGGCTAGAAATAATAAATTCACCTCTGGATCAATGTCTATTTGCAATGCTGAAAACCCCTGTGTGCCGTCAAGAACCAAGAGGTGCTTGTTTTTTTTGCAAATGTCAAACAACCATTTCAAATCGATTTCAAAACCATCGGCACTTTGTATCCAACTAATCGCAACGATTTGTTCAGGTTCCGTCAACGCTTGTTTAAAATGTTCATAAAATTTTTCTTCTCTATGATCAATAGCTTTCACCTTAAAGCCATGTGGTTCCCAAGCCATGTTGACCGTTGGGAAATCAGAAGAAAGCGTGACGACCGTTCTTTTAGGTAAATATTGGGCTGCCATATTAAACCCTAAGGAGACATTAGGCAGAAAGAAAAGTTGTGCTGCGGGCACACCAATCATATCGCTGGCGAGTACTCGACAATGTTCATATTTCTCTGTCCATGCATCGAATTGCCAGCTGCCGTGTGTCTGTAAATGACTTAAAAATGCCTGTTGCGTTGCGACTGCTGTTGTCGGCATAGCGCAAAACCGAGCAGTATTTAAATAAGTGTATGCCGATAAAATAGGGAAAAGTGATTTGTTTACTTTCATAACTAACTAAAAAACCATAATTTGATCGCCAATGCGGACACTGACACGATAAGAATTAAACGAATCCATTTATCATCTTTATCCACAGACCATCTACTGGAGAGCCATGCTCCCGTGGCGTTTCCTGCGGCTAAAACAAGCCCATATTCCCAACGAACTTTATCTTCTAAAATAAAAATGGTCAAAGCCACACCAGTATAGCAGAGCGCAACAAATACTTTGATGCTATTGGTCTTTGCCATATTGAAACCATGAATACCGGTTAAAGTAGCGATGATCAAAAAACCAATGCCAGCTTGAATAAAACCACCATAAATGCCAAGAAAAAAGAAGGTGAAAAGACTCCAAAACTTACGCTTAGGATTAAAAATTTCATCGACTTGGGTGACAGAAAAGTAAGGTTTGAATACCGTAAGGATTAAAACCATGACCATCACAAGAGCCAGTACTTTATTGAATAGTTCATTAGAGATATCAACAGCCACATACGCACCTATGACTGCTCCAAACATCGCGACGATGGCTGCCCAAAAAGCGTACGGGAATACCGATACGCCTTTGCTTTTGAACCCACTGACGGCAAAAATATTTTGTATGAAAATGGCCACTCGATTGGAAGCGTTGGCCTCAGATCCAGGTAAACCCATAGAAATAAGTATGGGTACCGTGATCAATGATCCTCCGCCAGCCAAGGTGTTGATAGCACCTGCGAAAATGCCAGCGCTAAGTAATATGATAGCCTCTACCCAACTCATACATTTAACACCAGATCAAGCTTGTTACATACCAGCTCATCAGGGCACACTTCTAATAACTCTTGCTGAGTATGTTTAAGGATAGGGTGAATTTCATGAGAAGCTACTTCTACCAAAGGCAGAAGAGTAAATCTTCTTAGAGCTATGGCTGGATGTGGAATTTGAAGATCAGGACTATTCTCCTCCAAATTATCATAATAGAGTATATCAATGTCAATGACTCTAGAGCCCCATTGTTCAACTCTCTTACGGCCAAGTCGTTGCTCTACCGTTTGGCATTTTTTCAGCAAATCCATTGGAGAAAGCATTGTGTCAATCCTTATCACCATATTGAGAAACCAATCTTGATTTTCGTTTCCCCATGGAGCTGTTTCATATATGGAAGAATAATCCACCATAAGTACATCAATCTCCACAAGCAATGATAGCGACTCTTCTAAATTGGTCTGTCTATCACCCATATTCGAGCCTAATAATAAAAATATTCCCTTCATCAGTTCTTTAAAACAATTTTAAGATTGAACCGTCTTAACTTCGTTCAACAATTCATCATACGATTCAATATTCACTAAGCAAATTATGGCTTTTCTACGAAACCTATTAGCGACCATCATCGGTTTATTTGTATTCTTTTTTTTATTGATAATTTTATTTGTAAGTATTGCGGCCTCAACCGAGACAGTTCCGACAGTCGCTCAAAACACCGTACTTGATCTAGATTTAAAAGGAGTTATTTTAGAGCATACCATTGCTGACCCTTTTCAAGATCTATTTAGTGACGGTCCAGCACCTACTTCTTTGGTTGATTTGTTATATAGCATTGAATATGCGAAGTATGACGAGCGAATAAAGGGGATTTATCTGAGGTCTACTTTTTTACAGGCTGGTTCTTCCACTTTACAGGAGATTCGAGATGCTTTAATTGATTTTAAAAGTTCAGGAAAATTTGTACACGGCTATATCGAATATGCCAGTGAAGGAGATTTCTACTTATTATCCATCGCTGATTCGCTCTATTTAAATCCTGAAGGTTCTCTAGAATTCAACGGATTGACCGCCGGGGTTACCTTCTATAAAGGACTATTTGACAAACTAGATATCGAGCCTGAAATATTTAGGGTAGGACAGTTCAAGAGCTTTGTGGAGCCTTTCATAAGAAAAGATATGAGCAAGGAGAACGAGTATCAATTAACAGCGCTAATTTCCTCTATTCACAAGACGTATATCGAAAATATTGGTGCCTATGATCAGATAGATCCCGCTGAGTTGAAAAGAGTATCTGACAATATGTTGGTGAGAAAGCCATCAGATGCCAAGAAATATAAACTCATTTCAGAGGTAGGATATGAGGATGAGCTTATTAAAGTCCTTAAAAGGTCGATGGGTGTAGGCGAAGATGATAAGATCAAATTAACGCCTTATCGAAGTTATATTCAATCGGCATTGGCTGATAAGTCCTACAACAGTAATAAAATAGCAGTCATTGTTGCCGATGGAGATATTGTGATGGGTCGGTCAGTTGATGGTGTAGGTAGTGAACAATTTGCGGAAGAGATTAGAAAAGCAAGAGAGAAAAAATCAGTAAAGGCGATCGTCTTAAGAGTAAATTCTCCGGGTGGTAGTTTAACTGCATCGGACATTATTTGGCGGGAAGTGATGCTAACCAAGGGAGTAAAGCCAATCATTGCAAGTATGTCTGATGTGGCGGCTTCAGGTGGATATTTTATTTCAGCGCCATGCGATACGATCGTTGCACAACCGAATACAATCACTGGTTCCATTGGGATATTTGGGCTAATGTTCAATATTGGAGACTTTCTGGAAAATAAATTAGGCATTACGAGTGACCGGGTTTCCACAGGCGATTTTTCGGATATCGCTACAGTAAGTCGGTCGTTGAGTCCGCAAGAACGTGCTATAATACAAGCTCAAGTAGAGCGGGGTTATGACACTTTCATCAGTAGAGTGGCAGAAGGGAGAAACATGACGACAGAAGAAGTTTTGAAAGTGGCCGGAGGAAGAGTTTGGACAGGTGTACAGGCTAAAGAACGAGGCTTGGTTGATGTGCTCGGAAGCTTTGAAGATGCTATTGAAATTGCTGCTGAAAAGGCAGGTGTACTGGACAATTATAGCGTGTCTTATTATCCAAAAGAGAAACAATTCATTGATGAAATTTTAACTAAGCTGAATAGCGCGAATTTATTTTCTAGCGTGAATCCTCTTGACGGATATATAAAAAAATTGGAGTCATTGGAGAAAATGAGGGGAATTCAAGCAAGATTACCTGGAGATTTAACAATTCAATAAAACATTTTTGGCTAGATTCTCAACGAGTTTTAACTTCCCGTTATATTAACCTAATCTATGAATATTCGAAACGACTGGACCCGAAAAGAAATACAAGCAATTTACGATAAACCAGTATTGGAACTTATCTATGAAGCGGCCACTGTACACAGACAAAATAATGACCCATCTGAAGTACAGGTTTGTACCTTATTATCAATAAAGACGGGTGGCTGTCCTGAGGATTGCTCTTATTGCCCACAGGCTGCACGCTATCATACGGATGTTAAAGTTCATAAACTATTGGACGTTGATGTTGTCATGAAGAAAGCTGTTGAGGCCAAAGAAAACGGAAGTACGCGTTTTTGTATGGGTGCTGCTTGGCGCGAAGTTCGAGATAATAAAGATTTTGATAAGGTGATCAAGATGGTTTCGGGTGTGAATTCGCTGGGAATGGAAGTTTGCTGTACCCTTGGTATGCTTACAGATGAGCAAGCAAAAAAATTGAAGGATGCAGGCCTTTATGCTTACAATCATAATTTAGATACTTCTGAGGAACATTATGAAGAAATAATATCCACAAGAACCTACGATGACCGCCTCGATACTATAAAAAATGTACGAAAAGCGGATATTTCCGTTTGTTCCGGTGGAATCATAGGCTTGGGAGAATCCACAGAAGATAGGATTGGCATGCTACATACCTTGTCCACGATGGAGCAGCATCCTGAATCAGTTCCTGTCAATGCCTTAGTGCCCATTCCTGGCACTCCATTGGAGAATCAACAGAAAGTATCTGTTTGGGATATGGTAAGGATGATTGCTACAGCAAGGATAATTATGCCGAAAGCTCAAGTAAGACTTTCCGCTGGAAGGGTAAGAATGACTGTAGAAGAACAGGCACTATGTTTTATGGCAGGCGCTAACAGTATTTTTGCTGGGGACGAGTTATTAACAACTCCTAATCCTGAAGTAAATCAAGATAAGCAGATGTTTCAAACATTGAATTTAAGGCCAAGAAAGTCATTCCAAGGAGCTGCGGCGGAGAAGTATATGGCAGATGTATGATGATGATTTTTACCTGCTTGCAATTCTTTGTGCGCTATCAGTTGATATAAAAGATTAAGCGTAAAAATATAGTCGAGTAATAAAAAACATCGTTTAATTTCTTTAAACGATGTTTTTTTATGGATTACACTTAGGTTTTCTTTTTAAGTCTTGCAATATCACTTATTACGTATAACCGTATAATAATTATGCTGTTTCATTTATTTAGGTGACAACTTCTGTTGTATCCGCTTAAACTCGCCTTCTACTAAAATAATAGACGCCTCAATAGCCATTATTTTGTAGTTCAACAGCAAACAAACCTTAACAAAATAAAGAAGATCATTTTGGGCCTTATTTTCCTCTGTCCCTTCTTATCTATGGCATAATCAAATGCCGCTACTAACAAAAACCTTGTTCGAATAGACTGAAAAGTAAATACCAACCAAGTATAAACTCAGGCCAATAAAAACAGCATCGACCGACTTGGTGGTAAGCTAGACGGGGAGTATTTAGAAATACAATCAACAAGAACCTACATTGACTCTGCTACCCATAAGGTTCAACAGGGTATTCAAAGAATAAAAGAGGATTGGTGTTATAGAAACTTCAAACGTTCAGGTAAAACAGAATGAGATAGGTTTTGGATACTTATAGCAGTGGCTTTGATTTTTTTAAGGCAAGCCGGTTTCAAAGTATTGGAAATGGGCATAGTTTGGGAAATTCATGGCACTTGAATTGGACTGAAAAACTTGGTTGACTTTGTGGTCGTTGCGGTGATCTACTTCTTAGTAGGGTTTTCATTCTTGTTTGGTTATTATGGAAATGGACTCATTGGTACTGTTTTTTTCTTCCAGATGCGGCAGAGCTTGAAGTGTTCTTTAACCAAAGCCTAATCCGCAAATATTTGAATCTCGCTCCGGATGCCGTTTGGACACGTGGAGATCAAATAATTTCACAATTGATCTGTACTGGTGTATTGCTTGTTTTTGTGTCTGTTGCAGTCTTCATTTTCTTTAAAATACTTAACGTTGTTATAGGACTAAGAGTCGATCCAACCAAAGAAAACTCAGGCTATATATTTATAGAAGGAGAGAGAGATTCAAAATGACCACCACACCTAAATTACTAAAGATATGAGCCAAATTGTATATGTTTCTTTAAGGAACACATTGATTGGTAGAGGAAATTTTAGTAAGCCCGTATTGCTTGATTCCATACTTGGATAGCACATGGCTACAGAGTTGTACAACATGGGTGTTGAAGGAAATATCAGTTTCTTTAACGAAGATGGTGAAACGATTGAATTAGATGCGGCCTTAATCCAACTTAAAATGATGATTAATATAGGAGTCGCCAATGTCGAAGAGATTGGCGAAATGCTCAGGTTGTATCACAGAGATGACCTTGAGCTGATAGAAGATCTTCAGTTTAGAATGAAAGATATGAAAAATATCAACTTGATTACAAAATCTATCAAGTTTGAGAGTATGGAAACGATCCATAAATTTATTATGAGGTCTAAAAATGTGGCGATACTATTAAATGGTCATTTGGATATTACCGTAAACTTCATGCTTACGGCCTATATGATTTCGAAGCAAAACAACAAAAATACCATCTTAATAAATGCGACGAATAATCCCATAAAGCTCAGTCAAGCAAAAATTGCGGATGACATCATTGTAGCTTCTGGGCAATATGATAAGTCTTCTTTTGTTGGAAAGAGATTTAAGATGCTCATTTATAAAGCCTCAATATTTGTTGGATAATTTCATAAGCTTAGTACGGCCAATTACAGGGAGACTGAAAATCTCAAATATTACCTATAAATGATAGCGCTTATTAGTTGAATCTAAGAGGTGAGTAATCGTCAAGGATAGTGATTTGACGTTTATTTCAGAGTTTGGATTGGTTATTTCAAGTAATGATGCCTTTATGGATAGCAACTACTTAGCAGCGGATGAGGTAACACAAACCTGATCGCTGCTGTTTATAGTTTCTAATAATGTCCAAGTCATAAAAAAAGCCGTTTCAATTTGATTGAAACGGCTTTTTTATTTGAGGCTTTCGATTATACCATCTGCGCATCAAGCTTTTCGCTTAATACGGTCTTAGGCACTGCACCTACTTGTTTATCTACAATTTCTCCGTTTTTGAATACAAGCAGCGTTGGAATTGAACGAATACCAAATTTCGCAGATATTTCAGGATTTGTATCTACATCTACTTTTCCTATGACTGCTTTGCCTTCATACTCAGTAGCGAGCTCCTCTACAAGAGGCCCGATCATTTTACATGGGCCACACCATTCTGCCCAAAAATCAACCAAAACTGGTTTGTCTGATTTTAATACTTCTGCCTCGAAGTTGCTATCTGTTAATTCAATTGGCTTTGACATATTTTCTTTATTTTAATTTTCTATGTATTCACTCAGCTAACGCAAAGATAGAAGGAAGAGTTTATGTACCCATACCCATCATAAGGTATTGTTATTGAAACGACAATTTAGCTTATGATAACTGCTGAATTGGTTTCGATATTAGTCAATTAATATTCCCATGTTGCGCATCAACTGACTGGCATTAAAGCTCTTACAGACGCCCTTTGTTAATTTGTAATCAAAAGAGATTTTATCTCCCACGATCTCGCTATTGAAACTGAAATTTCTAACATTATCGTTTTCATTAGCGACTTCACTGAGTTTCAAATCATGCGTGGAAATGATACCAAAGGTATTTTTTCGTGATAATTGATTCGCAAGTGCAACAGCGCCAATATGTCTATCTTCAGAATTGGTACCTTTTAAAATTTCGTCAACCAAGAAAAATACGGAAGGTTCTTTTTTAACGATATCTAACAATTGCCTTATTCTTTTTAGCTCAGCATAAAAGGAACTTGTATGTTCTTCCAAGTTATCTTTTGTCCGCATACTTGTAAAGACAAGTGTAGAACTCAGCTTTAATGATTTGACATCACAAGGGGCGCCAATTTGCGCCAACACCATATTTACACCAATGGTACGCTGAAAGGTAGACTTGCCAGACATATTGCTGCCCGTTAATATATCGACCGTACCCTTTTTAAGGACTGAGTAATCATTCTTTACCTTTTCGTGATCCAAAATTAAAGGATGTCCAAGATTTTCGGCTTCAAAGTGAAATGGTGTTTCGATCATTTCAGGAAAGGTATGAGTGGCCTTATTGATATGGTAGCCAGCAATACTCACTAAGCACTCAATTTGGTGAACACTATCCAGCCAAGCAGAAACAGCGCTATGGTTTTTTCTACGCCATTTTTCCAAGTCAATGATAAGGTGTACGTCAAAAAGGAGGATTGTATTGAATACGAAGTACATCATATTGGAACGGCTACTTGCGCGATGAACAATGGCGTTCAGCTCTTTAATGGCGTGGAGTGCGTTCGTATCTATTAGATGCTTTTTGACTTTTTTGTAATTGTCAGCATCTATATCAGCATCTATAATTTCAGCAATGGCTTTTTCGTAGGAGTCTAAGACAGATTTGGAGCCATCAATGCCCTTGGAGGCCGTACTTAATTGTTTGTTTGTAATTCCGAGAAAAACAAGATTTACAATTATAATCGGAAGACCAAAAAAGTAGGGTAAGTTATTTATGAAAATAAAAGCAATTGTACCGATGGTAATGAGACTTAGGATAATTGCGAGATATTTTCGGGTCGATAGCTTGATATCCAGTGTGCGAGATGACCATGAAAAAATATCGTCTGATGAGATTTCTGGGTCAGTTTTCTTTCTTCTTTGAACAGCAAGTCTTACCGTCGCTGATAGGCCGAGCATCCATTCCAAATTTTCGGCGAGCGCTTTCACCGTTTGCTGCCTGTCTGCAATGTCTTTGCTTGAAGACGGAGATAGGAGCCATTGACTTAGGAGCTTTTTACTGTCTTCTATTTCACACCGGTTAATGAGTTGAAATAAACTGTGTTTGCCAAAAACATCTAAATCATCGGCATAAGGATGATTCGAAGGTGCGAATCTGTTTCCTTCGTCGAATGGAGCAAGCTTTAGCTCATTTCGAGTAAGTTCATCATGAAGCAGATCAAGCTTAGCTTCATGAAGATTGGCATAATATTGAAACTTTCCGTGGATGGAAATTAACTTTATAAAAGCAATTAAAGAAGAAATAGCCGCTACGGCCATGTACCATTCACCTATATCAAAATAGAAGTATGATGCTATTGCCGTGAGTATAAAAGCCAAGATTCTTAACCAAGAAAAACTAAAAGCTTTCTTCTTAAACCTTTGATAGATTAAGTCAATTTCATCGATCTTCTTTTTGTAGAGATCGGTACTGCTGTTACTCATTCAATTATCTTTTTCTACCTCTTCCTTTACCCTTTCTAGACCTAGGGTTATATTCAGGACCTTCACCGATGTGACTTGGAATTTTTGCTTTTGGGATTGGTTTGCCAAGCAGTTCTTCAATAACTAAGAGCTTGTCCTGTTCCTTTTCACTCACAAATGTAAATGCAGCGCCTCTTCGTGCTGCGCGGGCTGTTCGACCAATTCTGTGGATATAATCTTCTCCGTCGTTAGGAACATCGTAATTGATGACAATATCTATGTCTTCAATATCAATACCTCTTGAAAGAATATCGGTAGCAACTAAAGTAGTAATCTTTCTGCTTTTAAACTGGTTAAGAACACTCTCCCGCTCTTTTTGGTCGAGATCAGAATGAATTTGTTCAGCAGAGAATTTCTTACGAGCCAACTCCTTTGCAAGCCTTTTTGTACTGTCTTTTGTGGAACAAAAAACAATCACACTTCTGAGCCAGTCAGCTTTTAAGATATGTTCTACCAAAGCAATTTTTTGGTTTTCATGAACAATAAAAGCAGCCTGAATGATTCTTTCATTCGGCTTTGAAACTTCAATATTTATTTCGTCTGGATTTTCTTTTAGAATTTGCTTGGCTAGGCCTCTGATTTTAGGAGGCATAGTCGCCGAGAAAAGGAGCGATTGCCTATCCTTGGGCATATAACCTATAATCTTCATGATGTCTTCGTTAAAGCCCATATCGAGCATACGATCCGCTTCATCTAAGATTAAGTATTTCAAGTTTTGAATCTGAACATAATTCATATTCAAATGAGCCATGAGCCTGCCAGGAGTTCCAATAATTACATCAGCACCTTCTGTTAGGGCTTTTTTCTCTCTGTCAAAAGACTGACCGTCACCACCTCCATACACCGCTAAGGAACTTACAGATGTGTAGTAGGAGAGGCCTTCCATTTGCTGATCTATCTGTACCGCTAACTCTCTCGTCGGGACGATGATTAAAGCCTTAATGTTACCATCTTCTGGTTCGTTAAGTATTTTATGAATAATTGGAAGTAAGAATGCTGCTGTTTTCCCTGTTCCTGTTTGAGCGGCGGCAATCATGTCTTTACCCTCAAGTATGAGTGGAATAGTAGCATCTTGTACAGGAGTAGCATCTGTAAAGCCTATAGCTTCGATAGCCTCGAGTAATTTGGGCGAAAGCCCGAATTCTGAAAATTTCAATATTGTCTTATTTTAATCGGTGTAAGATAATCAATCGGTGATTACATCTCATTTATTAATTACTGCTAGTGTTTGGAAGTAGTAAACTTCTTCTAATTGTATTTGAGGCATGATTAATTCATTATCCATGTTGGCCAATTCATCAAAAAAAGGATAAAAGAGCAAGACTAGGTAGTCTAAATCACTAGGGTTGCGGTATTAATCAAGCATGATAAACGCTGCGCTAAGGAAGTAACTGTGAAAATAATAGCGTTACGACCTGTGCTCTGCGCCATCATAATCAACGCGTTAAAAAATCCCGCTATTCTTACCTAGTTGAGACAATGAGCCTCATATAAAGGAAGGGATTTCCCAACGCTATTCATTCCATTGACTCATCCAAAATGCGAAAAAGGCACTAAAAAACACAGCAATCATTTGGGCGAAGTTTTTTATTCGACGACCTCTTCACTTAATCCTAAAACTTCAACACCTTGCTTGAATACGACATCAACAGGGATGTTCTTTTGACTTAAAATATCTAAATCAGCTTGTAGTTGCGCACCTATTTTTCCTTTAGCATTTACCAATTCGTCTACGCCATTATAATCACCATCACCTTGTAGTTTTAAGATTAATGCAGAAAGATCATTACTGGCCGATTTCATTTTTTCAAAATTTACTTTGTATTGTCCTGCTTCATTGCGGGTAAAAGCTTCTTTTTCTTTGAAAAAGTTAAAACGAATCATATTGGCTTTCCCATGTGAACTGGCAGCACCAAATCGAACGGATCGGAAAATGCTTGACATAAAAGTGGTATAATGCTCTTCCAGACTGCCTTCTATTTCCCCTTTAGCATGAAGCTGGGTAATCATGTACAGGCCAAGGACATCCGCTTTTCCCTCTTCCAAAGCAGAGCTATGCTCCAGTAATGCATCACGAACAGTGCCTTTTCCATCAAGGGTGTTTTTTATTCCTAAACCATGCGCTACTTCGTGAAACATGGTATTATTGAAAAAGGCATTCATGGTTACTAGGTTACGTTGTTCCGGTACGATGAGTACATCAGCAATGGGCGACAATATCTCATCGAACTTTGCCTGCATGGCATTTTTAAGCTGTAATCTTCGTGAGCCTTTGGCCAGTTGTACTTCTTCATCGTTGGGTAGGTTGATGGCGATGGTTTTTGATCCAGAATTACAATCCCCCGCATAGTAAACCACGTCATAAGCGTTTAAATCTGCATTTGAACCTGGCGTTTCGGCTTTATATTCTGCAGCAACTGGTAATCCTTTTTGTAATTCTGGTAGTAAGCTGGCATATTTAGTCAATCTTTCGCTCCATTTTTTATCCTTGATTAGCACATAAGCTTCATGCGCGGACTTGTAATTAAATAAGGCATCTTCATAGTTTTCGATAGGGCCAATGACTACATCTAGCCCGTTCGTTTTCATATCCATCCAAGCCATATCGCTCGGCTGATAATCATCAGTCAATAATGCTTCTGCTCTTAATAATAGATATTTTTTTAAACCTTCGTCTTCTGCTATTTCTGAACATTCGTTTAAAAGACTGGCAGCTGCTTTTACTTGATCAGCAAACATCTCTCGATAAGGAACCGTGATTAGTTTACCCTGATCGTCTCTCCTAAGGAAGGTGTATTGGCTTTTCTTATCTGCAAGATCTGCTTTGTCGAACTCTTCCTTGGTCATATCAGCAGGATAAAAATTTGCTCCAAGAGGCTTATTGTCAACACCTTCAATAAAGGGATTATTATTATCTAACCGATCCCAAGGGCCATAATTAATCTTAGCAAAAAGCTTATCTACGCCGCTTTCAAGTGAGTTTAATAAGGAGTCCTTGTTGCCATAGGTTTCATACCAAAAAAGCTCGTCCATGATTTGAGCTGCTTCGATCAGCTTAGGAATCATCTTTTTCTCTGCATCCGACAATTGAGAAATGTCGGCACTCAGTGTCACCATCTTATAGATGCCGAGCCTTTTGGCAACATCTACTTTGTTTTCATCTTCAGTCTCATGACTGGTAGGCGCTGAGCAAAAAGTTGTGAGAGCGCTTATTAGCGCCAACAATACTACGTTTTTGAAAGTCATTCTAGGTTGTTATAATATGGTTGGAATTATCGTCAATATACAAAAGATCATTTTATCTATCGTAATAATCATCCTATGAATCATTTACCATAATTAGGTGGCTCAACAATCAATGATTGCCTGATCAAACTAAGATTAGGAAAGTATCTTCTCACTAATTTTTGATAGAAAATTCTATTCATTGGAATACTATTTAAAATGATTAGTACTCCATTTAAAAGGTTCAATCCTCTTTTGGAACACTCATCGACCCTTTGAATAGCGCAGGTTAGCACAATTGAATAGAATTACGCAATTTCGTATATCATTAAACCTCAATCACTTAAAATGAAACATCTCGTTTATCTCATTTTTATTATCGGTTTTGCCTGTCAGCCAACCAAAGAAAGTCAAGTAGATCAACCGCTCGTTGACACTGTGACCATTGCCAAACACATTAAAACATTGGCTTCAGATGCATTTCTAGGAAGGAAGCCTTTTACCGCAGGGGAAGTCAAAACGCTCGCTTATCTGGAAAATGAATTCAAGTCCATGGGGCTGAAACCAGGAAATGGAGATAGCTACTTCCAAGAAGTGCCGATGGTCGAGCTAGATGCAAAGCCTTCAGCGACCATGATAGTCTCAGGAAATGGGAAAGAAGTGCTGTTGAATAGGGCGAAAGATTTCGTGGCTATTACCGAGAGAGTGGTGGAAAAATCTGCGTTGGATATGTCAGAACTTGTTTTCGCAGGTTATGGAGTAGTGGCGCCAGAATACGGATGGGATGATTATGCCGGATTAGATGTAAAAGGTAAAACGGTCATTGTCTTGGTCAATGATCCGGGTTTCGGTTCGGGAGACAGTACTTTTTTCAAAGGCCAAACCATGACATATTATGGTCGGTGGACTTATAAATATGAAGAAGCTGCCCGACAAGGAGCTGATGGTATTTTTATTATTCATGATACTGCACCCGCAGGATATCCTTGGTTGGTCGTCCAAAATGGTTGGTCTGGAGCGAGTCTTTATTTAGACCAAGCAGAAGGTCAGTTTAAACCAAAAATTCAAGGATGGTTAACACGCGATGCAGCCATTAAAATATTTGAAGCTTCGGAAGTTGACATGAAAGGATATGTAGGAAAAGCAAGAACCAAAGGCTTTAAGCCATTTTCTTTGGATCTGTCTACCTCGGTTTCTGTTGAAAATGGCATAAAAAGTGATGTTTCCCAGAACGTCGTTGCAAAAATTGTAGGAAGTGAAAAACCTGATGAAGTCATTATTTATACCGCACATTGGGATCACATGGGTGTTGGGCCGGTCATCAATGGAGACAGTATTTATAATGGCGCACATGATAACGCTTCTGGCACAGCTTCCATTTTGGCAATAGCCCAAGCCATGTCTAAACTACCGCAACCAAAAAGATCTATTGTGTTCTTGGCGATCACTGCTGAAGAGCAGGGCTTGTTAGGATCTAAATATTATGGAGAAAATCCCATTTATGATCCAAAGAAATCAGTGGCCAACATCAACATCGATGGATTAAACTATTTTGGATTAATGAAAGATTTTACCGTGGTAGGCTATGGTCAATCGGAGTTGGATGATATTGCTAAAAAATATGTAGAGGCTCAAGGTCGATATGTGCTTGCAGATCAAGATCCAGGGAAAGGATATTTCTTTCGATCCGATCATTTTCAATTTGCGAAAATTGGCATTCCAGCCATGTTTGCGAGTGGGGCATATGAGGCCATGGTTGGCGGAGTAGCCTATGTGGAAAAGAAGCAACAGGATTATCTAGAAAATAAATACCACAGACCAGCAGATGAGTTTGATGCTGCTGAGTGGAAATTTGGTGGTATCCTTCAGGATGCAGAAGTGTTTTATAAAATGGGCTTGGAGCTGGCAAATTCTGATACTTGGCCAAAATGGAAAGAAGGCTCGGAGTTTAAATCCATAAGAGAGAAGTAAAACTTGGCCAATGGCCTCACTCAAATATTTCCAATAAAACATACAGCCCTGCTCGGTTTTAAACCTGAGTAGGTTTTTTTTGGAATGATCTTAGGGGAGCGGCTAGCATTTGATAAAAAAAAGCTATTCGTATGGTCTCCAAATTAAACGGCTGTTCTTATTAATGTTAAATACGACCCACCCATCCCCAATTGGTCGAGCATGTGTAAACGTATTCCAAGTATTCTCTGGTTTGCTGCAAAATTCTTTTTTGACTTTTTGAGTCCAAATCTTCAATCCAGTTTCAGTTTCTGGATGTTTCATATAGTACGTTTTCAGGGTACTAGCCGCTATTATCCTCATCTTTTATCATATGAATGTAAAGTTGTCAACTATTAAAAGTACCATTCTGCGATCAAATGCAGTACAAGGTTCCAAATCGAGAACTATCGCCTACCTACAAGTTATCAAAAGCTCATTGCTAAAATGACTGTGACCGTCAAGTTCCTATCTCTTGAGCTTCTAGGGTTAATAATAATGTAACATCTGTTTGTGAATGAAAACGCCAAATGAATTTTATAACTAAAGAACTACTGTATAATTAGTCCAGTTTTTAAGTGGAAAGAGCACTTGAGTAAGTGACCTAATTGTTTAAACAAAACACCAACAAAGGCGAGGTTTGAAGTTCTAATACAAAATAATATATCGTTCTGCAGGAATTTCACCCGCTCCTACGGAAAGATATACCGTCCAGTGTGGATTTGCCCTTTCCTACGGAGAAATATTCCGTTTCGGGAGACTTGGTACTTTTTCCGCCAAATAATATTCCGTCTCAGGAGGAAGATACCGATCTCTCGACTCCCGAGAAGGGGTTTGGTACCGTGGCAAGCACTTTTAGCACACTTTATTTGCTGTCTGTCTGAGGCGTGTCGAAATAAGTTAGCAGGCTATACTGCAACACGTGTCGGCTGATAGCGCAGAATATTGATAACTTTAATCCGTATTTAGATGCTAACAGGAAAAGGATAATACATATAGATGATGGAAAGGAAAAACGGTCGCAAAGAAGAACAACCCAATAACCCACTGCATGGGGTGAAGTTGGTAACTATACTTGAGCTCTTAGTGAAAGAGTATGGTTGGGAAAGGTTATCAGAGAAAATTAATATCAATTGTTTTAAAAGTGACCCTTCGATTAAGTCTAGCCTTACGTTTTTGAGAAAAACACAATGGGCAAGAGATAAGGTTGAACAGCTGTACCTTGATTTAGAGAAGAAGAGAATGAGAAAAAGCTTCAATAAAACCTAAACTAAGGCATAATTTAGCATGAACGTTAGCTGGTATTACTTCCATAGCAAGTGTTTTAGTCCTAAGTGAGTTTTTAATTTACTAGGTCGTTATTGGTATTTTTGCCAGCAAAATTTCACAAAGGAAACTATGATATAAAGAAAAAAGAGTACAGCCCTCAGAGGAGGCATTCCTATTTTTTAAGAACTTAAAGATAATTGTGGTTCAGCTGATTTTAGTGTTACTGAAAAAGTGGTTCCCTTGTCTTTTTCACTAATCACATCAATAGTTCCATTATTCATCTCCACAAATTCATAAACGAGTGAAAGGCCAAGTCCGCTTCCTTTCTCTCCCATTGTTCCATGGCTACTATTTTTTGCTGTCTTTAAAGAAAGGGATTCTTTTAGTTCTTTAGACATGCCGATACCATTATCGGAGATGTTGATTGTAATCGTATCAGAATTTTTCTCAAAAACGTCCACCTTCACTGATCCATTTTTTGGTGTAAATTTGATAGCGTTCATGATCAGGTTTCTTAGAATAAAGGTTAGCTGATCTCTATCTGTAACAATATCCTTCGTACTATCAAAAGTATAATTTAAAGTTATTGTTTTGCTCTTTGCAAAGTCATCATTCATGAGAATGAGATGCTTTACTATCTCTTGAATGTTGACATTCCTTTGTTGAGCAGAGAATTCTTTCATTTGCGACCTAGCCCAAACTATTAAATTGTCAGCCAAGCCGAGCGTATTGTTCAAAGAGCTTTTGAGATCCAAGCTGATTTCCTTAAGCTGCTCTTTACTCAATATATCTGCATGCCTTTCGATTAACTGTACAAAAGAGTGTAATTGTATAAGTGGATTTCGAAGATCATGTGCTACCACTATGAAAAATTTATCTTTGACTAAATTTATCTTCTCAAGAGCAACGTTTTGTTTCCTTATGATATCCGATTGGGTGTTTAATTCTTTATTTATGCTGATTAATTCCTCAGATAATTCTTCGGCCTTTTTCTTCGAGGAGATTAACTCTTGTTCATACCTTTTGCGTTGAATAATATCGAAGACGGTAGATTGCCAATATACTTGCTTGCCATCCTCCGAAAGAATTTTTGTCGTGTTAATTAATATTGGAACTTTACTTTTATCAGCGTTGACAATATCAAAATTGATTTCATTGACAGAACCTTGCATCTGTAATAATGGAACATAATGTGTTTCATAGTATATTTTTCCGCCCATAGTGAGCAGAGTCTGAAACCGTATTTTATGAACTACTTCTTCGCGTGTCAAGCCTAAGAGCGCAAGAAACTTATTGTTTGTATTGACAATGTAGCCAGATGCATCGGAGGTGAAATATCCAACAGGCGCTTCATTGTACAATGCCTTGTAGTCGATTAAATCAAGCTCGCTATGCAAACTCATGCAGGGACTTCAATTTCTCCTAAATATTTCTTCATAATATCAATTGTTTCCTCTGGTGCACTAAGGTGAGGGCAATGCCCCGTTGCGTTCATAATGACCAGTTTACTGGATTTAATATTTTTTGCTACAAATTCTCCAACCATGACTGGCGCAATGACATCTTCAGAACACTGAATGACCAATGTGTTGGTATGAACATCTTTCAAATAATGTCTATGGTCACTCAAGAAAGATACTTTAGCAAAATGAGCAGCAATTTTCGGATCGTTTCTACAAAAGCGATTAGATAATTCTTCGGAAAGCTCGGGGCGGTCGTTATTGGCCATCATAGCAGGTGCGATTGCACTCGACCAACCACGATAATTACTCTCCATTGATGATAATAACTCATCAATATCATCCTTTATGAATCCACCGATATAATCATCACTATTGATGTATGAAGCCGAAGGGCCAACCATGATTATGTTATCAAATATTTTAGGAGCACCTATGGAAGCCAAAACGCCAATCATGGTACTTACGGAGTGCCCGACAAAG
The DNA here is from genome assembly GCA_047635055.1 of Cyclobacteriaceae bacterium. GTDB lineage: Bacteria > Bacteroidota > Bacteroidia > Cytophagales > Cyclobacteriaceae > JAVJRN01. Next base: position 51,092 of record JBLIIJ010000005.1, on the reverse strand, counting down.
GTGATGTTGCTAAGTGCTAATTCCTGACAGATTTCTATAATGTCATCTGCATATCCTTGAAGTGTATTATACTTATCATAATCATAATCATTCAAATCGGAATTACCAGATCCCACATGATCGAAAAGCACAATTTTATATGAATCAATAAAGGCAGGCACCAAATATCTCCACATATTTTGGTCGCACCCAAAACCATGGGCAAAAACCATGGTTTTATCCCCACAACCTAAAATTTTAATGTTGTTCCTCAGCGTTAACTCTTTTTTTATCATTGTTCTTATACCCTTCAAATAGTTTGTATCAATTGATATAAATCTAATAAGCAAGATAGTCATTCAGGCCGTTTACGGTTCTAATGGTTTATATCAATTGATATAAATCTAGTAAATAACATCGCCATTCATGTCATGTACTTTTAACTTTAAAACGAATGTTGAAAGTAAAAGTTTTTTTAGAGCACTGGGAGTGTTGCTTTGATATTGTTCTATAAGATTTAGGCCGACCTTGGTGATCATAGTTAAGATTAAAAGCAAAATTTTCTTTCTGTTATCGACTCTTTTTTGATTCAGATTACTATTCAATTCCCCAATAATATCAGTGGTCATGAATGAAAAAGTGATGCAATGCGACTCTACTCCAAGATAAACCTGCCCCGACTTTTATTGATTCAATATTCATGAAGCACAAATAGGTACTTGCAAAAGGGAAGCGGAAAAAGCCAGAACGAAGTAGCTTTTTAATAACTTCAAATATAATGATGGGAGGTTTTCATTAAAATTTGGTTATTAAGTCAAGCTGCCTCTTTTACCTAACTCAATAACTTCCATATTAAAAATGCGACCTTGCTCAATTTCAAATCTGAGAAGGGTTTTTATTTTGTGGAAACCTTGAATGCCGGCAGCTCCCGGATTGATAAATAGGAGGTTGTTTTTTGGGTCATTCTGTACTTTGAGAATGTGAGAATGTCCACAAATCAAAATATGTGGACGATACCTTGAAATCATCACTTTTACTCTGGTCGTATATCCAGGTGGTTTGCCCGCAATGTGTGTAATGAGGATTCTTTTACCTTCTATATTTAGAAATTGATTCTCCGGACAAGCTTCACGAATCTTGTGTCCATCAATATTTCCCCAAACGGCACGGGTTAGTTTAAATGATTCTAATTGATGGAGCAACTCAATGGTGCCAATATCCCCAGCATGCCATATTTCATCGCAATTTTTAAAATGATGAAATACTCCATCCTCCAAATGGCTATGTGTGTCACTAATTAGTCCAATCTTCATGTCCCAAAAATCGATACATTTATACCAAAAATCGAAAAATACGTTAAACTTTTATCGGCTTTATTATTTTGGTAGCTAAGACCAAGGAGGAAAATGAAAGGAATCGTATTCACAGAATATCTAGAGTTTATAGAAAATAAGTTTGGTTACGAAATAGTAGACAAACTCTTAAATGAAGTTGATCTTCCATCAGGAGGTCATTACACAGCAGTTGGTTCTTATGATTTTAGTGAGTTGCTTCAGTTACTGATGAAAACCTCCCAACTAACAAAAGCCCCAGCAGATAAACTTTTATATGGTTTTGGCTTACATGTTATGCCTGTTTTTAAAAGGGGATATCCAATATTTTTTGATGGTCTAACCGATGCTTTTGAATTTTTAGAAACGCTCGAAGATAAAATTCATCCACAAGTCTTAGTGCTATATCCTGACGCTGAATTACCTAGATTTGACATTACAAGAAACAACAACGAATTAATCATGGATTATAAGTCATCACGAGCAATGGGTGACTTTGCTTTAGGTCTAATTCATGGTTGTTTGGAAATTTTTGGTGAGACGGTCAATGTATCAAAAGAGAATTTAGTAGAAGATGGATCCAAAGTCAGATTTACCCTTACAAGAGGACCTGCGTGAAAAAAATAAAATGCTCGAACGCCGCATTACTCGGGAGAGAGCGGCAAGGAAAGAAGCAGAAGGACTTTTAGAAACTAAATCGGAGGCTTTATTTCAAGCTAATCAGCAGCTAAGCAGCCTAAATAAGACGCTGGAGAGGAAAGTGTCTCGACGTACCGAGACCATGTCTACCTTGATTAATAATCTTCATGCGGGCGTATTATTAAATGATGAGAACGGCAAGATTATATTAATCAATAAGGATTTTCTGAAGATTTTCAGAATTCCTTTCACCCCAACAGAGATCATCGGGCTAGATCAAAGAGATTCCGCCAATATGGTGAAACACCTCTTCAATGACCCTTCCAGATTCATTGATATTATTGATAATTGTCTTTCGGGTAATACAGACGTGATGAGTTACGAATTGGTCATGAAAGATGACCGAGTAGTGGATTGTGACTTTATACCAGTAAGGGCTGGAGGCGAGTTTGTGGGACATTTATGGCAGGTAAGGGATGTTACTGATGCTCGAACTATACAAAAGAAAATTGCTGATTCTGAAGGAAAATACCGAGGTATTATAGAAAACATGGAGCTAGGACTGTTGGAGGTGGATAATAACCACATTATTCAACGGGCCTACGAATGGTTTTGTGATATGACTGGCTATACCGAGGAGGAGCTGATTGGGAAAAATGCTGTCGAGATATTCTTAGTAAAAGAAACGAAGCTTAAAAAGGCCATGGACGTCCAAGATGCAAAAAGGTTGCGCGGGGAGCAGAGCATCTATGAAACCAAATTGATCAAGAAGAATGGCGATGAAATTTGGGTGTTAATCAGTGGAGCACCTTTTTATGATAATGAAGGAGTTATTGTTGGCACAATTGGTATTCATTATGATATTACCGATCGTAAAAACCTAGAATATGAGTTGAAAAAAGCCAAAAGTCAAGCAGAAATGTCCAGAGAAGCGGAGAAGCAGTTCTTGGCCAATATGAGTCATGAAATACGGAATCCGATTAATGCTATCGTTGGTATGACGAATCTTATGTACGATACACAACCTTCTAATAAGCAACTAGAGCACCTAGATAGGATTAAGTACGCATCAGATATGCTCATGGGGTTGATTTCTGGAATTCTGGACATTTCAAAAATTGAGTCAGGAAATTTTGAATTGGTAGAAAAACAACTCGATATCAGAGAAGCACTTGAGGCGATCATTGAAATAGCTGGATTTAATAAACAAGTGGATGATGTGCAGTTAAGATTGGAGTGGGACAAAACCATAGACTTTGATATCATGGCCGATCCAACGGTTATCAATCAAATATTTCTGAACTTACTGAATAATGCTGTAAAATTTACCCATAAAGGAGAGATCGTCGTGCGGTGTAGGTTATTGGCTGATTTTGAAGAAGAAGCCAATTTACTCTTTGTAGTGAAAGATACTGGAATAGGTATACCTCAGGAAAAGCGGAAATCAATTTTTGAGAGTTTCAATCAAGGAGATAAAGAAACCAAACTAAAATATGGTGGTACTGGCCTTGGATTAGCCATTGTAAAAAATCTAGTAGCTAAATACGGGGGCAAAATTGTGGTAGATAGTGAAGAAGGAGCGGGCTCCACTTTTCAGTTTAACCTACATTTTCAGCGTCTCAAAAAACGGGATAAAAGCAATTCAAAGAAAACGACCTTTTTGGGTAGTAAAGCCAATCGTATTCTTATCGTTGAAGACAATCAAATCAATCAGGCCTATTTATCCGGGATATTAGAAAATTGGAATATTCAATACGATGTAGCTAATCACGGGGTGGAGGCACTTAAGCTTTTGGAGTTTAAACCATACGACTTAGTGTTGATGGATATCCGTATGCCAATTATGGATGGTTATGAGACAACCATTCGTACACGTTCGAATCATTCTGGCCTAAATCATACCGTGCCAATAGTGGCGCTGACCGCATCTGCCCTCGTCGATGAAAAAGAGCGAGCTTTAGCAGCCGGGATGAACTTTCATTTGACCAAGCCATTTACGCCAGATCAACTCGCGCAAGTTTTTAAGAAATTTGAACTACTGGAAGAATTCACAGAACAAGACAATGTACCATTTGACTTTGGTGATGCATTGGACAACTCTTACCTACAAGATTTTTATGGTGATGATCTTGATAGGGTGAAATTAATGTTTAGCATTTTTCTAAACAATATTGCCACGGAGATGTCTACGCTACAAGAGCAGCTAGATGAGAATGACTGGTTGAATTTTTCAAGAACAGCGCATAAGATCAAACCTAATTTTGCCATGGTTGGCCTCACAGAGATATCTGAGCTCATGCAAACCTTAGAGGGTGTCGATAATGGACACACTTCGTCGCACGATGCACCAAAAGTTTTAATAAAAGCGCAACAATTGTTTGTAGAAGGCAGAAAAAATGTCGAAAATGTACTTGCAAAAATAGAAAAGTACATAGAAGATGAATTGTATAATTGTTGACGATGATGAGATGGCTCGTGTTTCACTACAAATGCTCTGTGAAAAAATCGAGGGACTTATCATTGATGAAGTATTTAAAAATGGGATGGCTGCCCTCAATTGGCTTAAAAATAATGATACGGATGTCGTGTTATTGGATATAGAAATGCCTGATTTGAGCGGTATGGACCTAATCAAAAGTGTTGAAAAACTGCCGCAGATAATTTTCATTACTGGTTATACCGAGTATGCTCTTGAGGCGTTTGAGTATCATGTTACTGATTTTGTACCAAAACCAGTAACACTCCCAAGATTAATAAAGGCTATCGAAAGAGCCGAAGACTTAAACAATAATGTCAAGTCGCAAGGACAAAACGAAATTTTCGTTCGTGTGGACGGTAGGTTTGTTAGACTTGAATTGAAAGATATACTTTACGTAGAATCTCTTGGAGATTATGTCACTTTTGTGACGGAAAACAAAAAGTATATCGTTCACTCGACACTTAAGAATATAGATGATAAACTAACGAATAAGAACTTTTTAAAAGTGCATCGCTCATTTATCATCAATATTACCAAAGTGGTCGATATAGAAGAAAATAACCTCGTCATTAAAGACAAAGTAATCCCAATCAGCAGGGCCCATAAGCCACTTTTGATGAAAACAATCAAGCCTTTATAGTTCTACTAATCCAAAAAACGATAACAGACTGCCAGTAATCGAAAGCCATCAACCTCGCTTTTAGTTTCGTAATAGCTTTATGCAAAAGACGGAATTATGGAAACGATTAAAATCTTGTTTTATATATCACTAGCAATAATGGGCTATACCTATATAGGTTATCCAATTATTCTTTTTTTCCTTAAAACAATTAAGAAAGAAAAATTAATTCCACAGCTTTCAAATGAGGATCTTCCTGAGATAACTCATGTCATCGCAGCATACAATGAGGAGGATATCATGGAGGATAAGATCAATAATTGCATCAACATAGATTATCCATCGTCTCTTGTCACTACGATCATCGTAACTGATGGCTCGTCCGATGGGACTAATAAAATCATTAAAAAATACCCAAATGTAAAGTGTTATTTTCAACCCGAGCGTAATGGTAAGCTGGCAGCTGTTGATAGAGTCATGCATGAAGTAGCTACCGAGATTACTATTTTTTCTGATGCCAATGCCATGCTCAACAGTGCCTCTCTAAAAAATATGGTGAGGCATTTTCAGTCCAATATGGTTGGTGCTGTGGCAGGTGAAAAAGTGGTCTTACAAGAACAAGAAGATGATGCGGCAGGTACGGGAGAAGGTCTTTATTGGAAATATGAATCGAAGCTAAAACAATGGGATTACCAAGCTGGATCGGTCGTAGGGGCAGCTGGTGAACTGTTCGCTATCAGGACTTCTTTATATGAGAAGCCTGTAGGCAATATTCTGATCGAAGACTTTGTGATGACGATGAAAATTGCAGCAAATGGACACATCGTGGCTTACGAGAAAGAAGCTCAAGCCATGGAAGTGTCTTCAGCGAGCATAAACGAAGAGCTCAAAAGAAAAGTGCGAATCAGTGCTGGTGGGCTTCAGGCAATTTGGTTATTAAAAGGTCTTTTGAATCCTTTTAAACATGGCATTCTAACTTTTCAGTATATTAGTCATCGTGCATTTAGATGGACATTAGCCCCATTGGCTATGGTTTTGATTTTTCTAACGAATATAATACTGTTATTCGAAGGGTTTGGTGTGTTCGCATTCATTATGATTGGTCAAGGGTTATTCTACGCTGCGGCATTGGCGGGCTATTATTTTGAAGATCGAAAAATGAGGGTAAAAGCCTTTTTCGTTCCATTCTATTTCACCTTTATGCATTTGAATGTCTTTCATGGTTTCATAAAACTGATGTCTGGAAACTTTGATGTGAAATGGGAAAAAGCAGAGCGAAAGCGACAAAAATTATCTAAAATGTCCATTTCATGAGTCAACCACTCGTTTCAATTGTCACAGTGAATTTCAATCAACCAGAAGTTACCGTTGAGTTGATCAGCTCTTTGGAGCGGCAAGACTATCAAAATATTGAAATTATTGTCGTGGATAATGGGAGTAAGCGCCCATTTATCTTAGAGATGACTCAAAACCCCAAAGTAAAAGTCATTCAAAGCAAAAAGAATCTTGGATTTGCAGGGGGTAACAATCTGGGGATTGCTGAAGCTAAGGGGGTGTACTTGTTCTTTGTAAACAATGATACAGAGATTCCACAAAACACGATTCAGAGCTTGGTGGATAGGTTAAAATTCAATCCTAAATTAGGCGCATTAAGCCCACTGATCTATTATTTTGATCAGCCACATCTCACACAATTCGCTGGTTATACACCGATGAATTTGATCACAGGAAGAAACAATGCCATCGGCTACAAGGAAAATGTAGAAATACAAGATAAGCTCATGCCCACATCATTTCTTCATGGGGCAGCCATGATGGTGAGTAAGTCTGTTATTGATTTAGTTGGTGTTATGTCGGATAACTACTTCTTATATTATGAGGAGTTGGATTGGTGTCAAAGGATGAAGGACCGAGGATATCAACTTGCGGTTGACTACAGATCTAATATTCTTCATAAGGAATCAATTTCAACAGGAAAAGATTCTACTCTGATGGCTTATTTCAAGACAAGAAATAGAATATTGTATATGCGTAAAAATGCTCCTGCAGCTTACAACTTATTATTTTATATTTTTTTTATCGGTGTTTCGGTTCCAAAACTCATTGGGAGATACTTACTAAAAGGTCAATACGAACACGTTAAAAATGTGATTGCCGGAGTTTGGTGGAATGTTGTACAACCAACAACGAGTGCTAAGTTGGGCTATAAATATGACAGCTTGATGAACTAAAATTTTAAAACCTTTCGTTTCCAGAGGTCGGGCAAAAGCTCGGCCTTTTTTTTGATTTATATCACCTCGTCTTCTTCCAGCGTTCGACGAAGTTTTTTATGCTTAAGCCAAAATTTATCTCTGATAAGCTTTATTGTTGGCGCATAGTCTGGATGATGAGACATTCGATTCAGAATAGGATCTTGATCCAAGAATATCACTAACCAATATTGGTAACCTTCGGCTAATGTAAAAGCCTTTAAATGCGCAATAGCTTTTGGAACTGTTCCAATAAATAGACCGTCTCGCATGAAGGTTTCAATGATAAAACCGAGAAAGATTAGAGAGAGGCGAGGTTTAGGATAAGTTAATAATGGTGGTACTTATTAGTTGCACCATTAATAATTTGTTCTAACCTGTGCGGCAGTGTTTTCCCAGCTAAACTTCGCAGCTCTGTTTAAACCAGCTTGGATGACTTCTTCTTTTTCTAGAGAAAATTGAGAAGTGATCATGGCGAGTTTTATTTCAACAACATTGTATGGGTCGACAAGAATAGCCGCATCACTCGCTACCTCTGGCATTGAGGAGGTGTTTGATGTTATTACATACGTTCCGCAAGCCATGGCCTCTATAATTGGAATACCAAAACTTTCTCTAAGTGATGGATATACAAAGCAATGCGCGGAAGCATAAATTTCTGGAAGTTCTGAATGCTGCACATAGCCAGTCAAATGGATATATTTCATCAAACTAAGGCCGTTAATTTCGCTAAGCATTTTTTGTAGATCTTCTTTGCTTGTTTCAGCTATGACGACTGGCAAAGGAATTTCAATCTCCTCTGTATACAGTTTATAGGCTTTGAGAAAACCGATCATGTTCTTCTTTGGGGCTGTATTTCCAAGGAAAAAGAAGTAGTCGTCGGGTAAGCATAACTTTGATTTTATAGCGTCTTGTTCGACGGCAGAGTAGGGCCTGAATTTCTTACCGACACCATTGTAAATGCTTTGAACCTTATGTTCATCCCCTAGTTTTTCAATAATATGTTTTTTTTCAAATTCTGAAACGGTAAATACTTTTTTGGCTATTTTGAATACCGATGGTACGATCCATTTACGATAATAATGTCCTAGTCGCTGATATAATGATCCTCCGCTAAACGATTTGTTTAGATATATTATATCATGCAGTGTGACTATTAATGTTGTTCGCGTAAGAATCGGTGCAGTATTACTTGTGCAATGAAGAAGGTCTATTTTGTGTTTATTGACGGAAAGTGGAAGCCAAATTTGTTCCCAGTCTGCATATGTAGCTCCCTTGACTTCAATGATTTTAAAATTAGGTGTTTCTTGAAGGCAATGATCTGGTCCCGACTTCACAAAAATGAAATATTCATTTTCTAACTCTGTTCGTTGCAATTGTCTTATCAGCTCAAGCGCATAAATATCCATGCCATGCTTTTTGCTTCGAAATATTCTTTGAGCTTCAATTCCTATACGCATTGCTTATATATTGTGGGGGGTATGTAAAAAATTATTTTTAGCTTTTTTGAACCCTAAAAATGCCTTTAGCATTAAGAAAAATGTCGTTGGTAAGCTTAAACAAGCCTTGAGCGTAGCTTTTGAGAAATATCTTCTTGGTGCGGCGAATACAAGCGCCAAAACGTTCAATAGGAAGAGTCCAGAAGCATAAAAACCAAAGCTAGGATTTAGGAAAAGTGTGATAGCTGCTGTAAAGATTAGCACACCGAGTAAAATCAACCTTGGAGGTAAAAGAAATTGGAGTGATTTATCAAAATAATTCCAGTTGCCTTCTTTGATTAGCACCTTGATCGCATCCGAAAATGAAGACAAGCCAAATCTGATTTGAGCAGCAATCCACCTAGTGCGTTGGTTCGTGAATACGTCATTGGAACTTACTTTTTCATCGAATACGTAAGCATCCTCTAAGTATCGTATTTCAATATTTGCTTTTAGTAACTTCAACTCTAATTGCTTATCAAAGCCACCCAATGCATCTATTTCTTTCATTTGGCCTCTAAAAAACTCATGATCAAAAGCCATTCCAGAGCCAATTAAAGCAGAAGATAGACCTAGAGTTTGATGTCCTTTTCTGAAAATGTTGTTGTTTATTTCTTCGCTGATACCATCAAGAAGTGCCAAATTAGAATTTTCATTTTTAGCTACTCTATGACCTTGAATAGCCAATGTACCTTTATTGAACTCTTGACTAATTTTTTGTAGAAAGTCAGGTGCCATAACATTATCAGCATCCAATATAACTGTAATATCAAAAGCGGTTTTTAAAGTTTCGAAAGTTTTATTGATCGCTTTTGCCTTTGAACTTTTCTCGAAACTTACCTCGACTACCGTTATTGCTAATTTCTTTAGTTCAGTAAGCGTTTTCGCTTTTAAAGAGTCAGCAATGATGACTACTTCATATTTATCAGCTGCATATTCTTGATTTAGGGCTTTTTTTGCAGTGTCAACGATGATGCCATCTTCTTTATAAGCCGCTATGAAAACCGCAATCTTATTTTCTTTGGCATATCCTGTTTCATTAGTATTTTTCCGAGAGAATTTGCTTGCCACACTAAAAACCACCAGGTATAAGACTGATATAGTGAGATATGCGAGAATTATAACAAGTATAATATTCATGATGAAGGAGTATTTAACCAGTTTGAAAAATCGATTTTTAATAATTTATGAAGGTTATGGATGTCTTCTTTATAAGCCAATTCTAAGAGTTGCTGTCTGGTTTCCTTATCAAGTGGTTTGCGATCAAGATTCTTGTTTCTCAATCCATTGACCCACTTTTTAATTTTTGTATTATTGATCACTGCGTTTCCAAGTGCTGGGCTAACCTTGGAGATGGCTTTCTTGATAAGACTATCTTGTCCGATTAATTTATCCGTGAATTTGTTTTTGATGAAACCTGAAACGTTGTATTCTGAACTCATGTCAGGTTCAAATGTAGCGTCTACGCCAATAAATTCGTAAAGATCAGCAATGACTTTTTTCGGATCTTTTCTTAGCTCATCGTAGGTGAATACCTTGATTTGTTTTTCATCAAATAACTCAAAATAAACTGATAAATGTTGGAAATAATGACCTTCCCGGACCAAATCATTTCTTTTCCACCAGATCGACTCTTGATCCAAAGCATCACTAAACTCACTGGTAGGTAAACGATTCTCTCTGGCTAAATGTAAGAAACGAGAATAAAGACGATCTACAGGGTTACGTAGGATTACCACAATTTTCACATTAGGAATGGTGGCTTTGATTTTTCTGGCAGCTACTGGAGTGTATAGATACATCGGAGAAACTTCCCCAATCGCTTTTTCCTGATCCACACCTTTGAACAAATCCTCATATTCGGATCTAACAGTAATAGACCAAGGATAATGATTCATTTGATTGGGATCGTTTTTGGCGTCAACCAGCTGCTTTCCTTCAAGGGCAAAGAAATTGGTCTCCTTTACCGGACTCATGAAAACCTCAGGATGTTCTTTTAGATACTCGTATAATGACGTGGTGCCTGACTTTCCAGCTCCAATGATCATAAAGTTTGGTAGTGTTTTCATCTTTTTTTTCGTTTCCAATGTGAAATTAGTATTGATCCAATGCCTATTATTCTTCTTTCGTTAAGTGGTTTTTATCCTTCGATTTTTGGTAAATGATGACGACATTAAATGCGCTTCATCTCAAGAAAGGGTATTTTCAAAAGGGAAAAGCCTTTCAAAATTCTCATGATTGCGCTTTATATCATGCTGCTTTCTAAGAGAGGAGTATAAGAGTACTAAGTTAGTTTTAGTTTCATTGATATTTAAAAGATTATAAATATCGTTAGGATACAGATTTAAGTTAGACGAATCAAAGAAGGCAAAAAGGAGATATTGAGTGCGAATAATCACTTTCTTCTAAGGAAAGCTTTTTTGTATGGCTGTCACTAAAAAAAAGTTGGCTTATTATGCCATGGTTAATTGATGATTGATCTTGCGAAGACTGATGAGTCCAAATAATATTCCAGCGATAATGTTGATGACCGTGACGAGTGCGACCAGATACAATGAGTCAAAGAGGTAAATCACAACACAGTCTCCAATAATATTAATAGCGACCATGATCCATACCTTTGTGGCATTAATATGTGGTTTGTTAAGTGCATCTAAAGCGAGACCAGTAAATTTATCAATGGGTAATAGGATCATCGGAATAACAAACAACATCATTAAACCAGCGCTCTCTCCATATTGAGCTCCACTGAGTATGTTAATAACGAAATTAGGAAAGATGAAAATAAATAAGCCAACCGGAAGAAAAGCCAATGAAAGCATTGCTACGTTTTGTCTGAATAAAGTTTTGAACTTGCTGTATTCATGAGAATGATGAAGGTTTGATAATTTTCTAAAAGCAGTCATACTAAAACCACGTAAAGGGATCTCTAATAGATCCATTGCTTTGAGAGGTATTGCATAAATGGCTATCGCCTCAGTGCCTAATAGCAGGCCAATAATGATGTTGTCGGCACTTTTAAGAAGATTAGCTCCAGCCAAGGTTGCTACGCTACTTTTCCCAAATTGAAGAAGTGCATTCGATGAGGTTTTTGTTGCCTGAATAAGGCCATGATGTCTGTTAGAGGTGATCCAAGACAAGAGCGATATACATGCATTGATGACCAAGTAGGCAAGAATTATTGATTGAATATTGGCTAGCTCCTCCCAGAAATAGGTGATGGTGAGAAAAGCGAGGAAGAAAAAGTTCAATCCAAAGCGTATAACATTCATGCGAACAAACTTTCCTAAGGCATGAGATTTCCAAGTGTCGAATTGCTGCGCACTAGTAACGATGACCAAAAAGGGATAATAGTCGAAAAACAAATTGAATGATAGGTCATCCACTAGGTACCCACCGATAAAGACAATTATTGCCAGAAAAATGCTGAGCAGTAAGTTGATCAGCCTTGCGGAAGCGAGTAGTTCATTTTGCAAAAACGTATTACTGTCATTGAGCTTATGAACCAAGGCTTGTCTAATCAGTCCAGTTTTAATTATTTCAAAAAGTCCAGAAAAAGAGATAAATAATGCCCAACTACCAAAATCAGAGGGTTCCAAAATTCTGGCTAGAATCATGAAAATAAATAATCCTAGTGCTGAGCTACCAACGTTTCCTAAAAGAACGATGATATTGTCTTTATCCAATAAGTGTTTGATTTTATCAATCATAACATTTAACTCGCCACTTTTTCTATTAATTGATTGAGCAATACTGCTCTTGACGTCCAATCATTTTTCTCTGCTATTTGCATTCTGACTTTCGCTAAGTCTGGATTGTCGGAGCTAAGTTCTTGGCGTATTGCTTCAATGAAACCTTCATTTGTTTTTGTGATTGATGTAGATTCGGTAAAATCGGTCAGATCAGCAAAGTCAGTGGAAACCACAGGTATACCAGCGGCAAGATATTCATTGATTTTTAGTGGATAAATGCCCTTGGTGAAATCATTTTTTTCAAAGGGAATTAAACCTAAGTCTATATATTTCATTGCTTTTACCAACTCACTAGGAGATTTAGCTCCGAGAAACGCAACATTTGGATACATCTCCAACTCTTCTTGCACTTTTGCATCAACCACTCTACCTATAAATTGAAATTTATGAAATTTAAAGTGCTCGATCGAATGCTTCATTAAGGATACGTCTAACCTGAAATCAATAGAGCCTACGTAACCAATGGTTTTTGTCTTTTTATTGAACCTGTCTTTATTATATGCTTGATTGAATAATTTAAAATCAACACCATTCTTGATGAGATGTGTGTTTGTATGTTTTTTGCTTTTTGTATCATACAAATGCTTAGAAGTCGTAATCACTCCGTTGGCTAAGCTGATGAATTTATTTTCCATAGCAGCGCCATGTTTTCCACACCATGCGGCAGCACTAATTTCATCATAGCAATAATATAAGTTAGCCTTTTCATTGAGCTGATTTACTAATGGGACACCAGCAGCAGGACTGAAAGCATTAATGACGATCGGATCTTTCATTTTCAGCTCATTCATGGCCTTTTTTATACTTCGGCGAATCACCTTGGATTGATAGGTCGCCATTTTAGTGAAAGATGAGTCATCATTGATCCAATTGATAGGTATAACTGGCGGTAATGTCAAATGGTAAACTTCAGAATCTCCTTCTGATAAATTGCGCAAACGCGGACTTAAACCCAATATTTTGTTTAAAGGGGCTTTGGACTTGCCCAGTATGGTAAATGCGACATCTTTATAAGTGAACGGATAATCAACAAATAGTACCCTATGCTGCTTAGAGAGCTCCTTCATCATGGCAACAATCGTCTTCATATAATCACCTTCCCATGTGGTCATAGAAACACAAATAATATCTCTTTTTTCCATGATTATCTTTTTTTGATTGGTGAACTGTTGAATTCGAACAGCGCAATTCGTCTAAACCATTTTGTTATAAACGATCTTTTTGTCGGTACTTCGGCGATCACTTGATCCAATAAATGAGTTTTTATGCCATTGAGTATCATTTGAGGCTCTTTCTTGGTAGCAAAAATAATATCGGAGAGCATATTTTTCTGACTCATAGACCATGTTTTCGAGGCATCCATAATCCATAGCATGAGGTTTGCATCCTTTAATAAGGTTAAAGATGTCTTGCTTTCAATCCAAGCGGGCAGCTCACACAGCACAACATCATAGGATGAAAGATCCATGTCAGTCAGCTTCTCAATGGACTTCACATTTACAATATCGTTCGTGGGTAGGTAGTGAAACTCATCTTCCTGCGTTGGTTCAAGAGTTTCAGAACTTGAAGGGTAGACGAAGCAAACCTTAATTTTTTGAATCTTCAATTCATCAAATATCTGCTTCATGGCAAAGGTTTTACCTTGACCTGCTGTGGTACTGATGCCAACGATAGAGACTGGATTCGTATTGTCATCTAGCGACAGGTTGAGACGCATTTTGTTGATAATTTGTCCAACAGCAAGGTGCAGTGCTCCTTCATGCCTTTCCAAGTTTTTATCAACCACAGGCAAGGCGCCTGCTACTTTCATATTCGATAATTTCTCTGCTCTTTCTGGGCTTTTTAGTGAATTATCAAGTAATTCGACAGTTACAAATAAAGTGATAGGGAAGAATAGTCCAATCAATAATGACACAATCATTAACAGCGCCTTTTTTGAGGCCAAAGGCTTAAGTGGGAATTTTGGCGCGTCAATCACTTCAAGCTTACTTGATATTTGAATATTTTGCTGACGAATTTTTGCCATATTTAATCCGTGAAGGACGTCTAAGTACTCTCTCTCAGAAACTCTAATTGACCTTTCAAGTCTGGCTATTTTGCTTCCCATAGGAGCAAACCTTTCATATTCTAGATCTAATTCATCGAGTCGAGACATATAGAGATCTACAGTAACTTGTTCTTTGTCTAATTCGATCGTGGTATTTAGCCAATCATCTAAGAGCTGCCTGCTGGGTAAGCCTTCCTTTGAATTTGAAAAATTGAATAAGACTTCCAAATCCGCCTTGATATCTCGTTTTAATTTGTCTTGCTCCCTAGATAGTTGTTTAACATTCGTTGTACTATCGGCATTTGCTTGCGCATAAGCCAATATCGAGGTAAGTTCAGACAAGCGGTTTTTCTTTATTAAGAGGTCAGAGTTTTTTGAAAGTATGTTTTCTCTAATCGCCAATTTGCTCTCAAGCTTTTTTAGTCCAGATTTGGTGGCTTGAAGCTGCATTTTTTTCATGGCATATTCTTCCAAGGCGTTTTGCTTTTTAAAGGCGATCGCTTTAGTTTGTTCTATGTAGTTGATTATCCGACTTTTTACTCTGAATTCGGTTAGTTTATCCTCAGCAGTTTCTAGATTGTCTTTCATCATTCTTAGCTCATCCTCGAAATAAGCGACGACATCTCCAGTTTCTGATTCTTTGATATCCTTGTATCTATGAGAAAAAACGACAAGCATCAATTCGAGCGTTGATTTTGCTACAGCTGGGTCATTGGAAACGAAAGCTAGTTCCACCATGTCGCTCGATTTGCTTCTTTTTGCGCTTATTTCTTTTAATGTTTTCAGTGCGTATATGGAGGAAGACTTACTGAGAAGCTCGTTCAAAAATGGGTTATAGTTTTGATATAAGACTAGCAGCTTATTGTAAGTGGCCTTTTCTGTGGTGTCTTTTGCTAATAATAGAAATGGAGCGGGTGCTTTTTCTTTCAAGTAATTGAAGCCATCTAGACCTAATACTTTTAAATCAGCCTTCTCTAGCATCAAATGTTTTGCCAATAGCTTTAATGACACTTCCTCTAATGTTACTCGAGATTGAATAATACTCATCAGATTGTCGAAAGCATTATTGATGGCGTGATAATCAATCTTCGAATTTTCACCAGATTCAATATTAAAGCCAGAAGCGATTCCTGTATAAATCACAGCCTCACTTACGTACTCCTTTTTTAATGTTCTGGTGAACAAATAAGTAGAGATCAGCAAAGTGACAACACTAATGGCAATGATTCGGCCATTACGATATATTAATCTTAATAATTCGAATAACGACATGATCGTTTATTTGATACCTAAGTAAATTTCTATTTGAGACTTCATTTTCATGGACTGGATATGACCTCTCATAAGACTTTCTTCGGCAAGATAAACTTGGTGTTGGATACTAAGTAATTCATCGTAGGTTTTATTTCCATTTCTAAATTCTACTTCAAACACATCATGATACTGTTTTCTAGTGTCCAAAGATTGTTGTCGTATAACACTTGCCTCCAAAGACGATAGGTATTCATAGTATAGACTAACTATTTTGGATTTTAATACTTGTTTTTGATCTTGCTGTAAATAATAACTACGCATTTTTTTGTCTTCAGCTTGGCGCATGGAACTTTTACGGTTCACGAGCTTTGCAGGGTCAATGGAGAGGTTCAATCCAAGGTTGGGTAATATACCCAAAGAAGTCACTGACTGACTTTCAGAAGTAACATCTGTCGTAGCGGAAAAGATATTAACCCCCAATCTAAACGAGGAAACCCAATCTCTTTTTTTCTGTAAATACTCCTCGTCGTACAGTTCCATTTCTTGATCAAAGGCGCGGACCACAGGGGCGTTTAAATAGGCTTTATCCACAATTGAATCCAATATATGATGATCGTCTAAGATATGCGTTACTTTTAAAATTTCTGATTGGTATTCTGCCGCTGGCTTTAATAGTGATGCTGATTTCTGCGCTTTTAATGTTGATAGATTAAAACAAATGACCATTAGGAGCACTGCTTTCAGTATTAAATTTTTCATGACTTTCTCTTTCGTTTCCAATGTAAAATTGTACCGAATTGTCTTATCGAAAGCCTAATACTAGTTTATTGGTCATAATCTTTCGATTTTTGGTTAATCCATTTTAAAAGATAGGTGTTGATTATTTTTGGCTGATTTGTAGGTATTCCAATTACCGATATTTGTGTGCCAATAATCGAAATATAAAAAAGGCAATTGATAAACCTTCTCACTTTTGCTGCATGAAAGATTCGAAAAACATCAAACACTTTCCCGGGCTAAGTATTTTAAGATTTATAGCTGCTAGCTTGGTTATCTTTCATCACATAGAGCAATACAAAAATTGGGCAGGGATGAGCAGTTCTTGGGGTGACAATGGTGTGAACCAATTAGGGCATTTGCCCGTCGCATTCTTTTTTGTGTTGAGTGGTTTTTTGATCACTTATTTGTTGCTCAAAGAGAATGGTAAGTTTGGTACAATCAATTTTCGCACATTTTATATGCGTCGAATCTTACGCATTTGGCCCCTATATTTTGTTATAGTTTTGATTGCACTACTTTTTGTGCCTTCCATTGTCGAAGATAAGTTTGGAGGAAATGAGCCGGGAACATCGTCTATTGTGTCATTATTCCTTTTTATGCCCAACCTGTTGCGTATTACCTTTCCTAATCTTGTTGGCGCCAACCAGCTCTGGTCTGTGGGTATAGAAGAACAATTTTATCTGATCTGGCCGGTATTAATTTTTATTTTCAGAAAAAGAATTATCCACTTCTTGGCGATATTTATAGTGTTAAAATTTATTTTTCATTTAGGAATACTAAATTTAGGCCTTCTGCCATTTAAGATACTCAACGCTCAAAAGTTGGCACAGTTAGAAATGTTATACAGACTCTTTCCCGTGGAGCAAATGGCGATTGGTGGCTTAGGTGCAGCATTTTTATTTTATAACAAAATAAAAATGCTCAATCTGATAAATCATAAATTCACATTGGTTGTAGTAGTGGTTGCTTTTGCTTCTATCATAGGCTTTGAGCTTCATGGAATATATGCGACCTATTTGGAAGCGCTTATCTTTGTTGTGCTCATTATGCAATTAACAAACAGTTCTTTCGCGAAAGAATATCTTGAAAATCAGTTGTTTAGACGATTAGGAGATATGTCTTACGGGATATATATGTGGCATGCCATTGTTGTGGCACTATGCATCACTTGGTTACCTTCGGAATTCTATCAAATGACGGGTAATTGGGGTTTATATTTAATTTGTTTTGTTGTCTCTGTGTTTACTGCTAACATTTCTTATACTTATCTTGAAAGTCCTGTTTTAATAATGAAAAAATATTTTTTGCCAGGGGTAAAAGAGGAAAAGAATAAGGTTAAACCAATAGAGTATGTCCAAGGCTAAAATTGGCCTTTATTTATTTTTTATACTTACATCTGTTGCCATTGCATGGGTATTAGCAACTGGTGGCTTTAAAATAGGAATTGTCCTTTTGGTGGCTATTCCCTTGCCCTTATTACTTATTACCGTTTTTAAATATCCTGAATACTATCTTCTCGTCGTAGTTGTCATTGCTTTTCTTATTAGCCTTTTGAGTCGCTATGTTCCTGGAATTCCATTTGGATTGAGCGTTGATGGTATTCTTGTCTTATTAATTCTTGTGCTTGTTTTTTCTAAATCGGTAAAATTTGAGCCCGAGTATTTTACTAACCTCCTTTCCTTGGCGCTCATAAGTTGGTTGGCATTTTCATTTATTGAGGTCTTTAATCCATTAGCAAAGAGTAAAGTGGCTTGGTTTTATTCCAATCGTGGTTTATCAATTTATCCCGTGATGCTCATTCTTCTTTCCACCTATCTTCTAAAGGAGTTCAAGCACTTAAAATACTTTCTAATCATTTGGGCGGTAATGGCAGTATTTGGAACAGGATGGGGATTAAAACAATTAATTCTTGGTGTTAGTCAAGTAGAAAAGCAATGGCTCAACGCTGGAGCGGCGAGCACGCATATTCTTTTTGGTAAACTTCGTGTTTTTTCTTATTTCAGCGATGCAGCGCAGTTTGGAGCTAGTCAAGCACACACCTCTTTAGTCTTTGGGATTATAGCACTCTATGCTGGTAAAGTGAAATTTCGTTGGTTGTTATTGTTCGTATCGCTCCTGTCACTGTATGGCATGCTGATTTCTGGAACCAGAGGTGCATTGGCGATTTTGGCCATTGGTGGGTTTGCCTATTTTGTAATGACTAAGAACTTCAGAATCGTTTTGCTTGGCTTATTATTCGCTACTGGCGCATTCGTATTTTTAAAATACACCACGATTCTTCAATCAAATTACCAGATAAACAGGGTGAGATCAGCGCTTGATTCCAACGATCCATCTTTAATGGTTCGAGTTAAGCGAGAAAAGATATTGGAAGGCTACATGCATGATAAGCCATTGGGAGGCGGTATAGGCAGTGCTGGTTATTGGGGTAAAAGATTTAGTCCAGGTACGTTCTTGGCAGAACTGGGAACTGACGGTCATTATACAAGGCTCTGGATGGAGACTGGTATCATTGGGCTGTACTTATATTATTTGATGCTTGCTGTGATTATTTTTTACTTAGGGAAGAGGCTTTGGTTCATGGAAGACTCTTTGCACCGACAGATATTGGTGGCTTTTTATAGTGCTTTCATTGGTTTATGTGTGGCAAGCTACACCAATGGATTGCTTACACAATTGCCAACCGGTCCGCTAAACTTTATAAGCCTCGCATTCATTTACATAGGAACAGTAAAAACAGGTGACTCACCGAGGAACTGACACTGTTCACCTAAAAAATTCTGATCAAAAAAGTTATTTAAAATATATTTAGTGTGATTTAAACAATTAAGCTGGATGTTTATACTCAGATGAGCCCTGAAGAAAATTCTTCGGGGTTCATTGTTTAGAGAATAATTGAATCGTGTATTCGAGGAGTTCAATTCCTCCATAATTTCCATGTCCAGGAATAACCTTAGCCTTTTCATCTACTGATGCTTTAACCTTCCCCACAGTATTACGCCAATTGTCAAGATCCGCATCGCCTAGGTACCCTTTGGTGGCGTTCAATGATTTGATTAGGCAGCCGCCAAAAAGTATCTTTTCACTTGGCAACCATACTACGACGTTATCCTTAGTATGTCCATTTCCACGATATAGAATCTCAACTTTGGATTGGTTTAATGTAAAAGTAAAATCTGATGAATAAATGGTGGAAGGTTTTTCAATATGGTAATGCCTCATTAAGGAATCTGTCTTATCAAAAAGGTAGAGTTCAGTGGAGGGAGAAATGAGATTGTCGATACCAGCGATACAATCATCATGAAAATGAGTAGGGAAAATTGCTTTCAGGCTAATCTTACTATCAACCAGCCATTGGTGGAGCTCTTTCGAGGCGATGGTTGATGCTGGAGTATCGGCTATTATGGCTTCATTTTCTTGAATATAAAGTAGGCCATTGCAGGATACCTTGCCATAATTCTATGTCTCTAGATATGATTGATGGATATAAGTGTTTTCCCCAACCTTTAATAGCTTGAGATTTTTTGAGATTTTAATAGTATCTAGCCGACACAAATACTGTGTAGGATAAAAATAATAGGGGTAAAATTAAAAAACGCATGAATCAAAATTTATGATTCACGCGTCGAAATTGATTGGTTGATGGTTAATCGGTCAATTTACTTTTGAAATAGTTGGTCGTCATTTCTATATCCGGTCTTGTTGGAGTACCAATCCATGTAGCTGAATCCTAGACTTTGAGTCCATTGAGAAAAATGATTATAGCTGTTAAGAATACTTACTTTCTCTTTTGGATAAGTAAAACTAACGGGCAGGTTCATTCCCCATGGTAAGCCAGTTTGCGATTTATAATAAGAGTTTAGGTTTGGTTTGGAATCATCGTTACCTGTGCCAAAATAAGAATCATCCACAAGATCTGTAGGACTGTATCCTGGAAGATGCGCTTCTCTACCTCGTGTCTGATTGATGACGATAAATGGGTTGAAAGGCGCTGCTCCTCCCTCAGAAAGACCTAATGGCCTTGAGAATTTCACCTCAACAATTATGGTATCTGGTGTTAAATACTCAAAACTTGGATCAGTATTTACAAAACCCCTTGTATTAAAATTATAGTGGGCTGCATCGGTTACAGGTATTATAGCTTTGGTTTGGTTGTTTTCAACACCCGCCGCGTTTACCGAGAATAAATCACCGTGCAATTGACTTCCAACTACTTCTGTAACAAGATTACTACTCAAGTCTAGTTGTATGCCAAAACCATTGCTAAAACCCGCACCCACAGCTTTGACAATAAACTTGCCTTGTAGTCTTGATATTTTATTTTCGGCATTTGCAAGTTGTATGTATTGGTAGTCGATGACCAAATCATTGAAGTCATAGTCGCCATATCCTGGCCAGTTATCTTCGAAAGCGAAAGTGCCATAGCTATCTTCCCCTGGATAAGAATACCCATAGGCCAACTCAATATCATTAGGATATTCGTCATAAATATCACTTACGCCATCTCCGTCCGTATCCGTTGGTTGATCAATAGGGTTAATATTTTCAATACTTATCGCTTCTAATGGGTTCGAAGTGATATAGAATACCGCATCATTGAAATCATCATCACTACCTTCCATTCTATTTAAGTCTTCAAACCCAAGAAGAAACAATTCATTAATTTCATCGAATAGCAGTACGTTGTGCTGTTGTAATTCAGGATCGGATTCAGGGTTTAAGCCTTCATGGCTGTACACTTGGCGTAGGCCATTGGTAATGTTTCCATTCCAGCCATTTGCTAACAATATAAATCCTATCGACACACCAGGATCAAATTGGCCAATTTTTACTTTATCTCCAGACATTAATCCACCACCGCTACCAGCGTAAGACACATTTGGAAAAGCAATGGTAATATCTGTGATATCTGATGTGGACGTAGGGGGGGTTCCAGTGGTGTAGGTATAAAATCCAAGAATGTTTTTGTATCCCGCACCTTCATGGACGAAGGTTATCCAAACATCAGCGGGGGCTAAAATGTCGAGATTGGTCTGCGAGTTTTCGGTCAGAAAACCTGGGTGATAGGTCGGTACCGGCTTGCTTTCTGGTAATGACACGGAAATGAACTCAAGCAGTTCTGCACTGATAATGTCAGAAGTTTCTAAATAATCAGGTACACCTTGGCTGTTGAAGGTTCCAAGGGTATGAATATTATAAATCGACATTTGTCTGTTAGAATTTGAATTGCGGTTTGCATTAGTTGATGTTATATCAACCTCTCTATAAGCATGTTCATGCCCTTTATAAACAAGTCCATTAACTAATTCAGCAGTGGTAACTTCCGTGAATTGTGGGAATCCTAATCGAGGGATCTCTACAATGGCAGATTCTAGCGCTAGGGGTAGACTGTATGATGTGCTTGCATGACCATTATTGTCGGTTATTAATTTCAGAAAAACCTCATCTGACGCATTGCTTTCATTCGTATGAAAAATAACCAACACGTTTTGCATGGGCTCCCCATTGGCAGTATTTAACTGAATACTTATTTCCTCTTCTGATATTGTATTAAAGTCAAAACTATTATTAATATCAATAGGAGCAATAACTTCTTCCTTTCCAGTAAACTCTTTCACACATCCGGTGAAGAGGAGACTGATGAAAAGTAATTTTAAAAATTTCATAATGGTATTTTTAATATGCTGTGTTTTCATGGAAAAATATTTAAACGTTTTCTTGTTGTAACGCTGCTAAAGGTGTTTTTATCAATATTTTGAGATCACTCCAGAAGGTATGGGTACGCGCATATTCGATATCAAGCAATTTACGTGAGTCTTCAGAAGTCTTGGCTTTTCCTCTTTCTGTTACTTGCCACAGACCAGTGATTCCCGAAGGAGCCATAAACCGTTCCATCCATAGGTCGTCGGTCAATTTTTCTGCCTCATAAAGTGGAAGAGGTCTGTTTCCAACTATCGACATATCTCCAATCAATACATTGAGTAATTGTGGTAATTCATCAATACTTGTTTTTCTGATGAAATGACCAACTTTTGTGATTCTTGGATCATCCTGAACTTTGAAAAAAGATTGCTTATTGTCAGCTACTTTTTTGTCTAGATATTTTGTCTCGCTAATGGATCCTTGATCATCAAATAGAAATGTACTATTATCCACGATATCATTGATAACATCACCTTGTTGTACTGTGCCATAATGGTTTTTTTTCATCAATTGATCAACCATACTATCAGCATCTACGCTCATTGATCTGAACTTGAAAAAGTTAAAAACCTTGTAACCAGTTCCAACTCGTTTTTGCCAATAAAATGCAGCGCCTTTAGACTCTAATTTAATAGCGATGATAACAATCAAGAATAAAGGAGACAGCATTAAAAGTAATGTTCCTGATAATACGATATCAAACATCCTCTTACTTATATTTAATGGTTTTCTTGTGGTAGATGAGGGTTTTAGGATACTTGTTTTTCCTATTATCACCTCTAGCTTTTTCTTGAGCACATCAGCGTTTATATCAGGAGTGATCACATCTATTACCTTGTTTTCGTTTGCTTCTTGTATAAGAAAATCATCTATTTTGTCCTCACACAGGATCACGGGTATTTTTGTATTCAATCCTGCTAACCATCCGGTCAACTCATTGAAAGAGAAATCAAGTTGATTGAAGCCTGAAATAATCAATGCAGGCATTTGTTTCCCTTTGTCAGCGCGATGTTTAAGGCCACTGATAGCGCTTTGAACATCATCATATATGGTTGGTTGAAACCCATTATTGAGTATTTTACCAGCGTTAAGAGGGGTGTTGATTAAAAGAATTTCTGTGCAAGTCATGGATTTACTACTTAACGGTTAAAAGTTGTTTTTCTATTTTTAAAGAAAGCTCCACTGGATTGAAAGGCTTAGAGATGAAATCTGCCGCACCAGCTTTTAAACAATCAATTCTGATTTCACTTTTTTGCTTACCGGATAAAAACATTACCGGAACATTTTTGAATAGTTCGGAAGCTTTAAGACTTTTCATCGTATCGTATCCACTCATGCCTTCAAGCTCAAAGTCAAGAAGAAGTAAGTCTGGCTTTGATTCAGTATCAATTGTGGCTAAAGCTTCTTCTCCTGATGCAAAAGCTCTTACTTCATAGTTTTTTTTGAAAAAATTTAAAAGGAAGGCTCTCATCATTTCATTATCATCAACTATAAATATCTTTTTCATCACTTTTTTTATTCAAAAGTATTGTTAATTAAAAAGTGAGCATGAATTATTAGATTTTTGGTAAGTACTCATCGATTTTTGGTTAATAGATAGAGGACTAGTGCTTATAATGTTAATCTTGTTAAAAAAAGAGGCTTAACAGATGCTAACCCTTTGATTTTTAACAATCGGCATGCACCTTTGCATCGTGAGAGTATTCAAGCCAACCTTATCAACAATGCTTGCGCTGTTCATCTTTTTGAACACGATGGTTATTCCATTGATCTATTTAGATTTTGAAACAAGGAAGGAATACATATCGGAGGTTCTTTGTATTAATAAGACCAAACCAATGACTATTTGTGGAGGGAAATGCTACCTCGTGTCTCAGCTTAATAAAGCCCAAGACAAACAGCAGGATCAACAATCACAATCAAATACAATCATAGCGATCAACTTCTTTTTTCAGTATTCACAGATTGATGAAATAGAAAAAGTTGTGATAAATGCCTCAAATAATACTATGGGCTATATTCATCCATTTATAGAGGATGCTCCTCACAATACTATTTTTCAGCCACCAAGGCTTATCGCATAACATCTCGTATTGCAGTAATAAATTAAAAACCCCTGTTTCCTTTACTTAGTGAGGACACAGACAACTTTTATATTTTGAAAAATAGCATTCTATCAATTGTCATAATAGTCTTTATTATGACCACTTCTTCATGTAATGATGACAAGGATATCGCGACTATAGGGCCTGGATCAGTGTCTGTGCGATTCGATAATGTTGTAGGTGAGGAGGAAGTATCATTGGTTCCTTACGAAACTAGTGAAAGCTTTCCATTCTCAAATAGCGTTGATCAAAGCTTTAATATTGACATATTAGGCTATTACATTACTCAGATTAAACTTCTGGG
The DNA here is from genome assembly GCA_047635055.1 of Cyclobacteriaceae bacterium. Classification (GTDB taxonomy): domain Bacteria; phylum Bacteroidota; class Bacteroidia; order Cytophagales; family Cyclobacteriaceae; genus JAVJRN01. The sequence goes on along the minus strand of JBLIIJ010000005.1, from coordinate 26,373 downwards.
AACAGGAACAACAGAGGATTATATTGATCAAGTGGTGATAAGTGCCGAAGGTGCCGAAGGCGTTTATCATATTTTAGAAAATGTTGAGACATCTCAAATGATCAATTTTGAAGATATTCCAGAGGGCACTTATAGTAGATTAGAATTCACATTAGGCGTGCCCGGCGAACTTGTCGAAGAAGGAGCCACAGGTGGCGTTTTGGATCCTTCAAACGGTGCATGGTTCTGGAACTGGAATGCAGGCTATATTGCTTTTATGTTGGAAGGGAATAGTGCATCATCTGGACAGGAAGAAAGTGATCACTTTTTATTCCATGTTGGAGGTTGGGGAGAGACTAATAATATTAAGCAAATAGGGCTTGATTTGCCTAGTAACTTGAACGTTTCTAATGGTTCAACTTCAATGCTATACATCAAAATGGATGTGCTGAAAGCAATTTCTGGAACGAGTAATGTTGATTTTGGGACCACTTTTGCAGTTAAATCGCCAGCGGCAGGTGAACCAATCGCTGAAAATTTAGTTGAAGCTTTTGAAATTCACCATGTTCAGAATGACTAAAAATATCCTTTTAATCTTAACAATCATCATCACTGGAGCCTGCTCCAGTGATGATGATCTGTTGGTATCTACAGATGGTTCTATTGAGCTTAAATTTGATAATATCGTTGGGTTACAAACGAGTGGCATTATTGAAGAGCCGCTAAGCCAAAATTACCCTTTCGAAACTGCACAGGGCCAAGCCTATAATCTCACCTTAGTAAAGTATATCATAAGTGAAATGATCCTTGAAGGACCTAATGGAGAATATTATGCAGATTCATTAAATGTGAGTACTGATTTTTTGAGTGGGTATTATCTCATTAATGAATCTGAACCGACGAGTAGAAATATCATCCTTGAGAATATTCCGGCAGGCACATATAATAAAGTGACTTTTACAATAGGAGTGAATGAAGAGGGAGTATCTCAGGGCACGGGCATTTTTCTTGATGGCATGTTTTGGACTTGGAATTCGGGATATATTGCATTGAAAGTGGAAGGCCAATCACCTGAGTCTAATGGCGACTCATTTGGAGATACCATAGAAGAGTCCAATCCATTTGGATTTGGCTATCACATCGGCGGTTGGGGATCAATAAACAATAATCAAGAGTATACATTGGAGTTTGACGCAGTAGAGATCAACCAAACGCAATATCCAGGCGTTCATATCCTTATGGATGTAGCGAATGTTTTTAATGGGCAAAACCCTGTAGATTTTTCTATAACGAATAGTGTTCATTCTCCAAGAACCGGAAATCTTGTTGCAAAGAACCTTAATGACTTATTCAGTATTGATCATGCACATCAGTAGTATTCAATTTATTCTTTTTCTCGGATTATTCTTTTTGTGGTCGTGTAACGATTCTCAAGAGCCTGAGGAGGTAGTTATTGAGAATGACTTTGGCTTTGTCAAGCCAGAACATTTCCCTGAGCCATCTTATACTTTTTCGAATAATGAAGTAACAAAAGAGGGGTTTAATCTGGGAAAAGCATTGTTCTTTGACCCAATATTCTCCAGAGATGGTACAGTGGCTTGTTCTTCTTGTCATGACCAGACGGTAGCTTTTGCCGATCCACAGCATAGATTGAGTATTGGCATTGAAGACCGTGTGGGTGTCAGAAATGCACCCCAAATGACCAATCTTGCATTTATGAATAATTTCTTTTGGGACGGAGGGGTTATACATGTTGACTTTATTCCTTTAAATGCTATTGAGAATCCCTTAGAGATGGACGAGGAAACGTCCGAAGTAGTCGTAAAGCTTCGAAACACGGAGACTTACCCTCCTATGTTTGCAAAGGCATTTGGGACGGATTCCGTTTCTACCCCTAGAATGCTGCATGCATTATCTCAGTTTATGGTGATGCTGGTGTCAGCAGATGCGCCTTACGACCAATACCGTTTGAATAAAGCAGAACTAACCAACCTTCAAGTTCAAGGACTTGATATATTCGAAGAAAAATGTGCGAGTTGCCATTCAGGGGAGCTCTTCACAGATCAAAGCTTTCGCAATAATGGGCTGGATAGTGAATTTGAAGATTTGGGAAGAGGGGTAATTACGGAGGATGAGAATGATTTTGGAAAGTTTAGAGTGCCGAGTCTTAGAAATGTGATGCTCACAAAGCCATATATGCATGATGGCCGCTTTTCATCCATTGAAGAGGTATTGGCTCACTACAATGAAGGTGTTGTTTTCTCTGAAAGCTTAGACGAAACTTTAAAGGGAGAGAGACTTGGAATTGCTTTGACGGAAGATGAAAGATTGAAAATTGCAGCCTTTTTAGAGACCTTGACTGATACTAATTTTATATCAAATCCTACATTTTTTAAGTAGTCGTGAAAAAAACGTTCTTATTTTTTATTGGGCTAATGCTTATATATCAAGTGAAAAGCTGCGATGCATGTGGAGGTTCTTTGGGCAATAGTTATTTTGGATTACTTCCGCAAATGTCAACCTCATTCATAGGAATGAACTATTCCTATTCAAGATTTTCCGCCCAAATGCGGTTCAATAGTGAAGTTTTAGAGGATGAAATATCGGATGATAGTTTTAGTCGATTTGAGGTTAACGCTAGGTTTAAATTGTACGATCGCTTGCAAGCATCCATTATTATTCCTTACTCTTTTAACCAAATGGATGGTAGTCACCAGAAAATAAAAGATCATGGAATAGGAGATCCATCAGTTTTATTATTCTATAGATTTTTTAATAAAAGTAGCGATGATAAACTATCTATTAACCAAACGCTTTTGATTGGGGTTGGTGTGAAACTGCCATTTGGTCAATTTGATAAGCAAGAGGAAGAGGAGGTTATCAATCGAAATTTTCAATTAGGCTCAGGGAGCATAGATTACATTATGACTGTCAATCACACATTGATGTTTGAAAACATGGGTTTAAATGCTGATCTATCATTGAAACTAAACAGTCAAAACGCGGATGACTATACCTTTGGCAATCAGTTTACTGTGTCTTCAAATATCTTTTGGGTCAAAAAATTCACCAAGCTTATATTGGTGCCAATCGTAGGTGCATATTTTGAATACGGAGGAATTCACAAAGAGGGGCTAGTTGAGCAATCCAATACTGGAGGAGAAGTATTCATGTCAAATACAGGGTTACAATTCATGTGGAATAAATTGACATTAAATGCCAGTTATAAAATCCCTATTTACCAACGCTTCAATTCTGACAATATCGCCATCATTAAGTCTGAAAATAGACTTTCTATGAGCTTTAATTATAATTTTTAAACCACCTTTTAGGTACTATTTCCTGATGCTTGCATTGGATAAGAAGCAATTTTTCAACTTCATAGTTCGTGAACTTGTTCTGAGTTTGTTAATTCAAAAGCGCAATTTTCTTCTGCTGTTTCAAACTCGATGGTCGCATGATTAATGCCTTGCTGGTATAAGCTTTCTTTTACATTAGTTTTCAATGCGTGTAGCTCTTCAATTGACTTGCTCTTATGAAGGACTAAGTGCAGGGACAGTATATGATATTGTCCGTCCATAGTCCATGCGTGGCAATCATGGATACTTTTAATTTCGTTTATGGATTTCAGTTTTGAATGAATTTGATCCATATCTAATCCTTCAGGTGTTTGTTGAAGAATTATTCTCAAAGCTTTTTTGAGGTTTTTGAATACTTGGGTTAGAATAAATATCGCGATTCCTACACCAAGGATTGGATCGAGTATAGGAACGTTAAAAAAATGCATGATGACGGCTGCTACTAATGTGAAAAACCAGCCAAGAACATCCTCAAGTAAATGGAGATAGACAGCACGCGAGTTAATGGATTCACCACCATGAAGCTTGTAGGCGGCAAGTCCATTAAAAAACAACCCACCAATGGCTAAGAACATCATTCCCGTAGAATCGGGCGTTTCAGGGTGAATAAGTCTTGGAATCGATTCGAGGATGATAAAAATTGAGCCTACGATAAGCACTATGGAGTTGATTATTGCACCCAGGATAGAGAACCTTTTGTAACCGTAAGAATATTTTTTATCCGGTTTTTTTTCTGAGATATTTTGTAGGTACCACGAAATACCTAGAGATATGCTATCTCCCAAATCGTGGATGGCATCTGATATAATGGCGATACTATTGGTCCAAATACCACCAACTAGCTCAATGACAGTGAAAAATAAGTTGAGGAAAAAAGCTGCTTTAAGCTTGTCGATATCATGATTGCGATGATGGTTACCCATAAATCCAATTTAGTAAATCAACATAAGATTTACCTCAAAATTAAAACTTAATGACTTTCAGGCTATCGCGGTATTCTACTCTTGTGATCGGTGATTGATAGTGAATTTTGATAAAGTTGTCAGCTGTATTCAGCATATCCAAGGTGTCATTTTTTTCACTTGGTATACCAGAGATATTTATTGGAATCGAAAATGAACTGTTAAATGAACTTTAGGAACTTATTCCATACGATTGAGAACTCACACCACCACTTTCAAATTTCCAATTTTCATCACTGATGAATATTTCGTTATCCCCTTTTGACGTTGTGGTAATGATATAAATTTCTTTTCAATTACATTAAGCAATTCTTCGTCTTCATTTAATTGATTGTTCTTAGCAATGTATTTTTCCCTAATTTTTAAGATTATCAAGCTATCTAAGTTTTCAAAAAAAAAAGAGTTTTGATAGGGAAAGACAGTAGGCCGCAGATTATCTGTTTTTTTCCAAATTCGATTTCGGTAGAAGCAGGAGGTAAAAGAGGAAGGGGAGCGTTAGTAGTTTAATAGGAAACGATGCAGAAAAGTAGAATAATGATCGTAGAAAAAGGTTTTATTATATGTTGTTGAGTGAAAAATATAAGCACAAGGACACCTTTTTATTAAATAGGGTTTCCTTGTGCATGGTATTATTTTCAACTAACCCGATCTGTATCGAATTTCTCTAGGTAATCGGCCACTCTTCTTACAAACATTCCGCCTAAGGCACCATCAACAACTCGGTGGTCATAGCTATGCGATAAGAACATTTTATGTCGAATGCCTATAAAGTCTCCTTCAGGAGTTTCTATTACCGAAGGTTTCTTCTGAATAGCTCCAAGAGCCATAATAGCCACTTGAGGTTGCATGATTATAGGAGTTCCCATAACATTTCCAAATGAACCTACATTAGAAACAGTGTATGTTCCTCCTGACAGTTCATCAGGCTTTAATTTATTCTCTCTTGCACGTTTTGCAAGGTCATTGACTCTTTGCGTAAGTCCAATTAGGTTCAATTGGTCTGCGTTCTTGATCACAGGGACAATCAAGTTTCCTGATGGCAGTGCAACGGCAATTCCGATATTGATATTTTTCTTCTTGATTATTCTATCACCATCGACCTGAATATTGATCATAGGATAGTCCTTAATTGCTCGCACAATTGCTTCGATAATAATAGGAGTGAAGGTGAGTTTTTGGCCATCTCGCTCCATGAAAGTATGTTTCATTTTACCTCTCCAGCTTACCATACGTGAAACATCAGCTTCTACAAAAGAGGTTACATGTGGAGATATTTGCTTGGATGAAACCATGCGTTCAGCAATCATTTTGCGCATCCGATCCATTTCAATGATCTCATCTTCGCCCGATATAACCGCAGGTACAACTTTCGGCGCTTGGGGTATAGCCGCTACTTTTTCAGCTGTTGGTTTCGTCGCAGGGGTATCTGCGGATTCTGAATTACGTCTGTTGACATAAGCAAGCATATCGTCCTTGGTCAAGCGACCTTCAAGTCCGGATCCGGAAACTCTGTCCAAATCGGAAAGGGTAATACCCTCTGCCTTGGCAATACTTCTAACCAATGGGGAATAAAATTTATCACTTACGGATTCAGCAACTGAAGCCGAATGACCAGCAATAGCAGTTTCTACTAATTTCTCAGCTTCATCGATAATAGACTGATCAGGAGTATTATCCGTGGTTTTAGCGTCAGATGCTTCACCTTCTATTTCTATAATGGCAATAGCTTTTCCTACTCCGACAACTTCTCCGTCTTTTGCTAATATTTGTTTAAGAACTCCAGCGTGTGTGGAGGGAATTTCTGTGTCAACCTTATCTGTAGCTACTTCTAGAATGGATTCATCTTCTTCAATGACATCACCTTCATTTTTCAGCCAACTTAGGATGGTTCCTTCCATCACGCTTTCGCCCATTTTGGGCATCACCAATTCTACTGTCGCCATAGATAATTTTGTTTTGGGTTTGTTTTTGGGTGTTGCAAAGGTAATTAATTTGTTATTCGCTTAAAAAGTTTATTCTAAACATATTTAAAGCGGTCATCGCAGCGAATTGAATATTCAACAATCTATCCTTAGTATATTGGTATTTTTTTGCTACTGTTTTATGCTCGTCAGAATACGCAATCCAGACCGTTCCTACAGGTTTATCTTCAGTACCTCCATCAGGACCAGCAATACCACTAATAGAAATGCCAATATCAGATTGGAGTTTTTCTCGTATCGCAATAGCCATTTGAATGACCACCTCTTCGCTAACGGCTCCCATCTCATTCATCGTGCTATGATTGACATCAAGTGACCTTTCCTTTACATCATAGGCGTAGGAGATAATTGATCCCTTGAAGTAAGCAGAGCTCCCTGGGATTTTCGTTATTAAATGGGACAAATAGCCTCCAGTACAACTTTCCGCAAAGGCGATGGTCTTTTTTGCTTCGATGAGCTTTTTGCCAATGATATATTCGATCTCGTCATCATCAAAACCAAAAACGTACTTTTGAATTTTGGGCAGTACCGCGTCTATTTGACTTTGTGATGCTGCCCTTAAACTTTCGAAATCATTTCCAAAAGCTGTAAGTCGTAGTTTCACTTGTCCAAAACTTGGCAAATAAGCTAACCTTATATTGCTTGGTAATGCTTTTTCCCAATCCTCAATAAGCTCTGCGAGCGTTGATTCTGGTATCCCGATGGTTTTAATCATTCGGTGATGTATAACTCCATCCAGGTATTTTTCTGCGAGGCGAGGCAATATAATATCAGACATCATATGCCTCATTTCATATGGGACGCCTGGCATGGATATGAATATCTTGCCGTTTTTATTGAACCACATTCCAGGTGCGGTACCATAGCTATTGGTTACTTTTTCGCAGGCCAATGGAAGCATCGCTTGCCCACGATTAGCATCGCTCATTTTACGATTGATTCGTTTGAACAAGGCTTCTATTTCCTTTAATGCCTCTTCATTTAAAACTAGCTCGGAATCAAAATACTCCGTAAGTAGGGGTTTGGTTAGGTCGTCGCTCGTAGGACCTAAGCCACCAGTTATCAATATCACTTCAGCTCTAGCCTCGGCTTCTTTAAAGCAGGCTAAAATTTCTTCTCTTTCATCTCCAATGGTGGTTTTACGGATCACTTTTATACCAATTTGGTCTAATTGGCCGCTCATCCAATGTGAATTGGTGTCAAGCGTTTGTCCGTATAAAATTTCATCACCTATAGTAATTATCTCAGCGAGTGTTGGCATCTTAGAAACTTGTATATTTTTACAATATATATTTTGATTGCGTTGCAATCTAAATATTCTAAGACCTTTTTTACAGAATAAGTTTTCGAATTGATGAAGATATGATATCAGAACTGCAAAGAACCAAGCTTTCTCATTATTATAACGTGTTAGACTTTAATGGTGATGGTGTTTTAGAGAGAAAAGACTTTATCGCCATAGGGGAAAACCTCGCCACACTATGGGTTTTATCAGAGGACTCTGCGGAGTATGATCTGCTGTTGGCACAATGCAGTAAATCATGGTCTGATTTCAAGGGATTTGCTGGTCAATACTCAGATCATGCTTCTCTGGAAGAATGGATTCAGTTTGCCGATGCGAATATTGTGAATGGCTCTGAATCACTATATGAGACACATGTTGATAATTTTGTCCGTGATATTCTGAATGTTTTTGATGAAGATAAAGACGGATATTTATCAGTAGATGAGTTTACCGATTTTTTTATGGCTTATCGAATAGATATCAAGTATTCTGCGAAAGCCTTTACAAAACTGGATAGGAATGGTGATGGGATGCTTAGTCATGAGGAGTTGTTGAACGCTTTTAGAGAGTTTTTTAGAAGTGATGATCCTAAAGCTCATGGCAACTGGATTTTTGGTTTTTGGGAGGAAAGAGAGCGATGGTAAAGATCAAAATTTCAAGACAACACCTTCTTCGGGAATAATAAATTTCCCCGCTTCTAAACCCCTTTTGGTGATGGCTCGGTCTAACTCACTTTCAGCTTCTCCTTGAGCATCATCTGCCAAAGGAAAGGTGCCAAAATGCATGGCCAGGCTCAATTTACTTTTAACAGCTCTGTGCACGTCTATCGCTTCAAATGGGCTTACATGGATAGGGTGCATGAACCAGTGCGGTTGAAAGGCGCCAATGGGAATAAGCGAGATATCGAATGGACCCTCTTTTTCTCCAATTTGTTTGAAAAAATCGCCCCAACCGGAATCCCCTGCAAAATATAGTTTGTGGGCAGAAGTTTTTAGCGTAAACCCGGACCATAATGTTTTGTCTCGATCAAAAATGCCGCGACTACTGAAGTGTTGTGCAGGGACGGAGGTCACTTCGATACCTATATTTATTTTATCCCACCAATCAAGCTCTTTAAACGAACTGATCCCTTGTTTTTGTAGATATTTTCCGATCCCTAAACTGGTGATAATAAGCGGATTAAATTTATGATGTAATTTTTTTAATGTAGGTATATCTAAATGATCATAATGGTTGTGACTTAATAGTACGATATCAATATTAGGTAAGTCATCAAAACGAATCCCTGGTGGTCTCATTCGTTTGGGTCCCATAAATGAAAAAGGGCTTACTCTTTTACTCCAAACAGGATCAGTCAATATATTTAGACTATCAGTTTGAATGAGAAAAGTACTATGATTTATAAAAGTAATCTCAAGGCCTTCGTGGATTATTGAAGTAGGAGCTGGTCCTTGAAATGTCTCATAGTTTTCTGACCATTTCCCTTTTTTGCGTGTTATAAACCACTCAAAAAGATGTTTTCCACCTTTCCCCGGTTTACCTCTTGGTGTAAAAAAATGTTCTCCATTGAAATGATCAGTTTTTTTTCCAGAATATCCGGGTGCACTTAAACAATATCCGACGATTAAAGTAATCGATACTATTAATGCGAGAAAACCAATTGTTATTCCGAGGATCATTTAACTTTTTTATACAGTTTCTGGGTTATAATACCATTTTTTGTAAATAAAGATAAAAAATAAATCCCTGAATCAATACTTTCAATATTTAAAACATGAATATGACAGCTATTACAGTCTTGTGTTATTAATTTTTTACCAGTTAAGGAGGAAAGACGAATCTTATGAAATGATATTTCGGACTGGACGGTTAACTCATCTATCACAGGGTTAGGGTAGAGCTTAAAATGTTTTTGATTATCTACACCGAGTATCACCGGTCTTTTTTGTTGAACGCTATAATTAAGAGTATCCGAGCTAAAGCAACCATCAACGGAAAAAGTATTCAGAACTATTTGATAAAGACTTACGGAATCAAAAAATATAATAGGGTTAGGAGCGGTTTCGATGAGTGAATTGTTCAAATACCAATTCCATTCATTGATTTCACGATTCATTGTTTCAAGGTTTATTCTTTTTGATTCTGATAAATAGAGTATTGGAGGGGAAACAAGAATATGAGGTTCGAATAAAATTGGTTCGACAAGAATCACTATTGGATCGCTTGGAGTGATGCTATCCAAACCCACAATATAAAAAGCAGAAGTATCTGAGACGTTTGGTAGCTCAAATTGCTGTCCCTTTGAAACGAGTGATTGTAGTGCTTCATCATTGTATAATCCGAAATATGTTCCGTTCTGAGGCTTTAATGTTAGGTCTTCCCCAAGGCAAGGCTGATTAAAACTAATTTGAGGTATGGCGGATTTAGAAAAAATAATCTCCTGTGTCTTAGAATCATAGCATGTCAAGGAATCAAATACCTCCAATTTAACAACGAGTAATGCTGAGGTAACAGGAATTGATAATGAATCGGTATAATAGAAAATATTATCGATGTTCCATTGAATGGAATCAGCCGTTGAACTGTTTATTAAAAGTATCGAAGTATTTTCTTGATCAAGGTCTGGTTGGTAAGTGAAGTCCGCCTCAACTCGTGAAACTCGAACGGCTACCTTGCTTTTCAAACTTTCAAAACCATTTTCTATTCTTGAAACATATATGGATGTATCATTTTCTATGTTGGTAATGGAGAGTAGAGTGGACTCAGCATAAGCAATGCGGTCATTTTCATTTTGGTAAATTCTCAAGGTATCCTTGCTTGCGTTACTGAGTAACAGGTTTTCGCCTTTACAAACAAGTTGAATATCAAACAAGGCTGGAGCTGGCCTGTTGACCACCAAAAGCTGCTGAATTTCGGTATCAATGCAGCCGACTTCATTTTCTACTGAAAGACTGATTTGGTAAAGCCCAGGTGTATCGTAGACGATTGTCGGATTTTGAATAGATGCTTTTGTGCCGTTTCCAAAATCCCATAACCAAGTTATTGGGTTGAAACTAGCATCGACAAATGTCACCAAGTTCTTTTGCGGATCATCAAGATATAAAGTATCCGTTGACATGATAAAGTCGCTTACTTTGGCGTTTAGTTGAATATCAATTCTTTGAAAATCTGAAAGATAAGAATCCCCCACTTTTTGTACATAAATGGAGGAATCGCCACTTACACCTGAAATAGTTATAGAGTCATTTTCTGTGATAAAATTTTGACCAAATGGGTCTTTATAAAACCTAAAATTAAAACCAGACTCTGGGACGATAACTTGTTGGGCGCCTTCACAAGAAATAAACTTGGCTAACAAAGGAGGTTGATTTAATATTTGCTCGTATCGTTCCTCTAATGTTGAGATAGTAAGAAATAATGAATCAAGAGTAGACGCAGCGGCTAAAATGAATGCCTTTTTTATGGTCTCTGAAGCCAACAGTGTGTTGCCCCGTGTTCCAAGAATATTCAATACATCATTTCCTTTATTCATGAATCCAGCACTATCAAATCGCGATTCTTGTAAAAGAGCAATTTTTAGTGAATCATTGTACACTAGCGAAATGTCAAGTGAGTTGCTATCGAAATTATCAATATCTATTGCTTGCCTGACCGGATCATTTTCATCAAGTACTTTAATTCCTGTAAATAGCGTTTTCGAACTATTTTGAGAAATTAAAACACCTTGGTCATAATAACTTTGGTTCTCTTCGTGATTTTCCAGATCCCAATTCACGAAAAGGCCCAGTTTCAAATCTTTCAAGGTGTCTGAGGAAGTATTAATTAACCTGCTTTGAAGAATCATTCCATTTCCCAAGATGGTACTATCAAAGGCATAGGTATTCTGTTCGATGGTGACACCCAGAGGCTTATTTGCAGTTCCATCATTATATATAGAAACGGAATTGAAATCGGCTTGTGGTTGTTTTTGTAATTTGACAAATTGCTCAACGAAGAAGTCTCGTGATCTAATAATTCCACCTTTCTCCAATGGCCAATTATCAGAAATACGGCCATTGGCGGATGCTGCCAATCCTATATTATCTGCCAGTTTTTGACCTTTCCAAACAACTCCACTGCCGTTTATATAACCATCTTCGGCATAGCCAAGATTACCATTTCCAGCAATGGTTATGAAAAAGTCACCATCCACATTAGCCAGATAATCACCTTGCGTTGTGAAATGGAGATATTGATAATCCAGGTAATTATCATCGTTTACACCAATACGAATGGTAATTTCTTCACCCGGAGGTGTATCCTCCGACACATATAAAAGCTGATCAAAGTTGTTGGTTTTTGTATTAGCCGAAACGCTTCCCAATTGAATATTGGATTTTAAAATGGTGACATAACTAGATTGGCTACTAATAGCCAAGTTGGCATTTTTTAAAGAGCCCAAATAATTATGTAAAGTTAGATTCAAGGCGATAGAGTCATCATAAAAAGTAAAACCAGCAAAAGAGCCAGAAGGTGAATGTTCGGTAATTCGAAGTGATTTATTTTTATCTTTTAGGAGGGCTTTTTCCATGTTTAGTCTTCCACTTCCCAGTTTTTCAAAATAGGAGATGTTGGCTGGTAAGTCATAAATTTCATCCGTATTTACTCTAATCAGTTCCATCACTTGAAGGGCTGATAATTCTGGATACTGAGCACGGACAAGTGCGGCAGCACCAGCAACCATTGGTGCGCTGTAAGACGTGCCATTATCACGGGCGTATTCATTGTCTTTGAAGGAACTGTATATTTGGTTGCCGGGAGCCACTAGGTCTACATTAGTGCTAAATGTTGCAAAACTAGCTTTGCTATCATCTAAATTGGTGGAACTTACGGACAGCACATTATCGTAACTAGCAGGGTAAAAATCTAGTTCCTCCGGTGTATTACCAGCTGCAGCAATAATTACTACGTCTTTTTCTAAAGCGGCATAATTGATTACATCTTGATTAAATCTACTAAAACCACCAGCAGATCCCCACGAAAGATTGATAACATCATAATTATTGTCAGCCGCATATATGATGGCTTCATAATTTCCTTTGGAGATATTTGAAGTTGTCTGGAACGCTTTTAAAGGACTTATTTTTGTGTTAAAACCAGTACCAGCTATTCCAATTTCATTATCGGTAACAGCGCCAGCGACTCCTCCAACACGATTTCCATGAAAACTCGTTTCAGCCTGTGGGGCTGGATCATTGTCGGCGAAATCATAACCTTGATAATCATCGACATATCCGTTTTCATCGTCATCGAAGTTATTGTCAGGGATCTCGTTTTCATTAATATAGATATTGGCGCTAATATCTTCATGGGTAAGGTCGAGCCCACTATCAATAATGCCAATAACCATATTAGGATTTCCTTGATTGATATCCCAAGCTTCATATGCCTTTATGACCGATAAATGTTCTTGGCTTCCACCTTGTTGCGCTTCAGGATCATTAGGAATATATAGCAGTTCTTCTTCGTAGATTGGCTCAGCGTAGACCACATTACTGTAAAGATTCAGTCTTTCACAAAGAGCTAAAACACTTTGCTTATTGTCACAATGGATGATGTGTATCCCTGTGAGAATGGAAGGACCATCGGTTCTTTGATTTGCAGATATTTTATGCAAAAGGGAGATTTTTTTAACTCCAACAAAGACTGTGATAGCAGATGGTTGTATGGTATTTTGATTCTTTTTTTGCTGCTCGTTATTTTGGGATTTAAATTTTACGGCAATTTGGTTCGTTATCTTATTTTGGCCAAAAACAGATACACAAACAATGAGATGAAAAATGAACAAGAGGACAAAACGCATATATCGAATTAAGTAACGGCTGTTTTGCGGACTATCTTTGAAAATATACCTGGTAGAAATCGTTTCATATAAATTCCAGCGACCTCCTTAAAGCCGCCAATATAAACCTCTTCCTTATTTTTTTCAATGGCTTTGATGATTTGATTCGCGCAGGATTCTGGACTCAGGCCATTTTCTTGTGCTTGATCCATCGTATTCTGTTTAGTGCCGTCTCCCAATAACGCATTGACGCTTATTTGCGTTCGGACATAACCCGGTAAAATCATGGTGACCTGAATGTTTTCCTTAAATAATTCCGCACGCAAGGCATCATAAAATCCATGTAAAGCATGCTTGGAGGCAGCATAAGAAGAGCGAAGAGGCGTACTGATAATACCTGTTGCTGAGGTTACAATCACGTGATGACCTTTTTTTCTAGTAATCATGCTTGGGAGTAAAGCTTTAGATAAGGCAATTGTACCAAAATAATTAACTTCCATTAATTGCCGATCCACTTCAATTCCTGTATTCAGCGCTTTATCCCTTTGGCTTATTCCACCACAATTAATGAGTATGTCGACTTGTCCAAATAAAGCCTCTGCTTCTTTTCCTTTCGCCGCTATTTCGTCAGCCTTGGACAGATCTAGCAGGAGTATTTTTACATTATTTTGATTTTTACAATTGCCTTTGACTCTTTCTAATTCGTCTTTTCTTCTGGCTGCTAAAATTACTTTAGCCCCAGTTGCTGCAAGTGGATAGGCCAATGCCTCACCAATTCCTGATGATGCACCTGTAAGAAGAATGACACTATTTTTAATTTTCGTCATTAGGGTTTGTTTTGTTCAGTTCTAAATAACCCCAAATGGTGTATACGCCAAGTCCAGTTCCTACTGGAAAGCTAAGCAAAGACACACATCCTGAGACTAGTAATGGAATTAACCCCCATTTTTTTCCATTGATTAAAGCGATTCCGCCCACAATTGAAGGAATAGGTACTGTCACAGCAATTATTAATAAAAATATACGGATGATTGAAAAAATTAAAGAGAAAGCGATAATGCCGCCATTATCCTTAGGTATTTCATCTTCAATAAATGGAAGTATAGAATTGAATATTGTCGAGACAAACAAAAAAATGACGAGCGTGCCAGTGCCGTATAGGATATGCAGTATGCTCAGTAATCTTCGGTGGGTATCCATGTTTTACTTTTTATCATATATTACAAAATCGAAAGCAAACTTGTGTCGCGCATCAATACTGTGATGTATTCGTGAAGTCTCTGAATACTGTGATTTGTCAAATTCTGGAAAATACGTATCTCCTTCGAAGGCCGCATCAATTTCCGTAAGATAAATCCTATCGCAAAAATCTAAACCCATTTCATAGATCTCCCCGCCACCAATGATAAAAGCTTCCGCTTCTTCATGTTGCTTTGAAAAATCCAGCGCTGTTGGTAAACTGTAAAATATTTCTATGCCTTCTTCCGAGTAACTTTCATTTCGAGTGATAACAAGGTTAGGTCTATTAGGCAGAGGCCTAAACCGTTTTGGTAGAGATTCAAAGTTCTTTCTACCCATGATGACATGGTGTCCATTGGTAGTTGTTTTGAAATAGTTAAAGTCATCAGGCAAATGCCATGGGATACCATTATTTTTCCCAATGACTCTATTGGTGCCCATTGCGGCAATCATTGATATTTTCATAGAATTCTATTATTCAAAGTCATTTGGGTTATCAACCTGAAACCCACGTAAAAAGTCATCAGCAGCCATTCTTCTTTTTCCTTCAAACTGCAAATCTTTAATCTTCAAGACGCTATCTGAAGTTTTGATCAATAATTCTTTTTTCTCGCGAATATGAAAGTGACCAATCGGTATAGCTAGCTCATATTCCGTTTTTTCAACAGAAAAAACTTTCAACGTTTTGTTAATTATTTTAGTCCATGCTGCGGGGTAGGGACTCAACCCACGAATAAAATTGTGAATATCCGTCGAAGAATTATTCCAATTTATTTCACAATCTTCCTTGTAAATTTTAGGTGCATGTTTTGGCTGACCTACAATATTTTGTGGTTTAAGGCTGATCTCACCATTAAGTAAAGCTTTGGCTGTCTCTACAACCAAATCAGCACCTTTTTGCATCAGCCTTATATAGACATCACCTACGGTATCTTCTTGAGATATTGGTTCTTCTGCTTGAAAGAGAATATTTCCAGTATCGATTTCGTGCTTTAATTGAAATGTAGTAACACCTGTTTTCTTTTCTCCATTTATTATCGCCCAGTTTATTGGCGCTGCGCCGCGATAATCAGGCAACAGGGAGCCATGTAAGTTGAATGAGCCCATGGGAGGCATATTCCAAACAACTTCAGGAAGCATGCGAAATGCGACAATAATTTGCACTTGTGTGTCCAGAGCCTTCAATTCGTCAAGAAAAACAGGATCTTTAAGATTGGAGGGTTGAAGAATATTCAAGCTTTGCGTAAGTGCGTATTCTTTGACTGCAGAGACTCCTAGTTGTTTTCCTCGTCCTTTTGGTTTATCTGGAGCAGTAATCACACCTACGATGTTAAAATCGTTTTCTACCAATGCTTTCAAACTTGCAACAGCAAATTCGGGCGTACCCATAAATACAACTTTGAGTTTTTTCTTGTCCATAATACTACTGCAAATCTAAACAATGGATAGCTAACTTGATCTTTGAGACTTACGGATAGAGCAAATATTTCTGTCTGAGTATTTTGAATTTGGTAAGTTGAGGCTCCCAAGATTGTCTGATGTCAGATTCTGGTAATTGTTGTTTGAGCTGTTCTTCGAAGTTTGAGTTACCGATTAAGTTAGATAAATAGGGTTTAAAAAAATCATCTCCTAAGGTTGATCGAAGGAGTGTGTAATATTTTATGAATATGGAGATGTCAAATTTGTAAACCGGTTGATTCCCCGTAAATGATTCCCCGAAACATTTTTCTCCTTCAAGTTTAGGATACTTGGAGCCTTGGTTTGGCATAGGTGTGAAATGGAATGCCGAATCTGCAATTAATGGATGGCCAACGATCTGAAATTGGGAGTCTGTACCTCTTCCTAAGGAAACTTGTGAGCCTTCGAACAAAGCCAAGCTTGGGTAAAGAGCCACCGACAGATCGTTAGGCAAATTAGGAGATGGTCTTACAGGAAGTGAATAGCGTGAATTATGCGTCCATTTTTTAATGGGAATAATTATCAGTTCAACTTTTTTCTTTGACTCAAGCCATAGTTCGTCGTTTATCATCCAAGCAAGTTCGCCGAGCGTCATGCCGTAAACCACAGGTATTGGATGCATTCCGACAATAGAATGACAGCAATCATCCAGCACGGGACCATCGACATAACTGCCATTTGGATTTGGCCGATCTAATATCATTACTGGTATGCCCATTATGGCACACTTGTCCATCAGATAGGTTAGTGTAGCGCTGTAAGTATAAAAGCGCACGCCTACATCCTGAATGTCTACCAGTAAAATATCTACATTGGCCAACTGTGAAGTTGTTGGTTTTTTGGTTTTCCCATAAAGGGAGAAAAGTTCAAAATCATAGTTATGCGCCTGTAATTCGATGATTTCTCCATCTGCTGCATTTCCCTTTATACCATGTTCTGGAGAGAATACCGTCGTAATATTTATTTGAAGTGCCAGAAGAGAATCTATGGTGTGAGTAGATTCAATCAAAGAAGTATGATTACCATAAAAGCCAACCTTTTTGCCTTCCAAAAAAGGAATATACTCTTCCAATTGATAGGCGCCTGGAAGAATTGTCTGGTGCCCAGCTTGGCTACACGATAATAATGTCATCGTAATTGTCGTCCAACTAAAAATAATTTTTAAACTACTACTCATTTGAAATTTCTCTTAAAAAAAAATTACTGTTATTGATTCCACTACAGTTTTGCTGTATTTCATCTAATCCATGTAATATTGCCAATCAATACAATCTTAATTGAATCTTCCATACTTTATATCAAAAAGGATAAGCAAAAACGAACATGGTTCGTTCTCAACGACGATCAACCGGATTGCCGTAGTTAGTATCGCTGTAGCCCTTTCATCTTTGATCGTAGCGTTTATGGTCTTAGGTGGGTTTGAAAAAGCCATTAAAGATAAAATATTCACTTTTGGTGGACATCTCGATGTGACGAAGTATTCCTTGTCGACTTCATTTGAAGAAACAGTCATTAATGTGACCGATTCGTTAGTTGATGGCATCAAAGAGTTTGAAGAAGTAGATAGAATTGTTCCTTACGCTTATAAAGCTGGATTACTCAAGACGACAGAAGAGGTTCAGGGTGTTATCGTAAAAGGTTTAGGAGCGTCGTTTGATTCCATTGGGTTTTCAGAAAATATTATCGAAGGTCATTTTCCAATATTTAAGGACAAAGGCTATTCCAGTGAAGTCCTCGTTAGTAAAAAAATAGCTAATTATCTACAACTCAGTGTTAATGATGAGGTTGTACTCTTTTTTGTTCAAAACCCGCCGAGAGCCAGAAAAGTGGTTGTTTCAGGTATTTATGAAACAGGACTGGAAGACTTTGATGAAAAGATCATTTTGGCAGACATCAAACTATTAGCGCGAATCAATAATTGGAAAGATGGGCAAGCTGGCGGCTTGGAGGTTTATTTGAAAAATGATTCGGATATGGATAGGATGGAAGATGAGTTGTTCGATTATTTGGATTATGACTTGTACATTGACAAAGCCAGCGATAAATATCCTCAAACCTTTGATTGGCTTAGAATGCTAGATCGAAATGTGATCATCTTTTTCACCTTAATATTGGTTGTCGCTTGTGTTAATATGATCTCCATTTTACTAATTTTAATTATGGAGAGAACGCAAATGATAGGTGTATTGAAAGCCTTAGGAGCGGAGAACAGTTTCGTTAGAAGAATTTTTTTATGGAATGGCATTCAGCTGATCTTGAAAGGATTGTTTTGGGGAAACCTCGTTGGGCTTGGTACTTGCCTCATTCAAGCTCAGCTTGAACTTATTCCACTCGATCCTGCAAATTATTACATGCATACTGTGCCGATTCTCTTTAACTACTCCGCAATATTTATGTTAAATATCATGAGTATCGCAGTAGTCGGATTGACCTTACTTATTCCTGTAGCAATCATCTCAAGAATTACTCCTGTCAAAGCGATCCGCTTCGACTAATTTGTCCGAGTGTATAAGATTTTGGTCTTCTTGAAACGTGTCCGGGATGGTATTTTCTAAAAAGACTTCTGATTTTTAATTCAATAACACCCAATACAGCTTCCCGAAATATCCCAGTTGACATTTTTGAAACACCCTTGGTTCGATCTGTGAAAATAATGGGCACTTCCTTGATACTAAATCCTCGTTTCCAAGCATTGAACTTCATTTCTATTTGAAATGCATAGCCTATAAAATTGATTTTTCCTGGCTCCACGGCCTCAATGACTTTTCTTGTGTAGCACTTAAAACCGGCGGTAGTATCCATAATTTTGAGTCCTGTTACCATACGCACATACCAGCTGGCGAAATAGGACATCAATACGCGACCCATTGGCCAATTTACGACATTGACTACTCCCCCAACATAACGCGACCCAATGGACATGTCAAAACCCTCTTCTGCACAAGCAGCGTATAATTTAATCAGGTCTTGAGGGTTGTGAGAGAAATCCGCATCCATTTCGTAGATGAAATCATAGTTGTGTTTGATCGCATATTGAAACCCTTTGATGTAGGCTGTGCCTAAACCAAGCTTCCTAGCTCTCTCAATCAAAAATAGTTTATCGGTGTTTTCTACCTGTAAGTCTTTGACCAATAGGCCAGTGCCATCAGGAGAACCATCGTCTATTACCAGCACATGAAAATCAACAGATAACTCCATCACAGCATTGATGATTGCCACGATGTTTTCTTTTTCGTTATAAGTCGGTATGATTACGAGGTTTTTATGCACAAATTCTTATTTCGTAATTTAAACTCTATTGTAGGTTAGGTAGTTTTAAAATTTATAATGTTTTAACGTAAAACCACTGATTACATTAATACACCTACTTATTCGTAACCTAAAATTTTCATCATCGCTTCACTTTCTTGTTCTTCAGCGAAGAGTTTACTTGTCAATTGTCCATCGGCATTTTTTTGTATGATTACATGCTTAGGGGCGGGAATTAGACAATGCTGAATACCTCCATAACCGCCCAACGCTTCTTGATATGCCCCAGTATGGAAAAATCCAAAGAAGAGGGTTTCGTCTTCTTTAATTTGGGGAAGAAATACTTCTCCAATATGGGCTTCAGAGTCATAATAGTCATGGCTGTCGCAGGTCAGACCGCCAATATTCACTCTGTGAAATGAATTGTCCCATTGATTTATTGGGAGCATAATGAATTTTTCGTTTAGACCCCATACATCAGGAATATGAGTAATAAACGAACCATCCATCATATACCAAAGCTCTTTGTCATTCTGGAGCTTTTCGTCCAGAATAGAGTAAATAGTCGCTCCACTTTCTCCTACTGTATAAGAACCAAATTCCGTAAAAATATTAGGAACGTCTACATGATTTTTACCGCAGATCCATTTAATGTTGGAAATGATTTGATCGGCCATATATTCATAGTCGAATTCGAATCCCAATGAATTCTTGATGGGAAATCCTCCGCCGATATCAATAGTATCCAATTCCGGACAGATTTTTTTTAGTTCGCAATATTTATAGATAAACCGACTTAGTTCACTCCAATAATAAGCCGTATCTCTAATCCCAGTATTGATGAAAAAATGAAGAAGCTTAAGTTTCGCATTTGTTCCTTCAATCTTCTCCTTATAATGGGATATAATATCACCATATCTAATACCAAGTCTTGACGTGTAGAAGGAAAAATTTGGTTCCTCATCCGAAGCAATCCTTATTCCAACGTTGAATGAGTCATTGATATTCTCATGGTAAAAGTCGATTTCCTTTAAATTATCTAAGACGGGAACACAATTAGTAAAGCCATCATTTATTAAATCTGCTATGTTTTGGACGTAAAGAGGTCTTTTAAATCCATTACACACGATGAACCTGTCCTTTTCCAGAAGTCCTTTTTTATTTAAACTCCTAACAATTGGAATATCGAAAGCAGAAGACGTTTCAATGTGAATGTCATTTTTTAATGCCTCTTCTAAGACAAAATTGAAGTGGGAAGATTTTGTACAATAGCAATATTTGTATTCACCGCCATAGTTGTTCTTTTCCATTGCCTTGCCAAAGATTTCTTTTGCGTATTGAATGTTTTGACTAATTTTTGGGAGATATGAAAGCTTTAAAGGAGTGCCATATTCTTTGATAATATCCATGAGTTTGACACCATGGAAAAATAGTTCATTATTCTCAACTTGAAACTCTTTCGTCGGAAAATAAAATGTTTGCTCAATTAAGTCTGCGTAGCTTTTCATTCAAATATAGATGGTTTTATAATGTATGCAAAATCGCCACAAGATGTTGAAAAAAAAGCATAGTTTACGACAAACTTGATACATCTTTTTTTGAGTATCAAAAGAGGTAGCAGTCTAACGGCACTTATTGGATAGTTCATTGTCGATTCTTTGTGCTTTGGTGAATTAATGACCATTTCATCCTGTACTTTTACAAACTATTTTAAAGTCTCGTATGATTCATATAAACGTAAAAGATGAAACTTCACCCCTTGAGGCGGTAGTCTTGGGATCAGCTTTTAGTTTGGGAGGTATTCCATCTCTTGAAGAAGCCTATGATCCCAAATCAAGAGAACATATTCTGGCAGGTTCTTACCCGAAAGAGGTAGATATGTCGCAGGAAATGGATGCTTTTGATAAAGTTTTCAAAAAACATAAGGTCGAAGTATTTAGACCAGAAAATATTGAAAATTGTAACCAAATTTTTACAAGAGATATTGCTTTCGTTATTGATCAGACATTTGTCAAATCCAATATTTTACCTGATAGAGAAAATGAGCTTAAAGCGATCAAGTATGTTATTGATCAGGTAGAAGCAGGTAAGGTTATTAATCCAAATGAAGAAGTTCACATAGAAGGAGGAGACGTGATGCTTTGGCAAAATTACATTTTCGTTGGGACTTATAAGGGGCCAGACTATGCGGACCATATCACTGCCAGAACGAATAAAGAAGGAGTTGCTTTTTTAAAGAAGCAATTTCCTGAGAGAATTGTCAGAGAATTTGACCTAAGTAAGTCCAAATTTAATGCGCGTGAAAATGCGCTGCATCTCGATTGTTGTTTTCAGCCCGTGGGTTTGAAATATGGAATTATCCATAAAGAAGGGTTCAGAGATGTATTGGGTTATGAGTTTTTGGTTGATCTTTTTGGGCATGAAAATTTGTTTCATATTGATGCTGAAGAAATGTATCAAATGAATTCAAATGTGTTTTCTATTTCCCCCGATGTAGTTGTTTCTGAGCAAAATTTCACCCGATTGAACAACTGGTTAGCAAATAAGAAAATTACAGTTGAAAAAATTCCCTATGCCGAAATAGCCAAACAAGAAGGATTATTGAGATGTTCCACTTTGCCTCTTAGAAGAACGGATGTCTAAACAAATTACTGACACTATTCTGATGGTTCGCCCAGTCGGCTTTGAACTCAATGAGCAAACTGCGGTTAATAATTATTTTCAAACAAAGTTACCCGGTTTATCATCCACGCAAATTCAGGCCAAAGCATTAAACGAGTTTGACACTTTTGTAGACTTGTTGAGAGCAGAAGGTATGACTGTTATGGTTATTGATGACACGCCCGTTCCGTCTACCCCCGATTCTATTTTTCCTAACAATTGGAATTCAAGCCACGAAAATGGTCAATTATTTTTGTTTCCGATGTATGCGGAAAACAGAAGACTAGAAAGACGATCTGAGATAATTACGCAGCTCAAAGGTCAATTTAAAGTTTCGGAACTTATTGATTTAAGCTATTTTGAAAATGCCAACAAATATCTTGAAGGCACAGGAAGTATGATTTTGGATCGACAAAATAAGTTGATTTATGCGGCAGTTTCAGAAAGAACACATCCTGAAGTGACGCAAGCTTTTGCTAATAAGATTGGTTATCAGGCAATTCTTTTTAGGGCAAACCAAACGTTTAATGGAGAGCGGAAGCCTATCTATCATACCAATGTGATGATGTGCATCGGGGAAAAATTCGCTTTGTACTGTGCGGACAGCATTGATGACATAGAGGAGAAGAAGTTGGTTTTTGACTCTTGTCAAAATACCAGTAAGGAAGTCGTTTTAATTAGCGAATCACAAAAAGACCAATTTGCAGGTAACATGCTCCAGTTAATGAACCAAAGCGGGGAAAGGCTTATTGTTATGTCCCAAAATGCTTTTAATAGTTTAAATAAAGAGCAAAGGGAAACACTGAGTAATCACGGGAAGTTAATTTACAGTGATATAAATACCATTGAGATGCTTGGTGGTGGTAGTGCAAGATGTATGATTGATGAGATATTTTTAAGTAAAAATTAAGCATGAGTATTACTCAAAACATATTAACTACCATTTCAGCGGGACTGAAAAGTCTTTATTCGATTGATTTATCTGTAGAACAGTTGATACTACAACCGACGCGAAAAGACTTTGAAGGCTCTTTTACGCTAGTGGTTTTTCCTTTTCTTAAGTCCTCAAAAAAGGGACCAGAACAAACTGGGCAGGCTATTGGCGAATATTTGAAGTCAAACTGTGTGGAGGTTGCCGACTACAACGTAGTAAAAGGGTTTTTAAACTTGGAAATTGATCAACAAGTTTGGATCGATTTATTAGCCAATGAAATAAACAAAGAAGGGTTTGGGGATTTCGCACCGAATGGGCAAAAAGTAATGGTGGAGTTTTCCTCTCCAAATACCAATAAGCCGCTACATCTAGGCCATTTGAGAAATAATTTTCTTGGGGACTCGGTTGCTAGAATATTAGCGTTCTCAGGATATGAAGTAAATAAAGTCAACCTTGTTAATGATCGTGGTATTCACATTTGTAAGTCGATGCTGGCTTACCAGAAATTCGGCAATGATGAATCGCCCGAAACATCAGGGATAAAAGGAGATCATCTTATTGGTAAATATTACGTAAAGTTCGATCAGGAGTATAAAATTGAAATTGCCAGTTTAATAAGCGAAGGCATAGAGGCTGAAAAGGCGAAAAAGTCTGCTGCATTGATCATTGAAGCTCAGCAAATGCTTCAAAAATGGGAGCTCGGCGATCAAGAAGTAGTGTCACTCTGGAAAAAGATGAATGGTTGGGTATATGATGGTTTTAATGAATCATATGCTACCATGGGCGTCAGTTTTGACAAAGTATATTATGAGTCCAATACTTATTTGCTTGGAAAAGATATCATTGAAGAAGGACTTGAAAAAGAGGTTTTCTTCAAGAAAGAAGATGGATCCATTTGGATTGACTTAAGCGCTGAGAAGCTGGATGAGAAGCTGGTTTTGAGAGGTGACGGGACTTCTGTATACATCACACAGGACATGGGCACCTGTGATCATAAATTTGAGGATTTCGCATTTGACAAATCCGTGTATGTCGTAGGAAACGAACAAGATTATCATTTTAAGGTGTTGTTTAAGATCATGAAAAAAATGAATAGGCCTTACGCTGAAGGGTTGTTTCATTTATCCTATGGCATGGTAGATCTTCCTTCTGGTAAAATGAAATCACGCGAAGGAACAGTCGTCGACGCTGATGATTTGATGCAGGAGATGTGCAATACTGCAGAAAAGCAAACACGAGAGCTTGGTAAAATAGATGGGCTTACTGAAGAAGAAGCTACCGCGCTCTATAAAACATTAGGTCTCGGTGCTTTAAAATATTTTTTATTAAAAGTCGACCCTAAAAAAAGAATGCTTTTTGACCCTGCTGAGTCCATTGAGTTTCATGGCAATACAGGTCCTTTCATTCAATATACTCACGCAAGAATTTCTGCTATACTAAGACGCGCTGAGTCTTTAAAAATAGGTTATGATTTCGATGTAACTGAAATTACTGAATTACAGCCAAGTGAATCAGAAGTAATTCAAAAGCTGAATGATTTTGCATCTTCGGTGCTAAGTGCGGCAAAAGGTTATGCGCCTTATATTGTCGCACAGTATGTTTATGAATTAGCCAAACTGTATAATAGCTTTTATCAGGATGTTCAAATTTTCGGGGAAGAAAATGAGCACATTACCTCCATGCGGGTGTCTTTGTCAAAAGCTGTTGCTTTGACTATCAAAAAATCCATGGGGATGTTAAGTATTGATGTTCCTGAAAGAATGTAATTGATGCAACAAAGTAGATTGAAAGCCTGGATGCAGGCGTTTAGGCTTAGGACTTTACCACTGGCATTTTCTTCCATATTCTTGGGAGGTTTTTTGGCCTATGCAAAGGAGGGATTTCAATGGTCTATTTTTAGCTTAACACTTCTAACCACTTTGTTTTTACAAGTGCTTTCAAATTTGGCCAATGATTATGGTGATGCAGTTTCTGGTCTAGACAATGAAAATAGGGAAGGACCAGCTCGAACTATCCAGTTAGGACTGATCACCAAGGAGCAAATGAAAAAAGCGCTAATTATTTGTAGTGCCCTTGCCTTGATTTCTGGCTGTTTTTTGATTTGGTTAAGCTTCCAAGATCAATTTTTATTGGCGGTACTCTTTTTAGTTATTGGCTTGTCAGCCATATGGGCGGCTATTAGTTATACTGTAGGTGAAAACCCTTACGGTTATGCTGGTTTTGGTGATATTTTCGTATTGCTATTTTTTGGATTTGTAGGCGTTCTTGGAAGTTCATTTTTACATTTAGGATACCTTGATTTGAGTATGGTTTTACCTGCTATTTCATGCGGTCTTTTGGCGGTGGGGGTACTAAACGTGAATAATATTCGGGATATAAAATCGGATAGAGAAAGTGGTAAAAAAAGTATTCCAGTGAGATTAGGAAGATCTAATGCCGTTCGTTATCATGGACTCATTTTAATATCAAGTCTAGTGCTTTCAATAGCGCATAATTTACTCTATCCTAGCTCTTATTTACAATGGCTTTTCTTACTAATCACGCCGATGTGGTATATCAATTTCTACGCAGTGAGGACGAAGTTAGACGCTAAAGAATTAGATCCTTATTTAAAACAGCTCGCAATTAGTACGTTGTTATATGCTATTGCCTTTGGTATAGGCCAGCTACCTTTCTAATAACGAAGATCAAGTTTTCAGCACAACTTATTCTTCATTTTTGTTGTTTTATAAACATAAACCAATGCTTAAAGGCATTATATTTTTGATTATCTTAGAATAATACCTTATTAAAATTCAACAAAGACCAGAAGCGAAATGAAAAAAATATTAGTACCCTATGATTTCTCAGAAGTAGCAAACCATGCATTGAAATTTGCTGCTGATTTAAGCCGAAGAAATAACGAGTGTGGTGTAACCGTAATCAATGTAATCGAGCAGCCTTCCCCTGATTCAATCAAGACTATGGGAATAAAGGACTATGATCCGATGGAAAACTTGTACATGAAAAAGTTGATCTCTACTATAAAAGGAAAGATGCAAGATTTGATGAATAATCAAAATTATAAGGACATCAAGCTAGAGTACAAGATTGTGTTGGGAAATCCGTTCAATGAAATTTCAGAAGAAATACAAACACAAGGAACGGAACTAGTAGTCATGGGCACTTCCGGTGCTTCTGGTTCGAAAGAGTTTTTAGTTGGATCGAATGCGGAAAGAATGGTACGCTACTCAAAATGTCCAGTAATTACAGTGTCTGAGCCACACGATGCAGACAAAATAGATAAAATTGTTTTTGCGTCTAATTTTTCGGAACTTAACGAAGAATTTGTTAATCACGTTAAAAGACTTCAAAAATCATTTGATGCAAAACTTCATATTGTTAAAATAAATACACCATCGAGTTTTACGTCAACAAGATTTGATACTGCACAGTTTGAAACTT
>JBLIIJ010000004.1:0-84078 GCA_047635055.1 Cyclobacteriaceae bacterium | reverse complement strand
AAAAAAGGACACAATATTTCTAAGAGATTTTTAATTACCTGTACAAATCGTTTTTTTTAAGTAAATAATAGGGGAGTTAGGGGAATTTTAGAATGTGGCGATAGTGCACTTTAGCTGGTGGTTGTATGCCATTGAAAAAAAGAAAATCCACCAGATCTTCAAGCCCATTTCATTTTGCTCGTAACTCATAAAAAAAGAGCACTTTCACTTACCCACCGCCACCCGAAAATTATTAATACGACAAGTCAAAAAAATTATGTTTCTTATCAAAATAGTCCGTTCCTAGCGGACTATTTTACTTTAAATTATCGTTTCATATTTTGTTATTTGTATCATTTTAGTCAGTTAAAAGCGGACTTATAAACGATAAGAGCTAAAATATTTCAACTCAACTCAACTCAATCTTCAATAACTCCATGACAAGAGTGGTCAAAGCAGATAAAATGTACCAGTCTCAATTAACATGTACTTATCCACTCACCTCTAAATTCTTTTATTAGTAGTGCTTTTGTTATTAATTTTGCGGTTATGGCAAACCGACTTTACAACCCTTTCCAAAAAAATGATTTTAGCCCGCAAATATGTTTCTTAACCGGTGAGAATTTACAATCTGAAGAAGAACAAATCTTTGTTTTTCCAGAGTGGATTATGGATCGGTATTCATTAAGGGATAAAACATTTAAGATGCTAGAGGGGGGTAACGTCAAGTATAAAGACATGAAAATACCTTGTTCAAAGAGCGTTAGCGAGCATGCTATAAAACCTTTGGACGAAGAAATAGAAAAAGCTTTTACGGCTGGATATGAAGCTGTGAAAAAAGTACCGGAAGAGCGTTTGTTTCTATGGATGGCTAAACTGATTTACGGCGTTTTATACCACGATATTAGTATTGAACAAAGGAAAGCGACTATAGCGGGGAAAGAATTTGTTTTGTCTTTATTCTTGCAGGAAAGATTTGGAAAACTTCATTCGATGTTGCAATCTTTGGTTAGTCCGATAGAATTTAAAGGGACCAAATTTTGGAGTATTGAGGTGTTTAAAATCAAGATATCCAAAGACGTATTTAATTACAAAGACGAAACCACCAATCTCAATGTCTCTTTAGGGATGAATGATTTTGGCATAGTTGCTTGTATGCAAGACAATGGTGCAGTTAGCGCTAACCAGCAGAACATGATAGATAAATTTTCAAATAAAACATTGCATCCGATTCAATTTGAAGAATTTTGTGCAAGATTCATTTATGCAAATTATCTGTTAAATAGGAATGCTGAATATACTTTGCGGTCTAACGAAGAAAAAGTAATTATAGAATCTGCACCTTTGACCAGTAAATCAAATAAATCTCTGTTTGACCCCTGGGATGAGGACATGTTCGCGCAAGTTCTGGCTGTTTATTGGAAGCCATGGGGCATTACAAAAGAGGAAATCATCAGGTTAGGAAATTCTCCAATCAGCTATTTAGAAAACAACGATACCTACGTAATTGTAGAACCAGACTCAATTACGCTGGAGTATTAATCTAGCAGAGCTGTTAAGAAAAGCATACTCAGTGGACTAAAAGCTAAAAAACTCCAAAACTAACGAAGTTGCTCGCGAGCTGGCCATGAGCGTCAGGTCCTTACAAGAGCGTCTGAAGAAAGAGCGGACTACTTTTCAGGAGAGACTAAAATAGAACAATACCCACCCACATTTCTGTCTCAACATCATCGTTCCTTTTAGATCAAAGGCATGTCTAGCCAACATTACGCCTAGTATATAGTTGAGAAGTATATGAGTAAGCCAACAATTGCCATTGCAGGTGCTACCGGTTTCATTGGCCGATGGTTCATCGAGACCTATGCGAGCAAGTACAATATTATTGCGCTGAGTCGGAGAAATACCATAGGCGATCCGCGCGAAGGAGTGACCTGGCGGCAGGTAGACTTATACTCCTTGTCAAGTACCATGATGGCACTTGATGGCGCTGATTTCGCGCTTTATTTGGTGCATTCGATGCAGCCTTCCACACGATTGAATCAAGGCAGCTTTGAAGATACAGATTTGCTGCTTGCAGATAATTTCGCCCGAGCAGCAGAGGCGGTCAATCTCAAGCAAATTGTTTTTATGGGCGGCATATTGCCCAAAGACGAAACCATGTTTTCCACACATCTTAGAAGTAGATATGAAGTAGAGCAAACCCTCGGTGGCCGGTCTACCCCAATGACCGCATTGAGAGCGGGAATTATCGTGGGTCCTGGAGGTTCTTCCTTCCAAATAGTGGAAAAACTGGTGACACGTTTACCTGTCATGCTTTGTCCGGAATGGACCAGGTCAGACACTCAGCCCATAGCGCTAAATGATGTGCTGGTCATCATCGACCATTGTCTCGGAAATGAAAAATCATACAACGAAGCGATTGAGATAGGCGGTAGTGAAGTCACCAGTTATATGGGTATGCTCATTGCTACCGCCCGCATTATGGGTAAAAAAAGGTTCATTAAAAGTGTTCCGTACTTTTCGCTTGGTCTCTCCAAGCTATGGGTGGCGTTATTTTCCGACAGTAGCCGCACGTTCGTTTCCCCGTTGATAGAAAGTCTTCGCCATACCATGACTGTCGAGGAGCATCCTTTAATGAAGCAGCTCGATTTGAAACACCTCACCTTCGAAGAAGCGGTTAAGATCACCATTGATAAGTCAAATGACCTTCCGGCAATCCCCAAAAGCATTAAAACAGAGAAGAGCAAAAACACCGTGCGAAGTGTGCAGCGGTTGCCCAATCCGTCAAAGAAAGATGCCGTCTGGGTAGCCGAAGAATATTTGCGCTGGCTACCAAAATCGTTTAAGTATTTTATTCAAGTCAAGCGAGACGGAGATTTTTCAAGATTTGAAATCTTTGGACTCACCCTGCTCAAATTACAGTTTGTCCATGACCGAAGCGACCGACAAAGACAATTGTTTTATATCGTGGGTGGTGTACTCGCCCGGCGTACAGATTATGGTTGGTTAGAGTTCCGGTCGGTGCTCGATGGAGAGCAAATGATTGGCGCTATACATGAGTTTGTGCCAAGGCTCCCATGGTTTATCTATGTCAACACGCAGGCCATCATTCATCTTATTGTTATGAAACGGTTTGGAAGACATCTGTCGCGCCAAAACTAAAGTAGCTTATACAAGATCGTGCCGAGCAAAATGCTGCGTGCCGTCCAAGCAAAAGTTCGCCACCAATTGACATTCACCAGGTTATTGATGGCTTCCACATTATATCCTGAAAGCAACTTATTGTGTGCAGGCACTGCAAAAAAGGCAGTATTCACCCATATGGTTAATAGCAGGAAGAGCGAGCAATAAAACAACGCGGTTAATGGCAGTTCTTTTAGATAA
Organism: Cyclobacteriaceae bacterium; assembly: GCA_047635055.1. Lineage (GTDB taxonomy): Bacteria > Bacteroidota > Bacteroidia > Cytophagales > Cyclobacteriaceae > JAVJRN01. Next base: position 80,715 of record JBLIIJ010000004.1, on the reverse strand, counting down.
AAGAGGAGCAAGCCAGTACTAATGGCTTCTAACAGCATACTAGGACCTACGATCCAAGAGATACTCCGCATATGGAAAGCCTGATAAGCATCGTACCCTTCCCTCCCGATTTTCAGAAAACCAGGATAATGAACCAATTGGATTATCCAAATGAGTCCGGTATTGAAACACGTGGCGCCAAAGGCAAGGAGGAGGAGGAGTTTCATGGACATGATAACCAAAAAGTTCTTTCAATGTTATATTATGCGTTGCGCCAATTTAAAACCATTATTTAATAATTACGCATTCCTCGAGGTGCTTGACAACTCAAATACTTTTTTCGATATATGGGATTGTAAGTACGCGGTAGCCGCATTGAAAGATTTGGGCGCCTTTGCGAGCACTACGCTATATCTTTTTTGCCTAAAAAGGCAAAAAAGGATGCCGCTACGATCTCGGGCGCTCGCACTTTGAAAGCCAGTGTGTGGAAATTGTGAATAGGCAGTCAAATGTGGGTGCCAGGATAATGAGTAGGTTATTTTTTAAAATTACTTTTTTGACGAATGTCGAATTACAATTTTTTATAATTGTAACTTAACGTGCTCCCACAACATGTATGATTAGGTATAGCTTCCATCCAATAATATTAACTTTTTGTATCATTCTTCTTTGCCAATGTGTCGGTCCAAAGACGACTGCATGTGTGGATGTTCGCTTTCCAAAGCAAAAGCAGGAGCAATTCAAGCCACACAAGTTCAAGTCCAATATCCAAATGGCGCAATTCAAAAAAGAGGCACTCAACAACGGAACGCTCAAAAAAATACTTCTAGAAATGCCAGTAGGCCAGCTTACGGCATCATTAAATGAGGCGGCTGGTCTTGACTTGGAGCAACATCTCAATCGAAATTTTGAACGATTTATAATAAAAGCCGACACAACACCAACTTCGGAGGTAGATAGCCTCAAGAAAGCGTTGCTAAAAGCGCAAATAAAGCTTTTGAAACTTGAGCAGGATCAAATAAGGCAATCATATGAAACTGGTGGAGTAAATATGCCAACAAGGAGGCGCGACCCTCGCCAGGAGAAAGCAAATAAGATGGGCGGAGCATCCTTGTTATTCTCTATTCTGGCAGGTTTGTTATTTATTCCTGCATTAAGTGCTGCCACAGGAGGATTGTTCGTTTTGGTGATTCTCTTCGACTTGCTAGCAATAGGAATTGGCATTGCTTCTTTGGTCAAATTTGGTCAAACGGACAATAAGAATGGAAAATGGAAAGCCATCTTAGGCTTAAGTCTTGTGTTTGGAATTCCGCTGGTGTTGTTCCTTTTGTTGATCCTTTTTCTTTTAATCTTTTGGCAAGGCTTTTAATTCGAGAGTATTCCCGTCCGCTCGGGTAACTGTAGTGTACTTAAGGACTGCTACATGTTTGAAAGTCTTTAGATGACATCAACTACTTTGGCTCTTTGCGTGTCCATAGATAAATATTATCCAAAATGAACAAATCCTTATTGATGCTCCTGCTAGGTTTTTTTGTGGTCAATTGTGTTGGAACTAAAACCAATACCTGCCCAGACCTATTGTTTGTGAAGCAAAAAAACGAGCAAGTTTCCAAGAAGCTCAAAACACAACTAGGCAGATATAAAAAGAACACAACGGAATCTTTTGTCTATAAGCGCCTAGAAATTCCTTTTGAAAACTTAACAGCTTCTCTGTCTAATCAGCCAATTTTTGAAACGTCTTCATTACTCAGTCACGCCCCAACTTTTATCATATCTGCGGATACCACCACAAAGAAAAAACTCCAAACCGAATTGGGGGAGGTCCAAGAGAAAATACGAAGATTAGAGGCTCAGCAAGAATTAGGCACGCGGGAATATGAGAATCCTGAAATTAAAGCTCCGAACGAAGCGGCTCATAAAAAGGCCCGAACAATGGCTTTAATCTCGTTTTGGACCCTTATCGCTGGTCTGGTGATTCCTTTTGCCTTCATACCCTCCATTATTACGGGTTTTATCGCGCTGAAGAGGTATAAAGAAACCACCAATAAGAAGGGGCGTTGGATGGCTGTAACAGCACTTACCCTTTACGCTATTTTTACTGCACTGGTACTGGCAATAACTATATTTGTGTTAGCCACTTGGAATAATAATTGTTGTGCTTAGAAGACTACTTGTTTTTATTGGCCAACTGACCGCAAGCAGCATCAATATCTTTTCCTCGACTTCTTCTTACGCTTGTAGGCAAGCCACCAGCTATTAAATGATTGGCAAATTTGTCAATCGTTTCTGGATCTGCTTTTGAAAAGCTGGCTTCCGATATTGGGTTATATTCAATGATATTGACTTTTGAAGGAATTTGCTTGGCAAACTGAAGCAACTTATCTGCATCTTCAATGGAGTCATTGAAATTGTAAAAAAGGATATACTCGAAGGTGATTCTGTTTTTTGTCTGTTTGTAGAAATAAATCAAAGCCTCTTTTAGCGCCTCCAAAGTGTTGGTTTCATTGATTGGCATGATCTGATTTCGCTTCTCATCATCCGCTGCGTGGAGCGATACGGCCAGTTTAAACTTGACCTTATCATCTGCCAATTTCCGTATCATTTTAGCAATGCCAGCTGTAGAAACGATAATCCGCTTTGGAGACATATTCAGGCCTTCCACACTGGTGATTTTCTCTATGCCTTCTAGTACATTCTTATAGTTGAGCAGAGGCTCACCCATGCCCATAAAAACGATATTTGATAAAGGTTGGTTAAAGCTTTCGTTCGCTTGTCGGTTAATTTCGACTACCTGATCGTATATTTCTCCAGGCTCTAGGTTTCTCTTTCGATCCATGTAACCGGTAGCACAAAATTTACAGCTCAGTGAACACCCAACTTGTGACGAAACACAGGCAGTCATTCGATCGTCTGCGGGGATTAATACCCCTTCTATAATCTCATTGTCAAAAAGCCTAAAGGCAGACTTGATCGTCCCGTCATTAGAGTACTGTGCAGTATCTACCGTGATCGGGTGAATCTCAAAATCTGCTTCCAATTGTTCTCGGATATCTTTTGAAAGGTTGGTCATTTCGGGAAATGATCGTGCAGACTTTGTCCAGAGCCATTCCCAAACTTGCTTGGCTCGGAAGGCCTTTTCCCCTTTATTAACGAAATAATTAATAATTTCCTCTTTTTTGAGTTGTCTGATATCCTTTTTCATGAATGGCAAAGTTAACCTATGATATTTGTCAAATTGTTAACTTTAGCCAATGTTTATAAAGTCAAAGATTTTTGTAATCCTATTATTTGGACTCCTATACAATTGTTGGAGTCAGTCTGGCGTTCCTGAATCAATCACAGTATCAAAAAAATGGGATTTTCAAGCGAGTTTAAATAATTACTTTCTGGATGAAGACTATTTGTTGGGAGCCAGCTTTGGGGCAATCAATAGTAATCGAAATTTATCGATTTTCACCGAGTTTGATATACGTCCCTTTAAGAAGAAAGTGCTTGATCGCCAAGGGGCTAATCTCTATTATCAACTCTCTGAAATACGTTATTATTTGGGTTTAGGGGCAGAATATTCATTTTTCCCCAAAGATGGGAACATAGGAATTTTTTTTCAACCCTCTTTGCTTTACACTTGGGGAGAATACTCGGGTACGGAAATCAATGTGCCTAAAGGATTATTTATTCTTCCAAAAATTGGGGCAATCTGGCAATTTCAGTCAAATGGTTTGCTGAAAGCAGGCGTTGCATTTCTGAATGATCACACAGAGCGCGATAGTCAATTATCAATATTCATTCAGATTTCTGGAATAATTAATTAGTCTTATGTTGAAGTTAAAATTTATCGCTTGTCTATTAGTCTTGCTGACTTTTATTAATTGTGAAGAGGATTGCGGAAACTCTTGTCCAGCGCCTTCATCAAGCGAATTAAAGCTGAAGCTCACGATCAATGAAGAAAATCCACAAGTAGAGGTAGTCATATTTAGAGGACGAATAGAAAGTCAGGATATAGTATTGACCGAGACAGTCAGTGATAATGTGGTGTGGTATGAATTAGACCCTGATGGATATTACTCGGTCACAGCGAGTTATCAACAGGGGAATAAGAAAATAATTGTAATTAATGGAAAGGGTTTTTCTTTGACGGATGATGATTGTGGTTGTGGGAGAGCTCAGAACTATTCTTTGAATATGAAACTAAAGAACTAATGAAACCCATAGTTGATTGGATAGACTGGGTAAGTGAATTGTTAGGAAGCCTTGTTTCGTGGCTTTCTTTAATCTTGGTATTAACAATCATCGTAGACGTCACCCTTCGGTATGTTTTCAATATAGCTTTTGTGGCTACTTTCGAGTTGGAATGGCATTTGTTTGCTTTAATTTTTTTATTGGGGGCTGCTTGGGCCTTGAAGGAAGACCGACACGTCCGAGTCGATGTTTTTTACCAAAAGTTTACGATCAAGCAAAAAGCTTGGGTTAATCTGATTGGTTTTATGACGTTGCTATTACCCATGTGCTTTGTCATTGTGCGGGAGGGCGCACAGTTTACTTACAATAGTTTTAGTGTTTTGGAAAGTAGCTCCGACCCAGGAGGTTTGCCTGCTAGGTACATTATCAAAGGCGCATTGCCTCTGGGTTTTTTTGCGCTTGGCTTACAGTGTATAGCCGAGATTCTCAAAAACATTAAGACCATTTTTATAGTGAAAATTGATGGTTGAATATTTACCACTGATACTTTTTACCTTAATCTTCCTCTTGATTCTTTTCGGATTTCCAGTGGCCTTTACACTAGGCGGGATTTCAGTTTTGGCTGGGATATTCCTATTTGATGTTGATTTTTTCTATTTGCTAGGACTAAGAGTATATGGAACCATGCAGAACTTCGTTTTGCTTGCCGTTCCACTATTTGTCTTTATGGGCATCATGCTTGAAAAGTCAGGGATCGCCGAAAAGCTACTGGAAACCATGGCATTGCTATTTGGAAGGTTCAAAGGAGGTCTGGCTATTGCCGTGGTTATCGTCGGTGCTATGTTGGCAGCTTCTACAGGTATCGTTGGCGCTACTGTAGTCACCATGGGATTGATCTCCTTACCTACCATGTTGAAAAACGGCTATGGTCCTAGAATTAGCACGGGAGTAATTGCATCGTCAGGAACATTGGGTCAGATTATTCCACCATCTGTGGTTTTAGTTCTCTTGGGTAGTGTACTCAATGTATCCGTCGGGGATTTGTTTTTGGCGGCTATCGTGCCCGGATTGGGCCTTGTGTTGCTCTATTTGCTTTACATTATAGTGTACAGTAAAATATATCCTGAGCGAACTCCGGGAATGCCTGAAGCGGAAATTGTAGCTTTTAGAAAAGCCGGTTTTTCTTTTGACTTGGTGAAATCATTTGTCTTCCCTTTTCTTTTAATTCTGGCGGTGCTCGGGTCCATTTTTGCTGGAATAGCTTCTCCGACAGAAGCAGCAGGAGTAGGCGCTTTTGGCGCCATGGTATTAACGATCGTACAAGGAAAATTCAACCTTACTATCCTGAAATCAGTGATGAAGGAGACGACAATGATTACCTCAATGGTATTTATGATTTTGGTTGGCGCAACGGCCTTCTCATTGGTGTTTCGTGCTTTGGAAGGGGAGAAAATTTTGTTGAGTTTAATTAATCAAAGCGACCTAGGGCTTTATGGTTTCTTGTTTGCGGTCATGTTTATCGTCTTTATCGCTGGCTTTTTCATTGACTTTATTGAAATCATTTTCATCGTAGTGCCAGTGGTCGCACCCATTTTTGTGGCCATGGATGTTGATCTGATATGGATTGGAATTCTTTTGGCCATTAATCTACAGACCTCTTTTTTAACGCCTCCTTTTGGTTTTGCGCTCTTTTATCTAAAAGGAGTCGCACCTCCAGAGATAAAAACGTCTGATTTGTACATTGGCATTCTTCCTTTTGTGGCTATCCAGCTTGTTTTTCTAGTCGCGCTAGTGATGTTCCCAGAGTTGATTTACTTTTTCAGATGAGGCTAAAGTAAAAAGGGACTTAAAAATCCTCAGTAGATTCAATTCTCGGCATTCCAGCTTGTTCCATTGTCAAGTGCGGCTGTAGACTTAGCGTTTCCCATTTCATGGTGAAGGTGCTCAATAAATGAGGGTAAGAGGTGCAAGTCTTCCAGAGCGAAAAGCCGATAACTTTCGTTAATAAACTATGTGCTCAGCGAACCTTCTATATCCTCCAATATATCGGTAATATTTTCAAGACCCACAGAGATCCTTACTAATCCTTGCGTAATACCAACGGCTAATCTTTCTTCTTCAGAGAGCTTACTGTGTGTCGTGGAGGCAGGATGTGTCGCAATGGAGCGCGTATCGCCAAGATTCGCGGATAGAGAAATCATATTCAATCCATTGAGAAAATTACGACCTCCGTCAAGGCCATCTTTAAGCTCAAGGGAAACGACCCCACCACCCAATTTCATTTGTTTTTTGGCAAGTTCGAATTGCGGATGAGAAGGCAAATGCGGATATTTTACGCGGGCGATTGCTGGATGACTTTCTAAGTATTCGGCTACCTTCAACGCGTTTTCACAATGCTTATCCATCCGGACAGCCAACGTTTCGAGGCTTTTTGATAAAATCCATCCATTAAAAGGAGACATGGCCGGGCCAGAATGCCGAGCCATAAATTTGACTTCAGGGAATAGCGCTTCGGTAGTTAAAATAGCCCCACCGAGCACGCGACCTTGCCCATCTATGAACTTTGTAGCAGAATGCGTGACTACATCAGCACCCCAGTCAGCAGGATTTTGTAAATAGGGAGTAGCAAAGCAGTTGTCAACATTGACGATGATCCCATGAGCCTTTCCAAGTTGACACACTTTTTCCAAGTCAATAAGATCCAATGCGGGGTTGGAGGGTGTTTCAAAGAAAAACATCTTGGTATTTGGGCGAATGGCTTTTTCCCATTCCTCATCCTGCAAGGTGTCAACATAGGTATGACTGATGCCCCATTTGGGAAGTATCTTGGTTAGGATTTGATGGGTAGATCCAAACAAGGAGCGAGCGGCCACTATATGATCACCTTGTGATAAAAAGGAAATGATGCTGGTAAACATCGCCGACATGCCAGTAGCCATGGCCATGCCACGATCTAGCCCTTCGAGTAGACAAAGTTTTTCAATGAACTCGTCATTGTTCGGGTTGGAATACCGGGAATAAATATTGCCTTCTTTTTCACCGGCAAATAAAGCCCGGGCATCTTCAGCATCGTCAAACTGATAGCTTGAAGTGGCATAGATAGGTACAGAATGTTCCTTTTGATTAGTTCTCGTCATTTGATGACGAATCGCCTTGGTTTCGAACTTTTTCTCGCTCACAGCATTTATATTTATCCTTGTAAACAAATTAAGGACTTAAAACTACCAAAGTGAAAGAGATAAGCGTTCAGGAACTCAAAGAATTAAAAGATAAAAATGCAGATTTTCAACTGATTGATGTCAGAGAAGAAAATGAATATGAAGTTGCAGCAATTGGTGGGGAGCTGATCCCAATGGCGACAGTGCCTGATAATCTTGACAAAATCTCCAAAGACAAGCAAGTAGTGGTGCATTGTAGAAGTGGAAAACGTAGCGGCGGAATAGTGCAATATCTCGAGTCACAAGGCTATGACAATGTCGTTAATCTTGCTGGTGGAATCTTGGCTTGGTCTGATGAAATTGATCCAAGTGTGCCGAAGTATTAATGCAGTAATAATTTTACTATGAAAAAGCATTTACCGTCACTGACGATAAATGCTTTTTGATTGGACACTAAGATTTAATTCTTCTTGAAAATAACGTCATAAGCTGCACTTTCTCCTTCTCCTTCTACTTGCCACTCACCTTCAAGTTCTGTCGCGGTAAGTTTGGTAACCTTAAGATCTACTTCTTCAGTCTCTGTGATCTCGATACCATCTTCTGTATAGGTATCTGTGTATGAAATTTCAAGTAATTCACCCTGAGTGACCCACCTCCAATCACCATTGTAGCACTCTTCATAGCTTTCTGCAGGGGTTATTTTATTTTCATAATCATAACACCACTTAAAGTCTCCATTTGCTTCGAAAGAAAAGAGTAGTGCATAGCTAGAGGTGTCAGAAACTTCACCAGAAACTTCACCATCAACAGAGACCACTTCCCATTCTCCTATTAGGAAATCCGTGGTTGCAGGAGTTTCTTCATCGTCTCCACAGCTACCCAACATGAGTAGTGATGCCGCAGCAGCAGTTGGTGCGAGTAAATTGTTAATTCTAGTGTTCATTGTATAAAATATTTAATTGTCAATTCTAATTGATCGTATTATCATCCTCTTCTAGCCAGTAGCTTTGGCCATTGGGTAGGGATATACATTTGTCATAAAGTTCATCGCGCTCTGTTAATATCGCTGGGCTTACGACTCCTTTGGCTATTTTTACTGCAAATATTTCTTCGATTCTTTCTGTGTACGTAAGGCCGCCAAGCTCTTTTCCCGTAAGACGATCTATCACTCGTATACCACAGAAGCTTTCTTCGGGCGTAATGGGTAATTGAGAAAAAAACTGAGAGTCTTTTCTGATTTTTGACATCCCCAGAAATATTAAATCCCCGATGACTTCCATCCCTCTTACAAAGGCATTGAAATGTGAAAGACGGTTGGCTTCTTTTTTTTCTACATTATAGCACATCACATCACCTGTTCCCGATAGTAGGAAATAAACATTGCCATTATGAAATACTGGAGAATGGGGTAGTGCAAGCCCGCGGAGGAGTATTTCACCAGTATCCACATCCATTAAAATGCCACTATTGTATGGTAAACTTCGCCATCCCTTAGGCTCGTTACTTTCGGCAAACATGGTGACGTATTTCGGTTTTTTATCGACAAAAGCTACTCCGTTTAAGTGGCATCTATCTTCAGGTGCTAAGTCTTGAATAAAGCTTGGTTTCCAATATTCTTCAAAGTGATGCCGGTGACTCATTTTTGAGATGCAAGAAAATGCAGTATTGGTGATGAGTAGCTCCTTATCAGCCCATGCAATCTCATGAGTATCTACAATGCCTGTATTAAACTTAGATTGAGGGATATATAAGTGAGAATATTTTTTTGGTTGCTCAGGATAGCTTGCAGCGAGTACTGGATTAGCGCTAAATATTCCTATTTCCGACTTGCTTGCTATGGCAAGCGTGCTACTGTCTTCCGAAACGGCGATACCCATTGGCCGCTTAAAGTTTTTAGCATATTTGACTATACTCTCCCCATTTAGGGAACTGATCATGATCACTTTACCAGCCTGGTAGGTGCTGTAGATCAGGGTACTCTTTATTTTGTGTAGTATTTTTGGAAAAGACTTGGAGTAGTAAAAAAAGGGCATTACTTGCTTCATGACCGTAATATGTTAGAATTAGAAAACAATCACAAGTTAAATGCGTGGTTATTAGGAATACCCCAATGGAGATAGATAGCTTAGATGACTGGGGTAATTGCTAACAAGAATATTTTTTGATTGTTCTCAATTTTTCGCGTAGTTATTTCGACATTAATAAGGTGTCAGTATTGAATAGGTTGTTAAAATACTCGACCTTCCATTGTTCATTGATCACGCTGATTAGTTAAGCTTCAGCAGCTCCGAGCGAATAGAAATAGCTACGATTTTGATCCCGAAGACAGGAATTTAGTAAATCATCAAGAAGCTCCCACTCATACTTTTTACGTACATTTTCTAACTCCATTTTAGTGAAATTATTTTGAGGTATTCGCTCAAAGTTTTTGATCCAATCGCCAACCAATAGGATTTCCATATATCTAGCCATACCTTCCTGCCAGAGTTGTAAATTGAAGTAGCGGTAATCTGCTTCGCTAAGCATCTCGTTCAATGCTTTTTTAAGACGAATATGATCTTTTAAAGCCATTTTTTTTAACTTCTCAGTATTCAATAATGCCAAATTCCTGCTCATCTCTTTGACGATTAGATTTACCACGCTATCCTTATATGGAAAAGGATGATTGAGCATCCACAAACCATTTTTATCTCCTTTGTCGAGTGCTAGTGCTGTTAGTGCGGAATAATATTTGGGATGTGAAAATTGGAGCTGATGAAAGTGTTCGTGGAGAATTGTGATGACCCATTCAAGTTTGGTCTTGCCTGTGTTTGCGGGTGTTCCAATAACGATCGTGGGCTTTTGACTGACCAAGGGGAATGTGGCTAAAAATTGTTTGTTAAGTGTCCTGAGCCTTGATGGATTCCCTTCACAATTATCATGGAATGTTGTGTCCGCACTTTGACTAAAAGACAAGAATTCTCTATCGTCTTCAATGAGTAAAAGTTGATTGGGGGCCTTTTGCCAATCTAACCAGTAGTGACTGTGTAGTTTTGGCGCGACTTCATTGGTAACTTCTATGAGTACTTTCAAGTCCTCTCTTGGACATTGTGTTTTAATAAGAAATGGGCAAAAAAAAGAGCAATTAAATATACTTTAATCATGACACTACAAGCTTGATTAAGCCGTTAGGGTCGTTAATTCTTTTAAAAAGGGTTAAGTGCCGTTTTCAGCCAATCCGATTATAATATATTTTTTCACTTACATCCGTCCATGTTTTTACCTTTTTTCGGAATGCTTCATAAGCGTCATATATTTTCTTGCTTGGCGCATCACTGGCTATCAGCTCTGATAAAGCGTTATTGGTAGCTTGCCTTAAGCCTTCTAGTACTTCATCAGGGAAGGCCTTTAATTGAACCTCACTTTCATTTAAGATTTTTTCTAGGTATTCACCGTTTTTTGCATCAAACTCGGCCATCATCCATCTATTGAGTCTAAGACTCGCTGTTTTGATAATTTCTTGTAAGTCCTCTGGAAGTTCTTGGTATTTAGTTTTGTTGATCAAAAGTTCTAACACTGGACCGGGCTCGTGCCACCCTGGATAGTAATAGTATTGTGCTACTTGATGAAACCCCATTATATAGTCGTGATAAGGGCCGATCCATTCGGTAGCGTCAATGACACCACGCTCTAGGTTTGTATATATTTCGCCACCAGATACGGTAATGGGTGATCCGCCAGCTTTTGCCAATACTTTTCCTCCCAGGCCGGGTATACGCATCTTTAGTCCTTTTAGGTCGCTCATAGTGTTGATCTCTTTATTAAACCAACCACCCATTTGTACGCCTGTATTTCCGCAGATAAATGGGAGTAAGTCAAAGGGTTCATAAAGTTCTTCCCACAGCTTTTGGCCTCCACCCGATATGATCCAGGAGCCCATTTGTTGCGCATTCATGCCGAAAGGTACAGCTGCAAAGAACTGAGCAGCAGGAATTTTTCCTGACCAATAATATGCTGCTCCATGGTTCATCTCCACAGCTCCATTACTTACAGCATCAAAGCCCTCCAATGCAGGAATTAACTCGCCTCCGCCATACACGGTAATGTTCATTCTACCGCCAGACATTTTCGAGATCCAGTCGGCCATATATTTCAAGCCTTCGCCTAAGACCGGGAAATTTGGAGGCCAAGTAGTCGTCATTTTCCAGCGGTATTTCTTATTAAAATTGATGTTTACAGATTTCTCCTTTGGGTCATCCATACATCCGGACAACAATGTGGTGCCACCGACTATGCCCAATCCCGCCTTTTTAAGGAATTTACGTTTTTCCATGGCGCTAATTTAGTGATATCGGGAGATTGTATTTTGGTACGGTTTTGAAAATGCGAAGATTGTTCTAGACATTCAGCAGTCTTATTGTATTACATACGATGATGCTGCTCCCTTTTTTATCTATAATTTTTCTGGTTTTTTAGTTTTCGACGCTCATTCACAAAACATGGAATGTTTGGAATTGTGAGATAAGGCCATTTCAGAGATTCCTTCTTTGATAAAAAAAGACGCAGACGCAGTGACCTTGCTCATTGAAGAATGGGAAACACTTATTTTGAAAATGAAGAATTATTTCGCAAAAGGATTGTTCATGAAGTCGCCAATAAGCGTTTCAATGAGGCTAGCTAGGACAAAAATATTATTGGTTTTTTGTATTCTTTTCAAACAGAGAAAACAGAAAGCAATTTGCATTATCTCGCACCAAATTTTTCTAAAACGAATACTTCATCGCTTGCATTTGATCGATCCCTTTTTTATCCTATACAGGAAATATTGGCCAATACGAGACATTTATCCAAACTCGAATTAGCGATATTGAAGCATTATTCTGGAACTGAATTGATTTGGAATCAATTGAAATCCTCTTCTTTTGAAGGGACCAATATTCAGGAGTTTTATGACGAAGTGGGGAATGTCAAATCGGTGCTCAATAATGATTTTTTGGGAATAAGTCTTGGCGCTCAAAATGAATCTGCAAGAAGTTGAATAAGTTATTCGTTCTCCTATGCCCACATTGGAGATAATATGTTGTTGCAAAGGTCAAATGGACTTTGGACAGATAATGTTGCCGATTATATGATGCCTATTCAAGATGGATTAGTACCAGTCGAATCTGATTTTACTTTTCAAAGTGATGTGGAATTGGGGGCTAAAATATTCCAGAAAAATTCGTTCACACTTTATGGCGGAATGAAAGCTGCACTCCAATTTTATAAGGTTAATCTAGTTCCATTTTCAGATATGGATTACGTCCAATCATATGCATTCGTTTTCCTAGGACCTGCTTTAACCTCCATGTTTGATTTTGGCGAGGAGGTAATTGGCGTGAAGTTGAACTATATGACCAGGAAGCAGAGCATTAATAATGACCTGACAAACGGCTTTTTTGAAGCATCATTTTTTGTGGGCTATAGGTTAAGGACGAATAGTATGAAGCGGACGATATCAGCAATTAATTGAAAATTTTAGGTACTGGAGAGTTGATTATACGCTCGTTTATTTTTTTTACTAGGACTATAATGCCTCATTCATCTTTTAGAATCGGTTTCCCATATTTATTTTTATGTTTTAGGTAATATCAAGAGATCAAATCTGGCTTATTGCCTGCCATTATGGCGTTAAGAACAACCATAAGCAGTTAGTAATCAGACATTTTGACTTATGAAAGGCGCATTTATTTATTGGCAATCAATTTGATAACTATGTTTTAGATAAACAGAGGAGGTCAAAATGAATTTCAATAATTATACAGTAAAGTCGCAAGAAGCATTGCAAAAGGCAACAGACATTGCTTCCAGTGCTGGGCATCAGGTCATTGAGACAGGCCACCTGTTTCAAGCTATTCTACAGTCAGACGAAAATCTTATCTCTTTTTTACTCAAGAAAATAGGTGTCACCAAAGGAATAATTTCGCTAAAAGTTGATGATTTAATTAAAACATATCCGAAGGTAAGTGGCGGTCAGCCGTACTTATCGAGTAATGCAGCGCAAGCCTTGCAAAAAGCGGAGAGTTACTTAAAAACCTTTGGAGATGAATTCGTCGCTGTTGAGCATATAATCCTTGGCTTATTAGCAGGAAAGGATAAAACTGCCCAGATTTTGAAGGATGCAGGCTTTGATGAAAAAGGGCTGATGGTCGCCATCAAGGAGCTGAGAGGTGGAGATAAAGTAACAGATCAAAATGCGGAAGGAAAATATCGTTCTTTGGAGCGTTATTCTATAAACCTTAATGAGTTAGCTAAAGCAGGTAAAATTGACCCTGTGATAGGAAGAGATGAAGAGATCAGAAGGTTACTTCAAATATTAGCAAGGAGAACCAAAAATAACCCAATCCTACTGGGAGAACCAGGCGTAGGTAAAACTGCGATAGTGGAGGGAATGGCACAGAGAATCATAGATGGAGATGTGCCTGAAAATTTAAAAAGCAAGATGATTATCTCTTTGGATATGGGTTTGCTTGTGGCAGGCGCAAAATACAAGGGCGAGTTTGAAGAACGACTGAAGTCAGTGATCAAAGAGGTCACGGATAGTGATGGTGAAATCATATTATTCATAGATGAGATTCATACGTTGATAGGTGCTGGAGGAGGCGAGGGAGCCATGGATGCGGCCAATTTGCTCAAGCCAGCTTTGGCTCGCGGAGAGCTTCATGCAATTGGCGCTACAACACTTAAAGAATATCAAAAATATATCGAAAAGGATAAGGCTTTGGAACGCAGGTTTCAATCAGTAATCGTAGATGAGCCAAACATCGAGGATGCAATATCTATTTTGAGAGGAATTAAAGATAAATATGAAGTTCATCACGGCGTGCGCGTAAAAGATGATGCGGTAATTGCCGCAGTAGAGTTGTCGAGTAGATATATCGCTGATCGCTTTTTGCCAGATAAGGCGATAGACCTAATGGACGAGGCAGCTTCGAAGTTGAGAATAGAAATAGATTCCTTACCGCAAGAGCTAGACGAATTGAACCGTAAGATCATGCAGTTGGAAATTGCTCGTGAAGCCATTAGACGGGAAAAAGATCGTTCTAAAGAGTCTGGTTTAAGTAAAGAGATTGCCGATTTAACTGGGCGCAGAAACGAACTGAAAGCCAAGTGGGAAAATGAGAAAGGAGTCATTCAAGGGATTCGAAAAGAGAAAGAAAATATTGAGCATTTTAAAACGGAAGCCGAACAAGCAGAGCGTGCTGGTAATTTTGGCTTAGTAGCAGAGATCCGATATGGAAAAATTGTGGAGGCAGAAAAGAATCTTGAAAATTTCAAGATCCAGCTCGATGGTATGCAAGGTGAAACGTCCTTACTCAAAGAGGAAGTAGACAGTGAGGATATCGCCGAAGTAGTTGCCAAATGGACTGGAATTCCCGTGACAAAAATGCTGCAAAGTGATCGAGAGAAGTTGCTGCATTTAGAGCAGGAGCTTGGTAAACGGGTTGCTGGCCAAAACGAAGCAATTGTCGCCGTGTCAGATGCAGTGAGAAGAAGCAGAGCGGGCTTACATGATCCAAAGCGTCCAATTGGGTCCTTTATCTTTTTGGGAACAACAGGTGTTGGTAAAACGGAATTGGCCAAAGCATTGGCGGACTATTTGTTCAATGATGAGAATTCGATGGTGCGAATAGATATGTCCGAGTATCAGGAGCGGCACGCAGTGTCAAGATTGATTGGAGCGCCTCCTGGATATGTTGGCTATGATGAAGGCGGTCAATTGACTGAAGCTGTTCGCAGAAAGCCATACAGTGTTATTTTGCTAGATGAGATAGAAAAGGCGCATCCGGATGTTTTCAATATACTGCTGCAGGTGCTGGATGATGGTCGCCTGACAGATAATAAGGGGAGAGTGGCTAATTTTAAAAATACCATTATTATCATGACGACCAATATTGGTTCTGGCCTGATTCAGGAAAACTTTGCTCATTTGGACGAGTTGAACCCTGACCCTGTGATTGATGCTACTAAAAAAGAAGTCTTCGAATTATTGAAAAAATCCGTGAGACCAGAGTTTTTAAACAGAGTAGATGAGACAATTATGTTCAGGCCATTGAGTCGGGTCGATCTGCAGAAAATAGTTGGCATTCAATTTAAGTTAATTCAAAAGCGCTTAGATGAAAATGGGATTAAGATAGAAGCTGATCAGAAGGTGCTCTCGCATTTAGGAAACATCGGATTTGATCCACAGTTTGGAGCAAGGCCGTTGAAACGAGTTATGCAACGCGAAATTTTGAATGAACTATCAAAGGATATTTTAAGTGGTGAAATTTCAAAGGATTCGATCATAGGGATTACCCTTTCGCCTGAAAATACGGTAGAATTCATCAATCTTGATGAAGTAGCATTGGAATGACAGGACTACATAAGTAGCTAAAAAACAAAAACCTACATCCTTTATTTGGATGTAGGTTTTATTATTACTGACATCAAATGAGCGCATTAACTGGCTCAAACCTGAAGTACAGATAGTAATGATTATTTGACAGGAGGAAGACCCTTCCTCCGATCAATATTTTTTCAACTTTTACTTGAATTCATCGAATCACTAATGGCGTATATCACGCTTACGATTAGAGACATTCCGGAATAAACTCTAATTGCCTTTACCAATTCCCATTTAATATTTAGTTTATTCATAATCTTCGTGTTTTAGAACTACGAATATGAAAAATATTTCTAGGTCTAAAATGCCTTTTTGGATGAACAGGTAGAATTACTCGGCAGAAGATGAATGGTTCGCTTTTAAGCTGACTGAACAGATGAGCCTATTAATACTCAATAGACAGTTTAATTGAGCCTAAACGTAACAGGAAGAAACATTCTAACCTTTACGGGTCTTCCTCTCTGCTTTCCTGGAATGAAATTAGGCATCATGCCCAGTACTCTGGCGGCCTCTTCGTCACATCCTGCACCTATTCCTTTGACGGTTTTGACATCAGATACGGACCCATCAATATCGATAACGAACTCTACGAATACTTTTCCTTCCACGTTCATCCGTCTGGCTTGGCTCGGATATTTCATGTTACTAGATAAAAAAGCGTAAAATGCCGCCTCTCCTCCAGGAAATTCTGGCATTGATTCCACAAAGACTAAGGGTTCTTCATCTACAATTTCAACGGGGAGATAGTCTAGTTGAAAGTTTAACAATGGATCATCGACTAGTGGTAAGTGGAGCTTTTCGACTAGTTCTGTACTTTCTTTTTCTGAAGCAACGAGTCTCGTTGATATATCTGGCTTAATCACTTTTACTTTCTTCTTTTTTAATACGGGCTTTGGAGCTTCTATTTTGGTATTGAAAATGATAGGCATCTCATCAAAATCAGTTTCTCTTGGTTGTATGACTAAAGGGTCATATTCTGAGCGCCAATTAAATGCTATTGTCACGCAAAATAATGCGACAACTAACCCTATCGATAAGAAAAGTGGTCTTTTGTTTTCAAGATCATACTTTGGATTTTTTTTCAATTCCATATTATTAGTGGTTATGTAAAAAGACTATATGCAGTAGAAACGGTCGTGTATGAAAATAATTGCCCAATAATATAGAGGTGAAGTGTGTTATCCCAAACTAGATGCTTTAAGCTAGAAGTCGTACGGCGTGGTATCCCCGTCTTATTTGAAGAAGTTTGCCAAATAAATTAACAGTTTTACCCTGTTTTTTGAAGATTTTTAAAAAATCATCAATGTTCAATAATAATTTTCTTGATTGAACTGTTTCCTTTATTATATTGTAGTATATAATCTTAGATCCCTTACTGCTAATACAAAATACCTAATGCAAATGACTGCTGAACAAATTCAAAGTGAAATCAAACAATTGGAAGGACAATTGACAGGTGACATGTTTCAAGACATGGATTTAAAAGACAAAATCCATAGTCTTAAGATGAAATTAAACGGGACTAGACCCATGAATAGTGAAATTGATTGCGTGGGTTGCGGGAGTTAATTAACGCATGAACCGTCAAGAATTTTAACTCACTCTTTGGTGGGTTTTTTTATGTCTTCTTTCTACTATAAAGGAGCTGCAGGTATCAGAAAGTTTGTTTGCGCCACAGTTTTTAACTGATTGATCGTTTCTTCAAACTCTTTTTTTACCATTTTTCGAATGAAAGGAGTGAGTAAAAAGCCAATGATAGGAAGTGGTTTAAAGTGAGACTCAATTCTCAGAAATGTTTGCTCACCTTTCTTTTGAAGGATGAAGTAATTGGTCATTGTTTTGACAACCGGGATATTTTTAGTGACTTCTCCATAGACAAGAGATTTATTCCCAAAATTTTCTGTCAAAGTTTCAAATTCAAGGGTTCTCCCATCGATTACACATAAGTGCTTATCTCCAATTCTGTTAATTCGATCTTTATTGTATTCAAGTTTATCCACTTTTTTATTCCACAGTTCTCTTAAGTCCATGTTGCTGAGGAGTTCGTAAATGTCTTCTGGTTTAGCATCTAAATACCCCTCAACAATTATTGGATTCGGTGCTCGGTGGTTTGATTGTAGTTCAGGGATTTCAGGTACTTCATTGAGTAACGAGTTGATATCAGCATAGTAAATCTTTACTTGCTCTCCATCAATGGTTTCGGTTGTTCGCTGTGTAGTAAACCAGCTTGGCATATTTTCTTTTTCTACTGTATCGGTAAAAAGTATATACTCTCTCGTTGGTAACGTGTTTTTTAATAATCGATGGGCAAGTATGACATCTTTGCCAAATGGCTTAAGGTTCCTTCCGCCTATTGATATTAGTTCACTTTCGCCGTAATGAATAATGAATTTTAAAGAAAGGTTGACCGCAGAGGAGCAGGCTCCACAATTGCATATTCTTCTATTGTCATACAATAATAATTGTTGGTGAAAAGCGAGAAACATCTCTTTGGCTTGAGCCAAGACCTGATCAAAACTGGGTAAATTATTTTTACTGTAGTAAAAGAGTGCATCACCTTCAATTTCACCCAAGTCAAATTTTAATTTGTTTTTTGACATTACAGCCTCAAGTAATTCGGCAATGATGTGTTTCGAATGTGATATATCTACGTTGTTTACGAAGGAAGTAAAGCCAGAAATATCTGGAAGGAAAAATAAGGTATCGCGATTTTGCATAGATGCCCTTAACAACGAAAACCCTTATCCTTTGATTCGTTATTTAGGAAAAATGTAGCTTAGACGTCATATGACCCAATCACTTTAGAACGCGCTAGCTTTTATAGTTCTTTTTGAACTTGGGTAAAAGTGCTAACATATCTTCTTGAATGATGTAGAAGGGCGTATTATCCAAGTAGTCTAGTGAGAAATCGCAGTAAGCAATAAAATTGGTTAGCTCGTCACCGGTCAAAGCGGTCACTTCTGTCACCCAGGTACGGGTAAATTTCTTACCCACTCTTTCTTTAATAGATGATTGTTGTGATACTTGATGATATTTTCTTTTTTCTTTTTCTTGCTTACTAAACCGATAATAGAAAGCGGAGAGTGGATGAGCGACAAAGGCCAATGGGTGCTTCATGAAATTTTCCGATAATGTTGGGTCGTTATCAGGTTTAGGAGTTTCCATGCCATGGTACCAAAAGCCATTATCTTCTGGTTCATAATTCAAAATGGCTTTCTTAAATCTCTCTTCTGTAAGCATCGAGTTGATCGTAACATCTTTGAGGAGAATAGTATCTATGGGTAGGCGGTAAGTCTTTTCACGATGGAAGTAGTCTTCCTTTACGATCCAACCCAGTCTTTGATAACCAACACTTGAAAAGATAACGGTATCCTGAACATTGGCGACTATTTGAAACTTGCCTAAATGATCGCTCACGGTCATTACTTGAAGGGTAACGTTTCTTATATGAGCGAATGGGATGATTTCATTTGTAGTGGAATCAAGTAAGCTGCCATGAAGTTGACCTTGGCTCTGAGCAGCATTTACGAAAAGTAGGAATATGGATAATATGTATAAGCGCACACTCAAAATACGGTCAAAAAAATGACCTGTAGGCGGTATTTAACTTACTTTAACGACAACTATTTCGTTATATAAAAGACCTTTTGGCCGTAGACGGGTTGCCCAAGATCATTCATCCCCTGAATTTCAATAATAAATTCCCCTTTTGCGTCAGAGGTATTAAAATTGACCAGTGCTTGTCCTTGTTCATCGATATTCACCTTTGGTGTCCAATACAATGCTCTTCTGTAATCTGGTTTTGTTTCAGGTTCTATTGATGCCTGGTAAAATTCTTTGACTTCATTAAAACCTATGAACTTCATGTTAGTAACACCAACAATTTCCAATGTCGTGGAAGAAGAACCTTTTGACCTAGGGTAAATAGCTATAACCCCCGAGGCACCTAAGCCCCCAAAGATGGAGGCTTGATTTCCTGTAAAATAATCTATCGTGCCTACATCACCAGGCGACAGATCATTAAGGACAAAATCTTGGTCTACTTGACTTCCATTGTAGAAGAAAGCTACCTGATTGCTTCCGGTGAAGGTGGATGCACCGCGACTAGATAAATTCCCGCTTGAAAAACCTGGAATCTGTAAACTACTAATCAAGTCTTGCATGTTGATCGCACCAAGGCGTGGATCATAATCCATAGAATCGAGTTCGTACCTTCTGGTTGGTTTATTATAAATAAGCGCTTGGTTTCCAATCCCCGTAGCATATTGATCTTTCTTGCTTAGAATCTCAAATGCTTCTAAAATGATGACATCATCATTAAAAGAACGCTCTATCTGACGATATCTTTCTTCTAGTTCCTGAGCCCTTAATACAATGTCGTCCCAAACTTCATTGATTAATAAAACATTTTTTGCAATAATTGGTCGAGGTATATCTTTTATGTCAATATAGTAATTGTCGTTATTTTCTTTTTTGCGATTTTTTTGGGCTTTCTTTCCGATTTTATTCGCTTGTATAATAAGGTTCACTGAGTCACCAAAATCTAAACTGCCAAATTGAAAATACCCTTCCGGCGAGGATTGAGTTTCGATATTGACCAAAGGAGCTTCTAATATGAACAGTGAAACCATTCCTTCTCTTGTTTTACTTCTGTTCCAATAATTAAACAACTGCCCTTTGACTGTTGGTGATTGTTCAAGGAAATAATTGATAGGGGAGAGCGTATCGCGAAGTACCTCGTGCCATTGGAATCTTGTCCATCCTTGCGTCAGCATCAGATTATCTAATTCGCGGAACCTATCTTCATCCAGATTTTGAAAATAATAGTATGGATCCTCGACATATCCCTTGAGGTCGCTACTCAAATAGGAATCACTTACAATGTTATTCGCATATTCATTTTTCAGTCCGAAATCATATACAGTCACTGATGCATTGACTAGCTTATCTGACTGATCTATTTGATTGGTTTTTGCGCTTACCTTGGATTTAGTGGACACTTCGTTTTCAATAGAAAAAGCGATTTCTTTTATGGCGCCATTTTTAACAA
Organism: Cyclobacteriaceae bacterium; assembly: GCA_047635055.1. GTDB lineage: Bacteria > Bacteroidota > Bacteroidia > Cytophagales > Cyclobacteriaceae > JAVJRN01. Next base: position 59,945 of record JBLIIJ010000004.1, on the reverse strand, counting down.
AACATATTCTTTCTGCGATAGGCTGATCAATGGCGTTGAATAATGTGAAATGAGCAATGCCGGTCTTTAGGTTTTCAACACCAAATTTGGCATAAATATATTCTTTGTTTTCAGGGGTTTTAGTATTTAGAAAAATACTCCCATTTTGGTATCCCAGTACGTAATGATCAGTCAGGTTATAATCTTTAGCAAAGACCTTTACAGCGATGGTCTTCAAATTCATCGTGACATTCAGCAGTGGACCATTTGTTTCAATTTCTGGAATTGGAAATTCAAAAAGAAGATTGCGGTAAATAATGGATGCCGTATAGCGTTGATTAATATTTGGTATCAATTTGAAACTTCCAATTCCTGCATGTCCACTTGAAAAAGAGGTGATCGTTTCTCCATTTTGGTTTAAAATCTTCCCTTCTATTTGTGCACTAAGGCCATATTGGTTAATAGATTTAAATCCAATGTTATTAACCAAGCCATCAATTAGATGCCCACCTTCGGGGAAAAATTGGATATTGAAGGGGATGATTTCAGTGGTCTCTTCATTGAGCAAAGGATCCTTTAATTCGTTGATTATTTTGAAAGGTTTTCTAAATATTAAACCATTCTCAAAGTTGAGCTGGTAGGAAGTGTAAGCGCGTAGATAATAGGTGTCATTCTTTATGGTGTCTGGTAGATCAATGGATCCCCCTTCATCGGAGGTTAAGTTGACTTTCACCCCCCCATAGATTGCGCCTGTGCCATTTACGACATCCACATAAAGGACTTGACTTAATAGGGAAGGTTTTGAGGTATATCCATCGAAATGGTACTGTTTGAACCAGATAGTCTCTCCCGGCGAGTAAATGTCTTTATTAGTATGGAGGTAAACTTTTTCCTGTGGTCTGAACTTTATATAGGTGGACAATTTTTCGAGAACTGACTCTTGAGAAAACCCAAGACTAGATAAAGCGATCAAGGCAGATAAAAGGGAGATGCGCATTCGATTTCTTTGTGCTATACTTTGCTAGCAAAACGTTCTATTTTGCTTTTTAGTTAAGTGCAATGTATTAATTTAAAATTAATTGTTTTTAGTGAAGCGAAGAAATTTCATCTAAAGACAATATGGCTCTGTCCATGATGGTAGTATCAGTTCCTATTTCAATAGCTTGAGTTTTCCAGCTGTCATGATACGCTGATAAGCTGACTTTTTTAATAGGAAAACCAGCGTTAACCAGTTTGTATATCGTAAGCTGTAGATCATCAGTAGCGACACTGTCTCCATAGAACACAGCGTTTGACTCATAGGGTAGCATGACCTTATTAATAGGTCGTTCGTGGATATATACCCTTAATGTCTTGAGTGTTTTTATTCTGTCTCCATCTTTTGGGTGTTTGTAATAGCGGATAATGAGATCGGATCTTGACTTGCCAATGGGGAGTTGGGTTATGATTTTGTCTTTATAGTCTTCCCAAATAGCGTCAAAATATGCTGAAATGTTGGTCTTTGAACTAGGAAGATACGGTTCCGTTGATTTGAGCGTTTCGTTTCGTTTTTTATTTACAACGTTATCATCACTCAGTTCAATTTCCTCCTGACTCATACTATCAATGCTCATGTCCTCTTGAGGCGATTCTTCGGCGTGATATCCTTCTTTTACTATTTCTTCAATTGTACCATCTGTTGATAAAGGTTTATTTTCAACGTTAATGGTATCATCGTGCGGCTCTGTAGGAAATAACATACCGACAGCAAAAAACAATAACGCCATAACTCCTAGAAATAAGAGATATAATGGTGCTTTTAATTGACCGTTATCGTCCATAATAGAATATTATAATAATTAAATTTAACAATTTTATGTCCGCTAGTCATGAGGACCGCATGAAAAGAGTGAACTCATTTGATTTAGTTTGATTTTATATTAACACAATGTGTTTGGCTGTGGTTCGGGGTTGAACATAAATCGTTTGATTTATCCTTTAATATGAGTTGGGATTTCAGCGTATTAACTAATTGGTATGCAAATATCAGAATATTTAGTATGCATGCATAACAAAATCGATTAACTTCGTGTCGTTGAAATAAACAATTCAAAACCCTACGATAAACATGAGTTTCGATTTAACAGAAGAGCAAATTGCAGTAAGAGATGCGGCCAGAGACTTTGCCCAAAAAGAGCTATTACCCGGAGTGATTGAAAGAGATAATGAGCAGCGATTCCCGAAAGAGCAAGTAAAGATGATGGGTGAGCTAGGTTTCATGGGCATGATGGTGGATCCAAAATATGGTGGAGGCGGTATGGATACTGTCTCGTATGTATTGGCCATGGAGGAAATCTCTAAAATCGATGCGTCAGCCTCTGTTTGTATGTCGGTTAACAACTCTTTAGTTTGTTGGGGACTTGAAAAATTCGGTACCGAAGAACAAAAACAAAAGTACTTAGTGCCTTTAGCGAAAGGAGAAGTCATTGGTGCTTTTTGTTTGTCCGAGCCAGAAGCAGGTTCGGATGCTACATCACAGCGAACTACAGCAGAAGATAAAGGAGATCACTACTTGCTTAATGGCACGAAGAACTGGATTACAAATGGGAATACAGCGTCTATATATCTAGTGATAGCTCAGACGGATGTTGAAAAGAAACATAAAGGGATTAACTGTCTGATTGTAGAGCGTGATTCAGAAGGTTTCGTGGTTGGTAAAAAGGAAGATAAGCTAGGTATCAGAGGTTCGGACACACATTCTTTAATGTTTACTGATGTTAAGGTTCCAAAAGAAAATAGGATCGGGGAAGATGGGTTTGGATTTACATTCGCCATGTCAGCACTGAATGGAGGTAGAATTGGTATCGCGGCTCAGGCCTTAGGGATTGCCTCTGGGTCGTTAGAATTTTCGTTAAAATATGCTCAAGAAAGAAAAGCATTTGGCGTAGAGATCGCCAAACATCAAGCAATTCAATTCAAGTTGGCTGATATGGCTACCAATGCAGAAGCAGCAAGATTGCTGTGTTTGAGGGCTGCTCAACTTAAAGATGCGAATCAAGATTATGCACAAGCTTCGGCAATGGCAAAGTTATATGCGTCAGGTGTCGCCATGGAAAATGCTGTAGAAGCTGTGCAAATACATGGTGGATATGGGTTTGTGAAAGAATATCATGTGGAGCGCTTAATGCGGGATGCGAAAATTACGCAAATCTATGAGGGGACTTCCGAAATTCAGAAAATTGTTATTTCCAGGGCATTATTAAAATAATCTAAATATAGATTTTTTGAAAATACCGTTAATGTGATGAAGGAAATTTGATTATTGAATGAATCTATATTAGATTTATTCAATTAATTAAATCAATTTTCCTCTTTTTCTAAGAAAAATCATATTAAGCCAATTCGTGGAAGACTATAATCGTATCATCGAATCATTAAGTGTTCGTTTTATCAAGGCTAGGAATATTAATATTCTTGCGCCAGTTACTATTGAGAATAACTATGATATCGAAAATTCTCTGATCCTAGTAGGTCGCGGTGTACTAAGTTTTGGAAAAGACAAAGGCACCTGTGAGAGCGGAGAAGTGTTTTTTGTTCCTGGAGGACGGCAGGTATCTATTACCTATGGTTCAGGAGAATCGACAAGACTTTCGAAAGATAATTTTTTAAATAATAAAGAAAAATACCTTAAGCCGTATAGTCACGAACCAGACTCAGGTGAGCATTATTGCTACGTTTCTTTTGAGACTAAAGCGTTTGACTCAGTAAACTTTTTTGCTTCGCTGGATATTCCTCCCTTTAAAGTGGAAAATAACGATAAGATAAAAAATCTTATTGTTGATATCAACTTGGAGTCAAATTCCACTAATCCAGGGAAAGACAGAATTATTAAATTGCTTTCGGAGCAACTAGCTGTAGAGCTTATCCGACACATCGTAAAGTTTAATCTATTTGTAGAGCAGTTTGCTACGAACAGTACATACTTCAAAGATCCTAGGTTAATTGATATTTTCACTTTTATCAAGGAGCACCTAGGAGAAGATCTTTCGAATAAGATATTGGCCAATGTCGCAAATGTATCAGAGGATTATGTAGGACAGTATTTTAAAATGCTGACTGGAATAAATCCACAGGATTATATCGAATATCAGAGGATGGAGGAGGCAGTGAACCTTCTAAGGACTTCTAAGAAAAGTATTCGTGAAATAGGCAAAGAGGTTGGTTATAAGGATACGGCTTACTTCTGCAGAAGATTTAAAATGATGTTTGGTATACCAGCAGGGAAGATGCGACGCAGAGAGACGTTAATCAACCTTTAGAACAAACTATAATGTCTATAGCGCTTTTTTGAAAGTAGAAGAAAAGTGTTAAGGTGACCCTCTCTTTTGTAATTAAATAGAGACAACAAGCGATACCTCATGCAAGAAGTTCGTTGAGTTGGTTTCGAGAAGACTTTGATTTGGGCTAATTGTCTGTTGGTTTCTCGTTAGCGCTATTCTGCTTCTGGAAGTTACTTATAAGGAGTGTGATGAGTGATGTTATTATTTTTTCCGTGATGAATGCGCCCATTCGCCCATTTGATTCACTCTTCGTTTTTATCGGGCTGGAGTTTTTTTCGTTTTGATTTTCCGTTTTCGATTTCTTTTTTTTTGGTATTATTGAAAATGCGCCAATGATAGCTATAGCGACGATCCCAGCTATTCCCAAAACAATTAATCCGCGTTTCTCTAATTTTGTACTATCGAATTCGAGATCTTTTCGCAGGCTTTTCTCCTTGGCAGAAAGTTCATCCATCTTTTTTTGCCATGCTTTCGTTCTACTCATGATTCTGGATCGTTAATCTGCATAAGTAATTTTTCTATTAAGTTTTGAACCTTTTTAGTTCTCAAAAGCAAAAAGAGAATGATGAGCATAAGGAAATAAAACCCACTGATAATTAAATATCCAATATAGGAGCTTTCTAGTGCTTCATTAATCATTGCCCCGATGGTAATAGACGCAAAAACTAAAAAGAAAAAACCAACAAGTAGAATAAGGATGAAAGAGATTGCATAGGCCATTATTTTGGACACGCTGGCTATAATGTCAAGCTTTAGTTTTTCACCTTTAATCTTAAGATATTCGGTAATGTGATCAATAACGTTGTTTATAAGAGACATGAATCATCTTTAATTCCACACGAATTTAAATAATTAAGACTAGTATTTTATTTGATTATTAATTGTCTTGATGATCTGCTCCTGATGATCTAGCTTATTGTAGCTAAGCTCTTGCTTATTGCTGAAATAGATGAGTGTGAATGGTAGTAAAAAAAAGACGACAAGAATATAAACGAAGGCAGTCCAACGGTATTTTACAGCAAGAGCAGCGAGTGCATTCGCGAAATATGTCGGGAGTTTTGAAAGAAATGGGACGAAGAGGAATAAAACGACACCTACTAAATTGAACATAAAATGTGCTATTGCGAGGCTAATGGCTGCTTCACTCTTGAATGATGCAGCGATCAAAGCAGTAATGGTTGTGCCTAAATTTGCACCTAAAACAAATTGAAACGCTCTCTTTAAATGAATTTTTTTAGTCGCAGCAAGTGGCACTATCAGCGAAGTGGTTAAACTACTGCTTTGGATGATTGATGTAAAAAGAAAGCCAAAACCGAAAGAGCGCAACCGCGTGTTGAAAACAAAAGATTTAAACTTGTTTCTGCTGTTACCAATCAATTGGTCATAAAGTAGGTTAGAAATCATTTTAACAATGGCGAATATTAAAATGATGGCTAGCGCAAGTGATATCAACGCACCGATGGAGGATATCATGAAATTTTGCGCTACATCGAACAGGTTATAAATGAACAATTTGGAGGAAATGGAGCTACCATTTTCTGTATTGATTAATGAGGCTATTTGTGAACTTACTGAAGAAAGCAAACCATAATAATACTCTAATGGAAACAGGATTATGATGATCAGAATATTAAAGAAGTCATGTACCGTACCAGCGGCAAATGCTTTTTCAAACTCCTTGGTCTTCGTGACAAAACTTAAAGAAACGATAGTGCTCGTAATCGTAGTGCCTAAGTTGGCTCCCATGATAATTGGGATTGCTCCTTGTAGGGAGATTGCTCCAACGGCTACTGCAGCGACGGTCATCGAAGTGGTAGTAGAGCTGCTTTGTAATATTGCGGTGGCTAAAAGACCAATGAATAATCCAATGAATGGGTTTGACGTGGCATAGACAATTTCTTTGGCGAAACCTTTACCAATAACTGCCAAAGAGCCGCTCATTAATTGAATCGCAAATAAGAAAGCAAATATGCTGAGCACTATGGCTACAAGACGCCCTATTTGTGCCCACAAATTCTTCGAATTTATGGTAGTGTCCTTTATGTCTCGCGTTTTAATCGTCATTATCGTACAGTCTACAAAATTAGGTATTTATTGGAGCTCTTACTGCTGATAATTATGATTGAATTGTTAACATTGGGGATGTCGAGGTTAATATTCTATTGATATTGAAAAAGTTTAGGCAATATTAACTGGATGTTATCATATCTTTAATAACGAGAATAAAATTGATCATTTTTGAAGAATAACCTTTGCATATTCTTTATTTGTGGCCCAAACATGAAAGTAAATACTCTAGATGGGTGAATTAGAAATAGTAATGTATGTGGGTTTTTTACTCGCAGCATACTCGGTGGTGGGAAATGATGTTATACAGACGTTAGGCACTTTTCTCAGTTCCAATGAAAATAAGCCTTGGTGGATGCTTTCTCTATTTGCAGGTTCCATTTTAGCATTCGTATTGATTTATGGCTGGTATGTCAATGACGGGGATGTTACTTACGGGCGACTTATTGGAGATCCGATCAAAAACAGCTTTGAAAATCCGAAATATAATAATCCAGAAGATATAAAGGGGTTCGGTTGGCCTTTCTTGATTCCGCCACTGATTCTTTTGACGATTACCAGATTTGGGATTCCGGTGAGTACTTCTTTTTTGATTCTGACCTTTTTTAATCCAAAGAACTTATACGACATGGTTGTGAAATCTATGTCGGGTTATCTTGTGGCTTTTGTTGCGGCAATCTTGATTTATATGGTCATTGCTAAGAAATTTGAAAAGCATTTTGCGGAAACTAAACCAACGAAAAAAGAGACTAAATGGTGGACTGTAGCACAATGGTTATCGACAGGTTTTTTATGGTCTCAATGGCTGATTCAGGATTTTGCTAATATTTATGTCTACCTACCTCGACAAATTGACTTTGTTACGTTGATTGCCACCGTCATCGTTTTTGTTGTATTGCTTTCTTATATTTTTTATTCCAAGGGCGGGGCGATTCAAAATATCGTAAAGGCGAAGACGAATACTTCAGATATAAGATCAGCGACATTGGTAGATCTTACATATGGTATCGTTTTATTGTTTTTCAAGGAGCTTAATAATATCCCTATGAGCACGACATGGGTATTCATAGGATTGCTAGCGGGTAGAGAAATAGGAATAAAATACTTCGCTTATGGAGGTGTTAAAAACCCAACACTCGTTGACCTAGGGAAAGATCTATTGAAAGTATTCTTTGGTCTTGCTGTAAGTATTGGATTAGTCTTTCTTATTCGGTTTCTTACTGTTTAAGCTCGTTGATAGCTAACCAAGCCATTAGACCCATTCCAATTTTAAGCGCATCTTCATCAATATCAAAAGTTGGTGTGTGTACGCCAGAGATAATTCCTTTCGATTCATTTCTCGTGCCTAATCGATAAAAGCAAGCGTCAACGTGATGAGAGTAAAAGGCAAAGTCTTCACCAGCAAGCCATAAGTCTATTTCCTCTACGTTATCCTCGCCAAGGTAGAGTTTGGCAGCATCGATGTTGCTTTGAGTGTATTCTGGATGGTTTTTGAGATGCGGATATCCCTTGCGAACATCGAAATCACATTTGGCGCCCATAGCTTCAGCTATGCCTTCTGCCATTTTTTTCATTTTTAAGTGAGCATCTGCCCGCCACTCTTCATCATAGGTTCTAAAAGTGCCTTCTACTTTTACCTCATTTGGAATGACGTTGGTTGCGCCATTTGCATTGACTTTACCAAAGGAGAGCACGGAAGGTATTTTTGGACTTGAGTTTCTACTGATTATTTGCTGAAGAGCAACAATTATATGGCTTGTGATTAGTACAGGATCTACCAAGTTTTCTGGCATTGCTGCATGGCCACCTTTACCAGTCACCGTAAAATAAATTTCATCTGCACTGGCCATGTACATGCCTTTTCGAAAACCAACTTTACCTGAATCAATAAAAGGCATTACATGCTGCCCGAGAATTCTTGCAGGTTTAGGGTTTTCAAGGATTCCTTCCTTAATCATCATAGAAGCACCGCCGGGCAAACGTTCTTCTCCTGGTTGAAAGATAATCTTTATGTCGCCATCAAGGTCATCTTGCAACGCTTTGAGTATCATGATTGCACCCAGAAGACTTGAAGTATGTACGTCGTGACCACAGGCGTGCATCACACCTTCATTGGTTGATTTATAACTGACTTTATTTGCCTCAATAATTGGTAAAGCGTCAATATCAGCCCTAAGTGCAATTACTTTTTCGCTGTGTCCATTGCCTTTAAGTATAAATGAAACTCCAGTGTTAGCCACCCTTTCAGTTTCTGTAAACCCTAAGGCTTTGAGCTTTGACTCGATAAAATTTGCGGTCTCAAATTCTTCAAAAGAAAGTTCAGGATGCGCATGCAAGTGATGTCTGATTCCTTGTATTTCAGGGAAAAACTGATTCGATAATTCTTTTATTTTTTCAATGATCTCTGTCATCTCGCTTTTCTCTCTGGAATCATAAGTGCATTTGGGAAATATTTCTTGATTGCTTGGAACACTTCATGTGCTTCCAAGCGGCTCGTGTAATGCCCAACTTTCACCTTGTAACTTGGTTGGCGATAGGTGATTTCAGGAGATAGTTCAGTCTCAAGGGACAAGGCCAGTTCCAAAGCTTCATCTGCTTTTTGACGATCCAGCCCGGTATAAACCTGAATGGTAAAGCCTTCTATATACCCAAGGGATTTATTTCTTTGAGCAATCAATATATTCACACTGTCTATTTCAGCTTTGATATGACCAGTTAAAGGCGCTGGGGAGGGGTTGATTTTCTTAGGTTCCTCATTTTTGACTTCATCCAGTGTAGCCTCCAATGTCATTCGATGTACAGACAAATCTTCCCTGTACGGCGCGCTGACTGTCGAAGTGGTCACTTGCGCAGGCTTGCAACCTGCGCTCAGTATTATAAAAGCAATTATGATTCGATCAATACGCATTTATTGTTTTTGATATCGTCTTCTACTTGTTTGAATTTAACATCTTTCTTTACACTCCCATCAGGATACTGTACAGAGACGCGCTGATTTCTACTTGCAATTTTCATTGTTTTCGCAGGTTCTGTTTTCTCTACTGGTGGTCTATTGGATTGCCCTCTATTAAGTAATGAGCCACTCTCTTCTTTCGATTCTTTGTAATCTTTTGCTTGGCGATGTTGTTTTGCTTCCTGTACTTCTTCGGCCTTTTGTACAGGAATTGAGGCTTTCATTAAAAAGGAAATACATTCTTCATTAACTTTTCCAATAAAGATCTTGAACAGTTCGAATCCCTCAAACTTGTAGATGATCAATGGATCCTTTTGCTCGTAGACAGCATTTTGTACTGACTGCTTTAAGTCGTCCATATCTCGGAGGTGTTCTTTCCAAGTCTGATCTATAATCGCTAATGTGATCATTTTTTCCATAGACTGGATCATTTCCGCACCTTCACTTTTTACGGACTTCTCAAGCGGGGCAGCTACTTCAATGAGTTTTTTTCCATCAGTGAACGGAACTCTAATAAAGTCTACCGTTGCACCTCTTTGTTGATGAATCTGCGTTAATAGAGGTAGCGCTTTCTGAGAGATGTTGGTGTTTTTACGATGATAGGTTTCAAGCGCTAAATCATAAAGCATTTGAGTAAGCCTACCTTCGTCAAATTTTTCAAAGTCCTCTTTTTCAATGGCGAAATCCATTCCTAATACGCTAATTGTATTAAGTTTTAGGCTATCAAGATCATTTGCACCTTTAGCATTTAGCACAAGGTCTTCGCATGTCTCAAAGAGCATACTCATGATATCGAGCTCTAATCGCTCGCCATACAAGGCATTTTTACGACGCTTATAAATGACCTCACGTTGTGAGTTCATAACATCATCATATTCCAAAAGTCTTTTTCTAGTGGCGAAGTTATTCTCTTCTACTTTTTTCTGTGCTCGCTCAATAGATTTGGTAATCATGCTATGTTGAATGACTTCACCCTCTTTTAATCCTAAGCGATCCATGACTTTAGCGACTCTGTCAGAGCTAAAAAGGCGCATAAGGTTATCCTCTAGCGAAACGAAGAACTGAGAGGAGCCCGGATCTCCTTGACGCCCGGAACGCCCTCTTAATTGACGATCCACTCTTCTGGATTCATGACGCTCTGTTCCTACAATAGCTAAGCCTCCAGAGGCCTTGGCTTCATCCGTAAGTTTTATATCTGTACCACGCCCCGCCATGTTGGTCGCAATAGTTACCGTTCCGGGTTTACCTGCTTCCGCGATGACATCAGCTTCTTTTGCATGCTGCTTTGCATTAAGTACTTGATGCTGTATGTTTTTCATGCTAAGCATTCTGCTTAGGAGCTCAGAGATTTCAACTGAAGTCGTACCGACTAAAACAGGCCTTCCCAAGGTCCGCATTTCTACTACCTCTTCGACAACAGCATTGAATTTTTCTCGTATGGTCTTGTAAACATAGTCTTCCCTATCATCTCGTTGAATAGGTCTATTGGTTGGAATAACTACCACATCTAATTTATAGATGTCCCATAGTTCACCAGCTTCAGTTTCCGCTGTACCAGTCATGCCTGCAAGCTTATGGTACATTCGGAAATAGTTTTGAAGTGTTATCGTAGCATAAGTCTGTGTTGCATCTTCGACCTTTACATTTTCCTTGGCTTCAATAGACTGGTGTAAACCATCAGAATATCGCCGACCTTCCATTACACGTCCGGTCTGCTCATCCACAATTTTCACCTTGTCATCAACGACGATATACTCTGTATCTTTTTCATATAGACAATAGGCCCGAAGCAGTTGATTTACAGAATGAATTCGCTGTGCTTTAATACTGTAATCCTGAATGACTTTGTCCTTCCTTTGAAGCTTTTCCTCTTCTTCGATAGTCTCTTTTTCAAGGTTGGCGATTTCCGCACCAATATCGGGAAGAATAAAGAAACTGGTATCTTCTCCTTCACCCGTAATAAGGTCAATACCCTTTTCCGTAAGGTCGATGCTGTTATTTTTCTCATCAATGGTGAAGTACAAAGGATCGTCTGCATCAGGCATCATTTTCTGATTATCCTGAAGATAGAAATTCTCTGTTTTTTGTAGTGCGGCTCTTATGCCAGTTTCACTTAAAAATTTGATTAAAGGCTTATTCTTTGGTAGTCCACGAAAAGCTCGGAAGAGCGGGAGCCCTGCATCAGCCTCTTTACCTTCTTTCATGGCTTTTTTGGCAGAGATCAAATAATTTGAAACTAATTTTCTTTGAGCATCAACAAGTTTCGCAATCCGTGGTTTCAGTTCGTAAAACTCATGTTCATCACCTTTAGGGACTGGGCCTGAAATAATCAATGGTGTTCTGGCATCATCAATTAACACCGAATCAACTTCATCGACCATTGCGTAATGGTGTTTTTTCTGAACAAGTTCTTCAGGGTTTCTGGTCATATTATCTCGCAAATAGTCGAACCCGAACTCATTATTTGTTCCATAGGTGATATCTGCCATATATGCATTTCTTCGCTCTGGGGAGTTGGGATGATGCTTGTCAATACAATCAACTCTTAACCCATGAAACTCAAAAATTGGTGCATTCCATTCTGAATCTCTTTTCGATAGGTAGTCATTCACGGTTACGATATGAACGCCTCTTCCCGCAAGGGCATTGAGGTATGCTGGGAGTGTAGCGACAAGTGTCTTACCTTCCCCAGTGGTCATCTCAGAAATTTTACCTTGATGGAGAACGACACCTCCGATAAGTTGAACATCATAATGGACCATATTCCATTCTACGGGTGTTCCTGCAGCATCCCATTTATTATGCCATATAGCCGTATCACCTTTGATTTCAACATGAGGTTTTTTTGCAGAAAGTTCTCTGTCCCAAATAGTCGCTTCCACTTGTAATTGCTTATTTTCGGCAAGTCTTCGAGCTGTTTCTTTGACAACAGCAAACGCTGTTGGAAGTAATTCCAAAAGCACGACTTCTAACTCCTCATCTCTGTCTGACTCTAGCTTATCAATCTGATTGAAGATTTCTTCTTTTGCAGAAATATCAAGAGCGTTATTCTGGTCTATTTCTTCATGAAGGTCGGCAAGCTGAGTGTCAATCTTTTTAAGGTGCTCGTTGATCGTATTTCTCAACTCATCAGTTTTACCCCTTAATTGATCATCAGAAATATTTGAAAGCGTATTAAATACAGTATTTATCTTCTCCACATATGGAGTTACCTCTTTCAAATCTCTGGCCGATTTGGTGCCAAACACCTTGGCAATCCCTTTATTTATAAAATCAAGCATTATATATTAATTTCTATCTTTATGATTATTCGGAATACACATCAAAAATCCCCTCAAATACCTTTTCTGCAGGACCTGCAAGATAAATATCTTTGAAATGTTGAGCATCCACTTTTGTAAATGAAACTTGAAGTTTTCCTCCTTTAGTTTCAATAGCAACTGGGCTTTGGTAACCTTCAAGTCCAGCGACTATAGCACAGGCTGTTACTCCCGTTCCACAGCTGAGTGTTTCGTTTTCTACACCTCGCTCATATGTCCTTACTTTAATTTTGTCGGGAGCCTTTTCTATAAAGTTCACATTAGTGCCTGATGGCAGATAAACATGGCTGTATCTGATCTTCTCCCCTTCCTCTAAGAGATTAAAATTATTCAAGTCGTTTACCCATTCGACATGATGAGGTGAGCCTGTATCAATAAAATATTGTCTATTTGAAACAGTCACCTTTTTGACATCATGCAAGTGGAAATGATATATTCCCTCTTTCCGAAACCCATCGTGAACCCCATCTGTGGTTTCGAATTGCATATGTGTATCGACTATTCCTAGCTCAGTGGCAAATGCCATTGCACATCGGCTTCCATTTCCACATAAACTCTTACTTCCATCAGGATTAAAAAAAATCATCGTAAAGTCTACTTTATGATGTGCTCTAATGAGCATTAACCCATCTGCCCCTATTCCAAACTTTCTATCGCACAAACGAGAGATGAGTTTTAAGTTGTCCGCTGGGAATTGGAGGCTTCTATCGTCTATGAGAATAAAGTCGTTTCCAGTGCCTTGATATTTATGAAAATTTATTTTCATTTCTAGTATTACGCAAAGATTGTACTACGAAGTTAATTTAATCTTTAGACTGACAATAAGGCAGAATGAGAAGGGTTAAAACAAAAAAAATCCTGACCGATATGGACAGGATTTTAATCTTTTACACAACTAACTATTATAATTTCTCCTTAATTCTAGCAGCTTTACCTTTTCTACCTCTTAAGTAAAATAATTTAGCTCTTCTAACCTTACCCTTTCTCATTACTTCGATTTTATCGATGTTTTGAGACATTACGGGAAATATTCTTTCTACAGCCACACCACTTGATACTTTTCTTACAGTGAATGTCTCACCAGTACTGTTGACGTTTCTTATCTGCATTACAGTACCTTGGAATTGCTGAATACGCTCCTTAGCACCTTCCTTTATTTTATAATGAACATTGATTGTATCACCAGGACCGAAAGCAGGCTGCTCGGTTTTTGATGCCATCAAATCTTCTTCTACAAATCTCAATAAATTGCTCATGTCTTTGACTTTTTCCTTTTCCTTCAAAAAGAAGGCAAATATAGATAATTTATTTCCAGTTGAAAAAGTAAAATCAAAAAGTAACGGGAAAATTTTCATAATAGCCAATTTGAGCATTTGTATAATCATAACAAACAGCTTGTGCTCGGATCAAAACCTATTATTCTTTTCCTAAAGCTTGAAATAGTTTGCTCTGTTATGCTTTTATCTTTTTGTTGGCAGGCAAAAGGCGTGATTAAATAAAAAAATGATGACGCGTTTGTCGAGGTTTCTGCTGGTTTTCATCGCTAGATGAAGAAGGATAAAAAATTAAAAGGCAATTTTTGAGGTTTGCTCAAAGTTCCTAGGATTTCAGAAATTGCCTAATCGCGATGGCTTTGCGTTTCAAATTTATCGCTGGTATTATTACTGATTAGTTCTTTATATAACCGGTCTTTTTATTGCCGGATTTAGGTTCTTAATTCTTTGATTCAAGAAATTCATCAAATTATTGTCGATTACAATGCAAATGGGTGCACATGGAGATATTACCAATTAAAGTGGCTAAACATCGATGATTTACTTAAGGGGATTTAAGTAGAGCGCTTACTAAATCGGCTATTCAAGCAGGTCTGGGCGTAGTTTTTTAGTTCTTGCTACCGCTTGCTCATGTCTCCATTTTTCGACATTGGCCTCATGTCCAGAGGTGAGCACTTCTGGCACTTTCCAGCCCTTGTAATCTGCTGGGCGTGTATACACTGGTGGCGCAAGTAAGTCATCCTGGAAAGAATCGGTCAAGGCAGATGATTCATCATTCAATACACCGGGCACTAATCTTATTAAGGCATCAGCGAGAACCATAGCGGCTAATTCACCACCAGAAAGAACATAGTCTCCAATGCTGATTTCGCGTGTAATCAAGTGGTCACGGACTCTTTGGTCAATTCCTTTATAGTGGCCGCACAATAGGATCATGTTTTCGGTCAAGGATAATCGATTGGCTAACTTTTGGTTTAATGTTTCGCCATCAGGAGAAAGGTAGATCGTCTCTTTATACTCGTTCTTGGATTTTATATAGTTGAGACAAGATTCTATTGGCTCGATCATTAAAACCATTCCGGCTCCACCACCAAAAGAATAATCGTCAACGTTTTTGTGTTTTAAGGTACTGTAGTCCCTTAAATTATGAATATTTATTTCTACTATTTTTTTTTGTTGAGCGCGTTTGACAATGCTCTGATTGAGCGGGCCGTCGAATAATTCTGGTAGGCAGGTAATAATGTCTAATCGCACAATATTGAGGTTTAAAATCTATTGATCTTTATATACGTCGATCAATCCATCCGGGAGATTTGTAATTATTTTCTTACTATTAAGGTCAACAGATTGTATGATACCATCAGACAAAGGAACCAGAATCTCTATTCCATCATGATCGATGGCAAGAAGATTGTTTTGTGGGAGTTCATATATAGTAGCGACGGTACCAATAAACGTGTCCCCATCATGAACTTCAAATCCTGTCAGTTCATGAAAATAATATTGGCCAGCACTTAGGTTTGGAAGGAATGTTAACGGTAAAAAAAGTTTCCGACCAACAAGCTCTTTTGCTGCATCTATATCCTCTACGTCTTCTAATGCCAATAATGCTTTATTTTCTTTTTGAAGATGAATAGATTCAACAAAAAAAGGAACCAGTTTTTCGTTTATACTAACGAATACTGATTCCAATTCTGTGTATTGTGATGGGTCGTCCACATCTAATAGAATGCTAATTTCCCCATTCAAACCATGTGTTTTGATCACATTGCCTAATTCATAGCAATCGTCAAATCCCATAATCTATTATGCGTCTTTTTTGTCACCTTCTGAAGCATCAGAAGCCTTTGCTTCCACTACTGCTTCTTCCGCTTCTTCCGCCATTGCAGTTTCTGCTTTGTCAGCATTGGCCGCAGCAACATCAGCAGCAAGAGCATCGTCAGCAACTTTTCTTTTAGCCAAAATAGCTTCAAGACGTGCTTGGTTCACTTTAGCTTCAGCCTCTAGCTTTGACTTAGTTTGACTCGCTTTTGTCTCCGCCAAGTTGTCCAGTTTACCTTGGATTTGTGAAGTTTTACCTTCCAACCATTGCTCGAATTTAGCATCAGCTTCGTCTTGAGTAATAGCACCTTTGTTTACTCCTACTTGCAAATGTTTTTTAAACATTATGCCACGATAAGACAAAATAGCTCTAACAGTATCCGTTGGTTGAGCACCTGTCATAACCCATGACAAAGTTTTCTCATCATCAAGTTTGATGGTAGCTGGATTTGTATTAGGGTTATAAGTACCTAATTTTTCAATAAATCGACCGTCTCGTGGTGATCTAGCGTCAGCAATGACTACATCATACATTGCTTGTTTTTTACGTCCTCGACGTGATAATCTAATCTTTACAGCCATTGATTGTTTTGTTTATGGAACGCGTCCATTCAAAGTTTAATTAAAAGAGCGCAAAGATAATCTATTTATCCGTAAACATTCTTTTGGTTTGATTGATAAGGTTAAAAAACGGAATATTTGTTAAGTCGGATAAGCAGTTTTTATCTTAGACACTTATGAGATAGCTTTGATGTCGGAAAAAAAGACCCATTTATGGACAATTACTCGTATATAGCCAATGCTGATGTAAGTTATATAGACGATCTATATGAATCTTATAAAATCGATCCTACAAGTGTAGATGATTCTTGGCAAAAATTCTTTCAAGGATTTGAATTCTCTCTTCAAAAATATGGCGAAAATGCGAACAGCAAACCGTCTGTAATATCAGAGGGTCACAAAGAAATTTTAGTCCGTAATTTAATTTACGCACATCGGTCACGTGCTCATTTAAAGTCAAATACGAATCCGGTACGAGAAAGGCGACAACATAATGTTAGATTGGATCTCGAGAATTTCGGATTGTCAAAAGATGATTTGAATGAAGAGTTTGAGATCGGAGCTGAGGTCGGTCTTGGTAAAACGCGATTGAAAGCGATTGTTCAAAAGCTTGAGAAGGTTTACTTGGGTAGCATTGGTTATGAATATAATCACATTCGAGATTCGGAAATTTTCAATTGGTTTAAAGAGAAAGTCGAATCAGAAGGGGCTAACATCAGTCACACGCTGGATGAGAAAAAGCGTATTCTACTAAAGCTTAATGAGGCTGTAGTTTTTGAAAATTTTCTACACACAAAATTCTTGGGACAAAAAAGGTTTTCCTTGGAAGGTGGAGAAAATACCATTGCCGCATTGGATACCATCATAAATAAAGGAGCGGAATCTGGTGCAGAAGAGGTTATCATAGGAATGGCACACAGAGGACGGTTAAATGTCCTTGCCAATATCATGGGTAAGACTTACGAGCAAATTTTTGCGGAATTTGAAGGTAATGTCGATATAGATCTTACAATGGGCGATGGCGATGTGAAATATCATCTTGGGTACTCAAGTCAAATGCAGACACCTTCAGGTAAGGAGATATACGTTAAGTTAGCACCAAATCCTTCTCATCTCGAGGCAGTAGATCCAGTTGTTCTGGGATATACCAGAGCTCAAATCGATGATGAGTACCGCGGAGACGAAACTAAAGCTATCCCGGTTTTAATTCACGGAGATGCGGCTGTTGCTGGTCAAGGAATTGTTTATGAATGTATACAGATGTCCTTATTGGATGGTTACCGAACTGGTGGGACCATACATTTTGTCATTAACAATCAAGTGGGTTTTACGACTGACTATGATGATGCAAGGTCGAGTATTTATTGTACCGAACTTGCCAAAATTGTAGACGCACCTGTACTCCATGTGAATGGTGATGACGCTGAAGCAGTAGCTTTTGCTGCCGAATTAGCTGTTGAATATAGACAGAAATTTAAAAGAGATTTTTTCATTGATCTGCTGTGCTATAGAAGGCACGGCCATAACGAGAGTGACGAACCAAAATTCACTCAACCCAAACTCTATAGTTTGATTGCAAAACATGCAAATCCTAGAGAGGTTTATGTTAAGCAATTGATTCAGAATGGGGATATTACGGAAGATCGTGCGAAGGCTTTAGATGTTGAGTTTAAAAAGCAACTTCAGGATAGACTTGATGAGGTAAAGCAAAAACCTTTGCCATATACTCCTCAGAAAATAGAGGCTGAATGGGACTTTTTGAGGAGATCAAAATTGGAAGACTTTGATCAATCGCCGGATACATCTATATCAGAAGAAACACTGAAAAAAGTAGCAAACGCCTTAATTTCAGTGCCAAAAGGGTTTAAGCCTCTTCGCCAAATAGATAAGCTCTTAAAGGAACGAAAAGCTAATTTTTTCGATAAGAAGGTGCTAACATGGGCCGATGCGGAATTGCTTGCTTATGGCTCTATTTTGGCGGAAGGAAAAATTGTAAGAATGTCTGGGCAGGATGTCAAGAGAGGAACATTCTCCCATAGGCATGCGGTGTTATTTGATTCCAATACAAACGAGGCTTACAGTAATTTGGATCATATTCAGGAGGGGCAGGAACCTTTTAGAATATACAATTCCCTTTTATCTGAATACGGTGTTTTAGGGTTTGAATATGGCTATGCCATGGCAACACCTAATGCATTAATTATTTGGGAAGCACAGTTTGGAGATTTCTGTAATGGTGCTCAGGTAACGATAGATCAGTTTATCACGAGCGCGGAAACCAAATGGGAAAGAATGAATGGTTTGGTTATGTTGTTACCTCACGGATATGAAGGGCAAGGTCCAGAACATTCCAGCGCAAGAATGGAGCGCTTTTTACAAATGACCGCTCAAGAAAATATGGTCGTTGCTGATGTTACCACTCCGGCCAATTTTTTCCATTTATTAAGAAGGCAGGTAGTATGGGAGTTTAGAAAACCATGTATCATGTTCTCACCGAAATCCTTATTGCGCCACCCTAAAGTGCAATCAGATTTATCGGAATTTATGACGGGATCTTTTCAGGAAGTTATCGGAGATAAATATGTAACAAATAAGAGTGTTAAGAGAGTGTTATTGTGCACTGGCAAGGTCTATTTTGATCTACTCGAAGAGCAACAATCCAATAAGATAAAAGATATTGCCATCGTAAGGTTAGAACAATTAGCTCCTTTCCCTACGAAGCAATTAGATAAGGAATTGAACAAGTACGGCGACCCGAAATTGATTTGGGTGCAAGAAGAGCCAGAAAACATGGGTGCATGGGGTTTTATGCTACGTGTTTCGGGACTTCCACTTTCCTTGATATCAAGGAAAGCAATGGCCTCACCAGCTACAGGATATGCGAAGGTGCATAAAGAAGAGCAGGCCAATATTGTTAAAGAAGCTTTTAAAAAATAAACGACAGATATTATGAGCCTTGAAATGAAAGTACCTGCGGTTGGAGAATCAATCACAGAAGTTACAGTGGCCCAGTGGACTAAAAATGATGGAGACTTTGTCGAAATGGATGAAGTAATCTGTGAATTAGAGTCTGATAAAGCAACATTCGAAGTAACAGCGGAATCTGCTGGTATTTTAAGAATAAAAGCAGAAGAAGGTGAAGCGATTGAGATTGGAGGTCTGCTTTGTGAAATAGAAGAAGCAGCATCATCGTCTAGCGCTCAGCCAGAAGCACCAAAAAGCGAGACTAAGGAGTCTGTAGCACCAACCCAGTCTTCGTCTACAGGGGAAGTTTTAGAAATGCATGTTCCCACGGTGGGAGAATCAATTAATGAGGTTGTGATCTCGAATTGGCAAAAATCCGATGGAGACACGGTAGAGCTGGATGAAGTTATTGCAGAAATAGAATCGGATAAAGCAACTTTTGACTTGACGGCAGAAGCTAATGGAATACTAAGAATAGTTGCGGAAGAAGGAAGTACCCTAGAAATAGGTGATTTGATATGTAAAATAGAAGTTACAGCAGCTGGATCAGCCACGAGTGCACCTACTACTGTCGATTCTGGAGGCTCATCAAGTCAAGCAGTATCAAATAATGAATCTTATGCAACAGGTCACGCCTCTCCCGCAGCGGCGAAAATATTGGAGGAGAAAGGTATTGTTGCGAGTACTGTTAAAGGTACGGGAAAAGATGGTAGAGTAACAAAAGAGGACGCAATGAAAGCAGAAAAAGCTGCTCCTCAGCCACAAAAACAAGCACCAAAACAGGAAACAAAAGCAATGCTTGACGCTCCGGTTTTAGGGGGTGCAGTAAGTAGAGAGCAGAACCGAAAAAAGATGTCGCCTCTTAGAAAAACTGTAGCAAGAAGACTTGTAGCTGTCAAGAACGAAACGGCTATGCTGACTACTTTTAACGAAGTGAACATGCAGCCGATCATGGATATTAGAAAAAAATATAAAGAAGCTTTTAAGGAAAAGCACGAAGTAGGACTTGGTTTTATGTCTTTCTTCACCAAGGCATGTTGTGTCGCACTCCAAGAATTTCCGTCAGTTAATGCAATGATAGACGGGGAAGAAATGGTCTTTAACGACTATTGCGATATTTCGATTGCAGTATCAGCCCCGAAAGGTTTGGTGGTGCCAGTCATAAGAAATGCTGAGCTTATGTCTTTTAAGGAAGTGGAACAAGAGGTTGTAAGATTAGCGATAAAAGCGCGTGACAATAAGTTGAGTATAGAAGAAATGACTGGCGGAACGTTCACGCTTACTAATGGAGGTGTTTTTGGTTCAATGATGTCAACGCCGATTATTAACGCACCACAATCAGCAATCTTAGGAATGCACAATATTGTGCCTAGAGCAGTTGTTGAGGATGGAGCAGTTGTCGTTAGGCCTATGATGTATGTGGCGTTATCTTATGATCATAGAATTATTGACGGAAGAGAATCAGTAAGTTTCCTTGTTCGTGTCAAGCAGCTTTTGGAAGACCCGACCAGATTGTTATTAGGAGTTTAAGTTTCTATGGGTTATTGGCAATATGTATCCATTGCGAGGTACGTCGGGCCAACTCAAGTTTAGGCGTAGTTGATTCGGGATAATCGTTGCGTTATGTATGAATACGTAATGAGATCAAGAGGTTTGGAAGAAGGCAATGTATTTGCGCCGAAAATAGGGATCTCATGATGTATTCTTTTCTCGTTGCTGAAAAAGTGGGATTAAGATAACAAATGTAGAGAGGTATAATTTGAGCAGCTTTTATTAGCGTTGAGTGGCTGCCACAAATGATAAAAGAGAATTTTATCAATGGCTAGTTATCGCTTTTGGTTCTCTTTGTGAGTTGGAAATCAAACTTTTATTGTGAGCGTAGTTTAAATATGTTAATTCGATATATTTAGCAAAAGGAATGATTTACAGATCGCAGCAATTTTTGAATTAAATAACTTAATTAAAACACAAAGGACTCAGTACTGTCTGCCTGATACTTTGTACCAAAAAAGAAAATATGGATTACCAAGTTACAGTTATTGGATCAGGACCTGGCGGATACGTAGCAGCCATCAGGTGCGCGCAGTTGGGAATGAAAACTGCGATCATTGAAAAATATGATACGCTCGGTGGAACATGCCTTAATGTGGGCTGTATACCTTCAAAAGCGTTACTCGATTCGTCGGAGCATTTTCATAATGCAATCTCAACTTTCAAGGAACATGGTATAGATATCAACACCCCTAAAGTTAATATCAAGCAGATGATTGCTCGTAAATCAAATGTTGTCACCCAGAATGTGGAAGGAATTGCCTACCTCATGAAGAAGAATAAAATTGACGTTCTCACGGGTTTGGGTTCGTTTGTTGATAAAAACACAATAAAGATTTCTGGTGCTGAAGAAAAAACGATTACTACCGAAAAGGTGATCATAGCTACTGGATCAAAACCTGCCTCTCTTCCTTTTATAGACATAGACAAAGAACGAGTCATTACCAGTACGGAGGCTTTGGAATTGAAAGAGGTTCCGAAACATATGGTCGTTATTGGTGGTGGAGTAATTGGTATGGAGCTTGGGTCGGTATATGCCAGGCTTGGGTCTAAAGTCTCCGTTGTTGAATATTTAGACAGACTCATTCCTAGTATGGATAGCACCATGGGTAAGGAATTACAAAAATCTTTAAAGAAGCTGGGTTTCGATTTTTACTTGAACCATAAAGTAACGGCAGTTGCTAATAATGGCAAAGATGTGACGGTAACAGCGGAGAATAAAAAAGGAGAGAACATAGAATTAAAAGGAGACTATTGCTTGGTTTCTATTGGAAGAAAGCCGTTCACAAAGGGGCTTGGATTAGAAAATGTTGGTGTTAAACTTTCGGAAAGAGGTCAAATAGAAGTAGATGCCCATCTCAAAACAAATGTCGATAATATATGGGCTATTGGTGATGTGGTAAAAGGTGCTATGCTTGCGCATAAAGCGGAGGAAGAAGGGGTGTTTGTCGCTGAACAAATGAATGGTCAAAAGCCACATATTAACTATAATTTAATTCCTGGAGTAGTGTATACTTGGCCAGAAGTTGCGAGTGTAGGATATACCGAAGAGCAACTTAAAGAACAGGGTAAAGCCTTTAAAATTGGTAAATTTCCATATAAGGCCTTAGGCCGAGCTCGCGCATCCATGGATCTTGACGGATTGGTCAAGGTCTTAGCGGATAAGGAGACAGATGAAATTTTAGGAATGCATATAGTAGGAGCAAGAGCCGCAGATATGATTGCGACAGGAGTGACGGCTATGGAATTCAGAGCCAGTGCAGAAGATATTGCAAGAATGTCGCATGCACATCCAACGTATATGGAGGCTGTGAAAGAGGCCTGCTTGGCAGCAACGGCTGATCGCCCGATACATATTTGATAATAAACGCAAGTTCGATCTTGTCATTGATTGTAAAAATGAAATAGGATTGGTTATCGTTTTATAACAAAAGCGAAAACCAATCTATTTTTTTGTATTTTTTCGAGAACTAAAAGACTCGGTTATAGGAATGTTTTGTTACGAAAGTTTCTTGAACCTTCTCAATTTTGATGCTGCTAAAAGCGATTTCAGGTTAATTTCAATAAGTTTCCGATATTCTTGATTTCAGAAGGATATTGACTGCTAATTTTCATTTTTCTCCCTTTATCAGAAAAAGTGAATAGGGATATGAATGGCAATAACTCCGAATTCAGGTCAAGGTTAGAAAAAGGGATAATCTAAGAAGAGAGTAGATTAGTAATATTTTTTATGGATAAGGCTTACACTTCAGAGAGGCCTGCTACTATTAAAAGAGCTTTTATGCCATCACCTATTGGTGCAGCCTGAGCTAACTTAATCTTTGAAATTATTGTTAACGAGATCATTAGCAATAGGACAAAGGATTTATTATGCTAGATTTTTTTTCTCTTGTAGCATTATCAAAGGTGTATTTTGCAATGGATCAATACCTAATAGGTCTCCTTCGTTATTGATCGTTTTTGGAGTTATTAATCAGCTAAATTTACATATGTATGTATTTATCGACGGAAATCAATGTTTGGCAATCCAATCGTTTTTTTATTTGCTAGTCAGAAATAGTTTTAATGATTTTATATGCAACCATGTTTGATTGGAATTTGAGCACTTTTCCATTGACGATTACATATTCACGCGTTCCATTGTCAATCAAATAGCACTGTGCAGATCACTCGAAGCTATTAGGTTTTTCGCCACACCGAGATAGACAACCTTCAATAGTACTGACTTAGCATCAATGAATAATAATTAAATCATCATTAACTTTTTATTTTTTAGGATTGATAAGTATTCAGCATTCTTGCTACTTAGAGAGTAAGGTAATCGTCTGCTTATTATAGGCTATACATTTTGAGAAGTGAAAGAAACATCTTTTACTGTTCATTTTTAAATTATGCTGTTTATTTCATGGATTTGCTCAGCACTCAGCACTACAACAATACCAACAACAATACTACTACCAAGACATACATAATACCACTGTTCCGAGGGCGTAGAAGACACAGAGAACTCATTACCGACTATTTTCCCTAAGCTCTGCGGAGAATGAGATTGTGCCTAGTAAACTAAGAAAATTCCAACCGCAATCATGATCACTCCCCTTACTAAACATGTGTTTTTCATATTTATTCAATTTATTCATGGTCAACTTAATGGATTGTAAATCTAAGCGCAAGTGTCCTTAGTATTCAAGAACCTTGTAGTGATCGACTCCAGTAGTTACGCCGGATTGATCCATAACCATGAGGCTGAAAATAGGCTATGAAATGAATATTGCCCCCTATCTGGCCTACGGCTCGTTCTGTTTCTTGTTTTCCCAATAAATGAAGTTCCACATTGATTATTCGCTTTTTGTAGCATTTAGTGTTTTGTAAACGACTCCTTTTCCATTAATAAATCAAGCTATTTTTTTACGAAACCCTTCACAACTGATCAATGCTGACTCCCTGCTTTTTTAAAAGATGTGATTTCAACTCCACATTATGGGTACTATTCCCCGATGCTTCAATCGAATAAAAAGCAGTTATCCCACTTCATACCTCACGAGATTGCTCCAAGACTCTTGATTTTCAACATTTTGGTTTTTCGCACAATCTTGTACTATTCTTTATCAGGTTTGCGAAGGTCAAATTTTAATATTTTTGTCTTCACACACTATTGTTTTGAGACACGGAAGTGTTTCAGAGAGACAATATTATGTTGTCCTGTTTTAGAAATAAATATTTCTTCTCTACAACCAAATTGATCATTCTAAGTGTCTTAGGTCTGTTGATAAATAAAATAATGAAAAGACACTTATTAAAAGCACTACTGATTGGCGTAATATTTATTGCGGGATGTAGTGATGATGAATCTGCCAAAATTCAACAAACTCAAGGGTTGAGTAATGCAGTTTCTGGCTACTTGCTATTGAAGTATGGTGGTCAAAATGGTTCCACCAGTCTAGAGAGTAATATGGCCGGGCCGGCAAATAATTCTTTTACCTCAATGCTAGGGAACTTTGGATTTACAGGAGGCAGGCTAGATTCTGCGGACGTAGATACTATTATTTATGATGACCCTTGGGAATGGACAACATGTGCTGTGGTGACAGTTGATGAAAACGCTAATGGCAGCACTAGCGAGACTTATGACTATGGCGATGGGTGCTTTGAAGGTAATGAGGAATATCAACATTGGATGCAAGGCAAATACACATCAACATACCAGAATCAATACGAGCAAAACGGAGACGTGTTTTTAGATGATTATTTCTACAGCATATTATACGATAATTACGGCGGGACCTATTACGGCAGTTATTATGAGGGCGGGGAGAGTAGTTGGTCAACCAATGGACACAGTCATTACAGTGGAAACTCAACCTACGATGAAGCGACCGGTGTGTTTTCGGGTGAATATGAATATGACTCGGAAGTGATTTATAAATGGGATGAGGCTAAATATTTTTCTAAGTCATTAGGGTCTTCAAAGTACGATGAAGATAAATTTATAATAGAAGGAACCAATGAATATGAGTCCATTAATGATCCATATTCTACCAATGACTATTATTATAAGTCAGAAATTCTTGACCCGTTAGTCTACGATTATTCCTGCTATCAGAATTATTATAGCGAGAAGGGTTTTGCTACAAGTTCTCACTGGTTTTTCGCATATGTATCGGGTATCGAAGCGATTGATTTCAGGGAAAATGGTGTATCGGGAAGTTTCATTATTGATTATGGAAATGGCTCATGCGATAACCTTGTAACCATTATTGAAGATGGCATAGAATACGAAATTGACATAGTGGAGTTTTATCAAAACTCGGCGAGTCAATTACAAGGGGACTGATCTATAATTGATCAAGTATGAAGGAGTCCACCCTGACGGATGTTGGGGTGGTTTTTTCGTTTATGACGAACCAAACTGCTAGAAGAATGAGGGTTCTTTTGAGCTTTCAGCTTTTTAGCAATGCTCGAAATAAAGTACTTCTATAAGGCGCTCAAATAAATCTTAAGTAAAATTAGCCATTGTATACTGTAACTCCTCAGAAGCTAAAGGTTAGGCATTCTCAAAACTCAGTAACCATCGAGCTAACTTGGCCTCACGTAACTAAAATCAATATATTGGTAATCAACTTTTTTTTTGATAAATCCTTTATAATATTTTGTTCGGAGAGGAAATGACTGGCTATTCTAGCTAGACGACTGTTTGCTTTTTACCTCAGTTCCGCCTATCAATACCAAGACGAAGCGGCTGAAAATTGGATATTGCAAAGGATTTTTTTGCGTTACCCAATTTTGAGATACAACCTGTTTGACAATCAAACATTTCTTTTCTCAATCAACACGACCTTATTATCTGCGGCCAAACACTATAGAAAACAAGAAAAAGAGGCTAGCCATTCCTATCAATATGTGGGTTGTTACAATGAGTGTGATAATTTGATTTCAACATTTTGTGCATAGTAAATTATACTGAATGTATGAAAAGGTGAATCCAAGAGAATTTAAAGTAGAATTCTATAAAATCCCCTTATGCTAGCAAGGGTATAGAAATAATTCTCATCAGAATATTTTAAAACCACTCTGATCTTGTGTTTTCTTTTGTCAAAGTCTTTTACTATGCCGGACTCTGCATTTTTTTATTAGGTTTGGCTCCTATCAATATAGCTGCAGCATCCTCCATATTAAACGCTACCGGAGGCAAATGATATCCGTCGACCATATAAGATCCCTTATTTGTGTTGTTCCCCATTTTCACTTCGCCTTCTATTAAAAATTTGAGGGCTCTAAAAATTATTCTTCGGCTTATCTCAAAGCGTCCTTCTAGTTCTTCCATTTGCATGAGACGTGCCTTGAAGATGCATTGAAAGAGTCGTTCGGCGGTCAATGCTATTCAGATTTCAAAAATACCTTTAGACGTTTTTCTTTAGAGATATCATGACTTAGATTTGCGAGATTTTATACTTACCAACGATCAAATCTTCATGCCAAAAGATCAAAATATCAAGTCCATACTTATAATTGGAAGTGGTCCAATTATTATCGGTCAAGCCTGCGAATTCGATTATTCAGGTACCCAAGCGGCAAGATCGCTTAGGGAAGAAGGCATTGAAGTGACGCTCATTAATAGTAATCCAGCGACAATAATGACGGATCCGGTCACTGCGGATAATATTTACCTTAAGCCACTTACCAAGCAAAGCATAAGAGAAATTCTTGAAGAACAGCCACAAATTGATGCTGTTTTGCCAACGATGGGAGGGCAGACTGCTTTAAATCTTGCGATTGATTGCGATAAGGCAGGAATCTGGGATAAGTATAACGTCCGTATGATCGGCGTGGATATTGGGGCGATCGAAACGACAGAAGATAGAGAGAAGTTCCGCAACAAGATGATTGAAATAGGGGTTGGCGTTTGTCGAGGAGAAACAGCTACTTCTTATTTGAAAGGAAAGGAGATTGCACAGGAAATCGGGTTTCCGCTAGTTATTCGACCTTCGTATACGCTTGGAGGTTATGGTGGTGGTTTTGTGAAAAATGCTGAGGAGTTTGATAGTGCTTTAAATGCCGGACTAACTGCTTCACCAATTCATGAGGTGCTAGTAGAGCAGAGCATCAAGGGTTGGAAAGAATATGAGCTGGAGTTGTTGCGAGATAGTATTGGTAATATCATTATCATATGCTCCATTGAAAATTTTGATCCGATGGGTGTTCATACTGGAGACTCTATTACTGTAGCTCCAGCACAGACTTTACCTGATACTGTTTATCAACATATGCGGGATCTGGCCAAAAGGATGATGGATGCCATTGGTCAATTCGCAGGTGGCTGTAATGTTCAGTTTTCTGTTAACCCAGACACGGATGAGATTATTGGTATCGAGATTAATCCAAGAGTATCCAGATCTTCAGCATTGGCATCAAAAGCCACTGGTTATCCAATTGCAAAGATTGCAGCGAAACTAGCTATTGGCTATAATCTTGATGAATTGAAAAATCAAATCACAAAAACAACGTCAGCCATGTTTGAGCCAGCGTTGGACTATGTGATTGTCAAAATACCTCGTTGGAATTTTGACAAGTTTCCCGGATGTGATAGAAAGTTAGGTCTGCAGATGAAGTCCGTCGGAGAAGCCATGGGCATTGGTCGAAACTTTCAGGAGGCGCTACAAAAGGCATGTCAATCTTTAGAAATTAAAAGAAATGGTCTTGGAGCAGATGGCAGAGAGCTAAAAGATCAAGATCAATTATTATATAGTTTGGAAAACCCAAGCTGGAATCGGTTATTCCATATATACGATGCTTTCAAGCTAGGAATACCTTTCAAAACCATTTACAAGCTGACCAGAATTGACCCATGGTTTTTGCATCAAATAGAAGAGTTAATTCTACTGGAGAGGGAGATAAGCATTTTTAATTTAGGAACTATTCCTGAGGAACTTTTGCGAACGGCAAAACTGAAAGGCTATGCCGATCGGCAACTAGCACATTTATTGGGTTGTCTGGAAAGTGAGGTTTTCACCAAAAGAAATGATTTAGGTATCAAGCGTGTTTACAAACTTGTTGATACTTGTGCGGCAGAGTTTGAGGCGCAAACCCCATATTATTATTCTTCTTTCGGAGATGAGAATGAATCTATACCAACGGACAAAAAGAAAGTTATAATATTGGGTTCTGGTCCTAACCGAATTGGACAGGGTATTGAGTTTGATTACTCCTGTGTTCATGGTGTTTTAGCAGCAAAGGAATGTGGCTATGAAACCATCATGATCAACTGCAATCCTGAAACGGTATCTACGGATTTTGATATCGCAGATAAGTTGTATTTTGAACCAGTATTTTGGGAACATATTTACGATATTATTCTACATGAAAACCCTGTAGGAGTAATTGTTCAATTGGGTGGACAGACCGCTTTAAAGCTTGCCGAAAAGTTTGATAGATACGGGATCAAAGTCATTGGGACAAGTTATGAAGCACTGGATTTAGCAGAAGATAGAGGTAGATTTTCTGACTTATTAAAAGAGCAAAATATCCCATATCCTGATTATGGTACTGTGGAAGACGCAGACCAAGCGATTGAGTTATCCAAAGAAATTGGTTTTCCGCTTTTAGTAAGGCCAAGTTATGTCCTTGGAGGTCAGAGTATGAAAATTGTGATCAACGAGCAAGAAATGGAAGAGCATGTGGTGAATCTTTTAAAGGACAAACCAGATGGGCGCATATTATTGGATCACTTTTTAGAAGGAGCAATTGAAGCTGAGGCAGATGCCATTTGTGATGGTGAAGATGTCTACATTATAGGAATTATGCAGCACATTGAGCCTGCGGGAATTCATTCCGGGGATTCTTACGCTGTGTTGCCGCCTTATAATCTTGGTGATTTTGTTATGCGACAAATTGAAGAATACACGGTGAAGATTGCTAAGGCCTTGAAGACAGTTGGATTAATTAACATTCAATTTGCTATCAAAGAGGATAAGGTATATATCATTGAGGCGAACCCAAGGGCCTCTAGAACAGTTCCTTTCATATGTAAAGCATATCAGGAACCCTATGTGAATTATGCTACAAAGGTGATGCTCGGTGAGAAAAAGGTCAAAGATTTTGACTTTAAACCTGTAAAGAAGGGTTATGCTATTAAAGAGCCGGTATTTTCGTTTCATAAATTCCCAAATGTAAATAAGGAATTAGGTCCGGAAATGAAGTCAACAGGCGAAGCGATATACTTTATCGATGACTTGATGGACGATTATTTTATGGAAATATACACAGAACGAAACCTCTACCTAAGTAGATAGGTTAGTATTGATATGATTAAGTTTTTATTAATAATTTTCTTGATTGGCTACCTAGTATATAAAGTAGGTGGTTTTGTTTTTAGAATGTTTTTTCTGTCTTTGTCGAAGCAGCAAAGGCAACCAAGCCAAAGGCAGACCAAAACAGCCAAAGGCGAAAATGTAAATATTGAATACCCTACGCATGAGTCAAAGACAAATTCTAAAGGCTTTGAAGGCGGTGAGTATGTAGATTTCGAAGAGTTAAAAGATTGAAAATGGATACTTCAAGCGATTAAATAGAATAATTAAAAGATACTTACACGCACAGAGCCATATAAATAACCTTCACATTCTTTGGGTTATCACTTTTGGCTTACTTTTGCATCTCAAATAGTAATTCATGGCTTGGTTTAAAAGACAGGAAAAGGGGATCAATACCCCAACCGAAAAAAAGAAAGAAACACCAGACGGACTTTGGTATAAAACGCCTAGTGGGAATATTATCCACATGCGTGAGTTACGCAATAACGCGTATGTGTGTCCAGACGATGATTATCATGTTAGGATTGGCTCTAAAGAGTACTTTGAAATCTTATTTGACGGTAATAAATTCGAAGAACTTGATGCCGATTTGAGCTCTGGTGATCCTCTGGGTTTTGTGGATACTAAAAAATATCCGGACAGAGTTGTCGCCACTCAGAAAAAGACGGAGCTGAAAGATGCCGTACGAACAGGTTATGGTAAAATGAATGATCTTAATATAACGGTAGCTTGTATGGACTTTGCCTTTATAGGCGGTTCAATGGGGTCTGTTGTAGGAGAAAAAATTGCTAGGGCGATAAATCATTCACTGAAGACGAAGACACCATTTTTAATGATTTCTAAGTCGGGTGGTGCGAGAATGATGGAGGCAGGTTTTTCCTTAATGCAAATGGCTAAAACATCCGCTAGGTTGGCTTTACTTTCAGAAGCAAAAATACCCTACATTTCGTTGATGACCGACCCTACAACTGGTGGAGTAACCGCCTCATTTGCTATGTTGGGTGACTTTAACATCGCAGAGCCAGGAGCATTGATTGGTTTTGCAGGGCCAAGGGTTATTAGAGAAACAATCGGAAAAGATTTACCAAAGGATTTTCAGAGTTCAGAATTCGTATTGGCTCATGGTTTTCTTGATTTTATTGTAGACCGAAGACAATTAAAATCAAAATTAACTTCTCTAATTAAATTAATTGAGAAGTAGCTAAACAAAGTTCTTTGACGATGGGTATTATCAACTCTTATCTGTCTTTAAAAGGAGAAGTTTATCGCTTATATTTGTTAAAATAATTAAAACTAAAGGTTTTTAACCTATGACATCAATAGTTATAACAGCTATCATCGCATTTACAGCCGTCATTTTATTGTTGGTTTTCATATTACTTTTTGCTCAGTCTAGGCTGGTACAATCAGGGGATGTGAAAATAATCGTCAATGGAGACGAAGCTAACCCAATAATAGCAAGTGCGGGTTCTACTTTATTGTCTACTTTATCAGGACGAAAAGTTTTTCTACCATCGGCGTGTGGTGGTGGAGGTACATGTGCAATGTGTAAATGTACAGTAGAAGAAGGTGGTGGAGATGTACTGCCAACAGAAGTTGGGCACCTAAGTAGATCTGAGCAAAAAGAGAATGTAAGGTTGTCATGTCAAGTGAAAGTAAAGCAAGACATGAGAATTAAAATTCCTGAAGAGATATTCGGTATTAAAAAATGGGAAGCTACAGTTGTTAGAAATTACAACGTAGCGTCGTTTATTAAAGAATTTGTAGTTCAGCTTCCTGAAGATATGGATTATGAAGCAGGAGGATATATACAAATTGAAGTTCCTGAATGTGAAGTGAATTTTAAAGACATGGATATCACTGCTCACCCAGACGAGCACGATACGCCAGACAAATTCCAGAAAGAGTGGGATAAATTTGGTCTTTGGGATCTGAAAATGAAAAACACCGAAGTAATAGAAAGGGCTTATTCGATGGCCTCTTATCCTGCAGAAGGAAGAGAGATCATGTTAAACGTTCGTATTGCTACGCCACCTTGGGATCGAGCAGCTAAAGGATGGATGACTGTTAATCCTGGTGTAGCCTCCTCTTATATTTTCGGCTTGAAGGAAGGAGATAAAGTGACCATTTCAGGTCCGTACGGAGAATTCTTCATCAACCCATCTGATTCAGAGATGCTTTATGTTGGAGGTGGTGCAGGTATGGCGCCAATGAGATCTCACCTTTATCATCTATTCAAAACATTAGAGACTGGTAGAAAAGTGAGTTATTGGTATGGCGGAAGATCAAAGAGAGAGCTATTTTATATTGATCACTTTAAGCAGTTAGAAGATAAATTTCCAAATTTTAAATTCTATATGGTTTTGTCAGAACCGATGGAGGAAGATAAGTGGAAAGTAAAAAAAGACCTAGATGATTCGGAAGGAGACGGTTTCTTAGGATTTGTGCATCAGTCAGTGATGGATAATTATTTAAGCAAACACGAGTCGCCGGAGGAGATAGAACTTTATTTCTGTGGACCTCCACTGATGAACAATGCTGTTCAGAAGATGGGTGAGGATTACGGTATTCCCGATGAAAACATACGATTTGATGATTTTGGAGGTTAAGTTCCAAATAATATAAAAAAAGGGAAACGAAAGTTTCCCTTTTTTTATGCTCAAAAAGTAGTTTCCTTTTATATCGACTTAAGTCTTCTGTATTTTACGGTAATTTTTAGGCCTCTTATTATATTATGGATTTAAAGCTCTTCTTCGACTCGGTTAGTGCTGATATTGATATTTCAAAATATCCTTCAAATGCACTTGTGCATTCTATTTTCATTAATTCTGGAGATATGCCAGACGTTGATGGTCTAGATATCGCGATTGTAGGGTTAATTGATGGACGAGGTGCCGATGAAAAATCACAGTCAGGTTTATCAAAAGCAGCCGATGAGGTCAGAAAATCATTTTACGAATTAAAGAAAAGTGCTGGTCAATTTAAGATTGCTGATCTAGGAAACCTTAGAAAGGGTCCTGATTTGAGCGATACTTACCTGCGGATACAGGAAGTAGGCTCTTATTTGTTGGAGCAAAAAGTATTGCCAATTTTTATTGGCGGTGCACATAATATGGATCTTGGTCAATACACTGCTTATGAAGAATTGGAGAAATTGGTGACCATCTTAAGTGTAGATAATAAGCTTGATATTGATGACCCGAAGC
Source organism: Cyclobacteriaceae bacterium (assembly GCA_047635055.1). Taxonomy (GTDB): domain Bacteria; phylum Bacteroidota; class Bacteroidia; order Cytophagales; family Cyclobacteriaceae; genus JAVJRN01. The sequence continues at coordinate 27,120 of JBLIIJ010000004.1, read as the reverse complement.
GGAGTACCCCAAGTCTGACGCATAATCAGACTATTTTCAAACATGAGCCAAATTTTCTTTTTAATTACTATCAATTAGGCTATCAATCATATTTGATTGATTCGAGCAGCTCAGCCTTGATGGAACAAATGTCGTTCGAGGCATATAGGCTAGGAACTGTTAAAGAAGATATCAAAAACATGGAACCTGTAATTAGGGATGCAGACATGCTTTCCTTCGATATTTCAGCTATACAGGCCCATTATTGCCCAGGCGGTGATGATGTTAAAGTCTACGGACTAACGGGTGAAGAAGCCTGTCAAATTTGCTGGTACGCGGGCTTAAATGATAAGCTCTCCTCTGTTGGCTTCTACGGTTATAATGTGGATAAGGACTCTGATGATAGAAAAACCGCTTTTGTAATTTCCACGATGCTTTGGTATTTCATAGAAGGTTACTATAACCGAAAAGGGGATAAAAATTTCTTCTCTAATGACTACTTGGTTTATGAAGTAGCTATTGGGGGAAACCCTGAGTCGATAAGATTTTATAAGAGTAAGCTGTCCGAAAAGTGGTGGATGGAAGTTCCCCACCCTGAAGATAAGGTTGGCTTCATGCGGAGTAAAATGATCCCGTGTAGTTATATGGATTATGAGGAGGCATTACAAGGTGAACTGCCTGAAAAGTGGATAAATATCTACGCTAAATTCTAGTTGTTAGTACTCCTCTGGAATCACGAACCAGAGAATGATATAGACTATTGCACCTGGGAATGCTACACTAACAATAGAGGCTAATATGTATGCAATTCTTACTAGTGATGGGTCTAAATCAAAATATTTAGCAATCCCACTACATACCCCGGCCAATACACCGTCTTTTGATCTTGTTAATCTCTTTTGCATGATGATAAATTTACTTGCTATTTAAAAAGGGAAGGTTTTTTGTGAAAAGCTCAAATAATTTGGGCACTGAATTATAACCAGAGCCAATAACTACACTATTTGATCGAATATTTTCGGTTACAGAATTGTTTACAGGAGTATTGAGATATTGGTAAAAACTACTTTCATTACCACTAAAAATATCCGCGTAAAAGATTAATAGAACGGCTATTATTACACCTATTATCAATAGTAATGTCTTTGTTTTATTTGTTTTGTTTTTAGCAGAATTCAATTGCATAAAACTAAAACTACAATTGCCATGCCAATTTGTGTAAATGTCTGGACAACAATTAGATAAGATGTATGAAGAGAAGACGAGTGTGCGAAAACGAACGGTACGTATCATTTGGAACCCAATTAACGGACACTTTTAAATCGCCTTAATCATTGAATACTATTATCTTATTTTTATCTAATTTGAGAGAAATATTGTCACCAACTTTGAGGTGTGTTCTTTCGGTTTCGAACTTAAAAGAACATTCTTTCTTTTCATCTTGAATGGATAGAAGATCATGTGGACCATTAAAAGACTTCTGAATTATCTTCCCGTTTATATCACCTGAAAGGTCCTTCATGATGCGGACCGACTCAGGTCTGATAAATATGGTGAAGTTATTTGATAGAGTAGTCTGATTGATTTCAAATTGCCCAAAGCTTGTACTAACCAACTTTTCGTGTGAAGTCGCTGGAATTAATATTCCAGATCCGAATAGTTCTGATACATATTTATTTTTTGGATGCTTGTAGATATTACTTGGCGAGTCGTATTGTAATAATTTGCCTTCACTGAGAATGGCAATTTTATCAGCGATAGCAAAGGCGTCAGCTGGATGATGCGTTACGATAATAGTAGTAATTCCAAGTCTTTTAATAATGGCTAAGATCTCAGTTCTGACTTTACTCTTGATTCGCTCGTCAAGGCTACTAAAGGGCTCGTCCATCAAAAGCAGCTCGGGAGAGGAGGCCAACGCCCTTGCCAATGCAACGCGTTGTTGTTGTCCTCCTGAAATCTCATGTGGATATCTTTTTTCAAGACCGGCCAGGTCGGTTAATTGTAAAAGCTCGGATAATCGTTCTTCTTTGTTTTTGTCATGGAAGCCAAAGAGTATGTTTTTTTTAACGGTCAGGTGTGGAAATAAGGCGAGATCTTGAAATACGAATCCAATTTTCCTTTTTCTTGGACTAATCTGATCAATAGATTGATCTGCTAGTTTTATTGAGCCGCTGTTCAATTCTTCTAATCCAGCAATAAGTCGAAGTATGGTAGACTTACCCGAGCCACTTTCTCCTGTCAGTGCCGTAATTTCACCACCTATAACTTCGAGATCAAAGTTTTTAAGCACCTGAGTTCGACCGTAACTTTTATTAATATTTTCAAGAGATAAAGCTTTCATTATTTACTTCGCATGGATCTATTTAGGATGTATATGGGGATAATACCCACTAAAATAATGAATAATGAAGCCGCAGATGATTCAGGAGCCATTTCGTCAGTAGCAAACTGATAAGCATTGGTTGATAAGGTGTTGAAATTAAAGGGGCGCAATATCAAAGTGATCGGCAGCTCCTTACTGATGTCAACAAATATAAGTATCAGACTTACAAGTAGCGAACGTTTAATTAATGGTAGATGAACGCTAAAAAGAGAGCCAAGGCGCGTTAAACCTAAGGTGACTGCCGCATCGTCTAACGAGGATGAATTCTTTTTAAATCCTGCTACTATAGGATTGTATCCTACAGCAAAAAACCTGACAGTATAGCCAAATAACAAGGCATAGATACCAGCATATATTAGCTCACTATTAATCAATAGAATGGTGGCAATAATGCCAATGGCTACAACAGCACCGGGCATGGCATATCCTAAGGAAGAGAGCTTTGACAATGAACTTATAAGCTTTTGTTTTTTGATAATTCTGAAAGCATAAGCCATAAACACACCCAAGACAATGATTAAAATGGAACTATAAAGTGAGAGTTTAAGAGTATTGCCAATGATTATCAAGAATTTAGACCAATCGGTATTGTGGAAGGATAGATTTAGCCACCACAATAACTGAAATAAAGGGACAATAAAAGCAAATGTTAAAACGCCAAAAATGAATGTCAAGACAATGTATTTCTTTGGACCAACCAATTTTTCTTTGTGTATTCTCCTAGAAAAACTGGAATTGGAAGTTATTCTTTTGCGAGTGATCCACCATTCTATACTTAGAATGATTACGACTAAGCTCAATAGAATAAAAGCCAAGAATATAGCCGAGGGCATATCCCCAAGGGAAAGCCATGACTTGAAAATTCCGGTCGTGAATGTGGGGATGCCAAAATACTTTACCGTTCCATAATCGTTAAGTACTTCCATAATAACTAGGCTCAAACCTGAAAATATTGCCGGCCATGCTAAGGGAAATGCGACTTTATAAAACGACTGGAGCTCTGAAGCGCCTAAGAGTTTGGAAGCTTCTAATAGTTGAGAGGATTGATTCGCAAAGGCTGATCGACTAGTGAGATATACATAAGGGTAGAGGACAAGGCTCATGACAAATATTGCTCCCCATGCGTTCATTATATCTATATAAACGTCATTAAGCCATGGAGTAGCTCTAAGTGCAATTCTAATGGGGCCTGCATAATCCGTAAGTCCAGCATAAGCTATGCCGTTGATAAAAGAAGGAATTGCAAGTGGGAGAATCAATAGCCATTCCAACTGTTTGCGAAAAGGGAATTGGTACATTGTTACAGCCCAAGCACAGCTAACTCCAAGGAAAAGACTCAGGACAATCACCCCACCGCTTATCCATAATGTATTAGCAATATAAGAGGGAAGTACGGTGTTGCTAAGCGTGGATATGTTATGAAAATTGATGCCTACAGTTTTCGTAAGCACCATGGCCAAAGGTCCAATAAGTAGAAAGCTCCCAATCATTGCGATTAGGAGCCATCCAATATTTTTATTCTTCAGATCTTTAAACGCGCTTATTTCCAACCTCCTTCGTCAAAAATTAATACTGCTTTCTCCGTTAAGCTCATGTCTTTTGCAAAAGCTAAATCTGCTGCTATAAATTCTCCAAAAGTAGCAACTGTACTGTCAGCAGTGACATTTTTATGCGCTGGATATTCAAAAGAATTAGCTGCGTAGAACTTTTGAGATTCTTCACTCGTCAAAAATTCTAGAAGCTTGATAGCGTTCTCCTTATTAGGTGCGGCTTTTGTTACTGCGGCTCCACTTACATTTACATGAGTACCTCCCTGTTGTTGATTAGGAAAAATAACACCAACTTTTTGGCCAACAGCCACTTCTTCAGGATTCGACGAGTTGAGCAATAAACCCAAGTAATAAGTATTCACAATGGAGACTTCACCAACTCCCGAAGCAATCGCCTTTATTTGGTCTCTATCTCCGCCCTTTGGATCTCTTGCCATATTAGCGACAATACCCTTTACCCAATTACTAGCGGCTTCTTCTCCGCTTGCTTCGATAATGGAGGCCAACAATGACTGGTTGTAGCCACTTCCTGATGAGCGGATAACCACTTGGTCTTTCCATTCTGGTTTTGCTAGATCAGCATATGTTGAAATCTTTGTTGGGTCTACATCTTCTATATCATAAACGATTACTCGCGCTCTATAGGTTATAGGAAACCAAAGTCCGTCTGTATCGAGGAACTGAGTCTTTAGGTTCGCAGCATTTTTCAAAGTTATAGACTGAAACAATCCTTTATTCTTTGCTCTATTTAGACGTGCGGCATCAACGGTAATGAAAACATCGGCTGGTGAAGAGGCACCTTCCATTTCTAGCCTATTGATCAATTCATCTGCACCTGCGTTAACCAAGTTTACTTTAATTCCTGTTTGTGCTGTAAACTTTTCAAGAAGCTTATTGTCAGAATCATAATGTCTTTGAGAGTAAACATTAACTACTCCTTTCTTCTCATTAGTCTCGGACTTTTCCCCTGATTGTGTACTACATGATGCCATTAATATTAAGGCAAAAAGTAGAAATAGATATTTCATAAACTCGTTTTTGATAAGTAGTACGAAGATAATGTTATTTAGATTGTTTCTAAATAATAAAATGAATAGAAATTTCGGTTATTTATTTTACCACTAATCAAAAATGAAGGCGTTTTTACGGGCTCCACGTTTCTATTGGTAATAGATGTATATAAATTCCAATTCATGACGAAATTTTCAATTAGGGCTATTTTATTTTTTTATTTTTTCGCATTGCTGGGATTTTACGGCAGCACACAGGAGGTATCTGAAGTTAATATGGACTTTGAAGAATACGACCCAGTTTCCACACTAGTGGTACCAGAAAACCCTGTCAAACTAGCCAAATTTCCTTTTATTGATGTGCATAGCCATCAATGGAATCTTACAAAAGACAAAATTGCAAAGATAGAAGGTGAAATGGACACGTTAAATATGGCTATTATGGTCAATTTGAGTGGCCGAGGATACGACAGGCAGGCTGGAGATATTGGGACACAGGAGTATCTGGCATCTATGGCACGGAGAATCGAGGGGGAAGCCCAAGGAAGGATCATTCTTTTTACCAACGTCTCGTTTAAAAAAATCAGTGAGCCTGATTGGACAAAAGAGGCTGTAAGGCAATTAGAAGAAGATGTGAAGAATGGAGCCAAAGGGCTTAAAATATACAAGAGCCTAGGAATGGGCATCAATGATATTGACGGAAACAGGGTTCCCATCAACGATCCAAGGATTGATGCTGTTTGGGCCAAGTGTGGCGAACTTGGTATTCCTGTTCTGATTCATTCAGCCGATCCGAAATCTTTTTGGGATACTCATGATGAAAAGAATGAAAGATGGTTGGAGCTGAAGCTCAGACCGAGAAGAAAGAGAGAGGAAAATGATCCGGCACCTTGGGAAACGATACTAGCAGAACAGCATGATATTTTTAAAAAGCACCCAAATACCACTTTCATCAATGCGCACATGGGATGGATGGCAAATGACTTGACAAGTCTTGGTGAGCATCTGGATACTCATGAAAATGTATATGTCGGAATAGGAGCAGTTATTGCTGAATTAGGTCGCCAACCGAGAATGGCAGGAAGGTTTTTTGAACAGTACCAAGACAGAATACTATTTGCTAAAGACGCTTACAATCCAGCAGAGTATTATACGTATTTTCGAGTTTTAGAAACGGAAGACGAATATTTCCCATATTATAAAAAATACCACGCGTATTGGAGAATGTATGGCCTGGGCTTGTCGGACGAAATCTTAAAAAAGGTCTATTATAAGAATGCGCTAAAAGTCATTCCGGGATTGGATGATACACTTTTCGAATAGCTTGTTGTTTTTGATTAATTATGCTCATTTTAATCACATAAACTGTTGTGCTCATTTAGTTATGATTGGGGGCTTTATATTATTTTGACATTTTAACAAAGCTTGAAAAATATTTTAAAAAGTATCATTCCGAATTTTTCCGACAAACTTGACATAGAAAAGAAGCTCTTTGAATTATCTCTTTTTTCGACATGTTTGGTGCTGGCTTTCTGGTCGGTTTTCGGTTTACTTTTCAACTATTCTTTTTTCATACAAATAGTATGTCTTTCAGGATTAATCTTCTACGGGTCGATATATCTATTACAGAAAAAGGGAATTGCTTTTAGATTGCTAACCCTCGGGTATTATTACTCGGCGTTGGTTCTTTTAGCTATCACGTGGTTACCTGCGGGAGGAATGCTGGGTACAGCAAGTACGTTCCTATTCCTTTTATTTTTCTTTGGTCTAATGGTATTGCCATTAAGGGACTATTTTATTTTCATTCTTTTCTCTATTAGTGTTGTTTGCATTTACGCATACTTAGAGATTGAGCATGTCGATTTGGCGGCCAAATATGAGTCGGATATTTATCTAATACGTGATCTCTCTATTACCAATATTATCGTTTTCTTGATCGCAGGCATAGCTCTTTTTATGTTTAAAAGGTCGTATTTAAAGGAACGCTTCAAGTTGAAAAAAAGAGAGGAGGAATTGTCTGGTGCGATTGAAAAAGCCAAATCTGCTGACCAAGCCAAAACAGACTTTTTAACAACAGTTTCTTATGAAATGATGACTCCTCTCAATGGAATCATGAGAATGACTGATTTGCTTTCGGGTTCACCACTTGATGCGGAACAAAAAAGTCTCCTCCATCACTTACGATTAGATACAAAAAGATTACATGGCTTAATTATCGATGTTCTTGATATGGCCACTATTGATACAGCCAAGGCGCAGCTCAACATGTCTGTGATCGACTTTTGGTCAGAAATGGATGCGCTAGGTAGGATATTCAAAAACAGAGTTAGAAGTGAGCAAAAGGATATTGAACTTATTTTTGATTTAAAAGAAGATATTCCTGAATATCTCCATGTAGATATTAATCGTTTGCGCCAAGTACTTATCAATCTGGTGAATAACGCCATAAAGTTCACAAAACGGGGAGTCGTCCGGCTAGAAATAACGCCTTTATCGATTACTAGTCAAATAGTGACACTTCAATTTAATGTTTCCGACACTGGAGAGGGAATAAAAGGAGACAGTAAAGAAGAAATCTTTAATCGGATTTTCAAGGGTTCAGAAAATGCAACGATTGAAGATACTGGCTTAGGGCTATCAACAGTAAAAAACTAGTTGAATTAATGGGAGGGACCATTGATTTTAAGACGGTTTATGGGTCGGGAAGCCACTTCTTTTTTGAGCTGGAATTTGATATTTGTGAAAAGCCAATAACCATTGACACAAGTGATGATGAGTTAGTCTTTGATTTGTCATTTTTAAGTATCCTGATAGTAGAAGATGTTAAGATTAACCAGTTGGTGGTTTCTAAAATTCTTCGTGGGTTGGGAGCGAACAAAATAACTGTCGCTAATAATGGGGAAGAATCCTTGAGCATTTTTAGGGAATCTTTTTATGATTTGATATTCATGGATTTGCAAATGCCGGGAATTACTGGAATTGAAGCTGCTAGAAAAATACTGAAGGAAGATTATTGGAACAAGAGACCAAAAATTGTGGCTTTGACTGCCAATGCTACACAGCAAGATTATGAAGATTGTTTGGCCGCAGGAATGAGTGACTTTATTACTAAGCCATTTAAGGTAGATGATTTGAGCAGAGTTATTCCTAAACTTTTTGATGCTACATCCTTAATGGTTACGAAACAAAAAACCCCTTAGTATTGACTACCAAGGGGTTTAGTATTGATTTCTAAGTTTTTGGTTACTTAATCTTTCTCACTACTCAAGTCAATAACGACAGGTGTAGCAATGAATATTGAGGAATAAGTACCTACTAAAATTCCAACAAGTAGCGCAAAAGAGAATCCTTTCAATACTGCACCACCAAATAAGAACAAGATAATTACCACTATCAAAGTCGTGACCGAAGTAATCAACGTACGACTAATTGTGCTATTCAGAGATTCATTGAAAACAGCTTTCATTTCACTTCCTTTCTTGATGCCAAGGTTTTCTCTGATTCTATCAAAAACTACCACAGTATCATTTATCGAATAACCAATGATTGTTAAAATAGCTGCGACGAATACTTGATCTACTTCGAAATTTGCTCCGAAAAGTGTAGCTAATGCAAAAGCAGAAAGCACAAATAATGTATCATGGAAAAGGGCAACAATCGCTCCTAGACCAAACTGCCATTTTCTAAATCTTAAAACAATATATATGAAGATGGCTATCAGAGCAAAGAGCGCTGACTTATAAGAGGAATTTTTGATATCATCGGCAATAGTAGCACCAACCTTGGAAGAGCTACTGATTGTAAACTCAGCGTCAGTAATATCAGCGTCATCAATGGTATACACAAGTCCCGTGGATTCAGTCATCCCTTTTACGAGTGCGTTTCTTACCGTTAAATCAGCAGCATCAGATTCATCTTCTATTTGATAAGTAGTCGTTATTTTTAGGATATTGTTTGCCCCAAAAGTTTTGACCTCCGTACTTTGGCCATCAAAAAATGGCGTAAGTCCTGTTTTGATTTTTGAAGGGGCTATTGCCTCGTTCATAGTCACGACATATGATCTACCACCTTGGAAATCCACACCAAGAGTTAAGCCATTAAAAATCATAGCCATCATACCCACTGTTATAAAAGAAGCGGAGAATAAATAGGCTATTTTTCTTTTTGACAAGAAGTCAAAAGATAAATTTGTTAATGCATTTCTTGAAAATGCATTAGAGAAGGAAAGTTTAGACTTATCGCCTTTCTTAGAGAATGCTTCTACGATAACACGAGTAATGAATACTGCACTGAAGAACGAACAAGCAATACCAATCATTAAGGTAATCGCAAATCCCTTTACCGGTCCTTGTCCTAGGATGTAAAGAATCATTGCTGTTATAAAGGTTGTTACGTTTGCATCTATAATAGAGCTATAAGCTTTACTATAACCACTTGAAATCGCTGCTTTGATTCCGGCACCATTTCTAAGTTCTTCTTTTATTCTTTCAAAGATGAGCACGTTCGCATCGATCGACATACCAATAGTCAGTACAATACCAGCGATACCTGGTAACGTCAAAGAGGCACTCAGCTGAGCCAAAATACCAAGGATGAAGAAAATATTGAAAAACAATGCAACGTTGGCTATCAAACCACCTTTGGCATAGTAAATCACCATGAAGACGATGACAATAAGAAGACCAGCAATAATAGAAGTTAATCCTTGGTCACGTGCAACCTGACCAAGTGTCGGTCCAATGACGACATCTTCAACTATTGTTGTTGGAGCAGGCAAAGCACCAGCTTTCAAAATATTCGCTAAATCTTTCGCTTCCTCGATTTCAAAGTTTCCAGAAATAGAAGAGTTTCCATTAGGGATTTCATTGATTACGTTCGGAGCACTATATACATAGTTATCAAGGACAATGGCGATTCTACGGTTGACATTCGCTGCGGTAAGTCTTTTCCATGCTTTTGCGCCTTGTGCACTCATTTGCATGGATACGGCTGGTCTTGCTCGTTCGTCAAGATCTTGTCTAGCGTCTGTAATTACTTCACCAGTTAAAGGCGCTTTACCCGTTCTTGATGTTTTGATGGCATGAAGCTCGATTAGTTCTAATGGATTAACGCCTTCTGTAACTGTTGCTTTCACCTCCCACAAAAATTTCGTAGTTGCTGGAATAAGTGATTGAACATCTTCTCTTTGTAAGATTCTATTGATTTTAGCGGTATCCGAAAGTTCATATACCAAACCGTATTGAGCTTTTAGCAAAGCAAAGATTGGAGAAACCTGATCGTTGAAGGCGGAATCCAATGCATCTGTAGTTTCAGTATCATCCAAGGCTATGCTTGTAGTATCTGAGTCATCACCTAATAAGCTAGCAAGATCTTCTTCCTCTTCAATGATTTCTCCTGCATCGTCAACATCAGTAGCTAAGTTGTCGGCTGCTAATTTCTGTTCAGCTACGATTAATGCGTTTATAGCACTCAGGGTAGGACTGATTTCCTGTATGTTGTATACTTCCCAGAATTCAAGTTTGGCAACACCTTGTAAGAGTTTTCTAACTCTTTGTGGGTTATCAACGCCTGGTAGTTCAATTTGAATTCTCCCTGTTCCTTGCAGTCTTTGAATGTTTGGCTGTGATGTTCCGAATCTGTCAATACGTGTTCTAAGAATGTTGAAGGATCTTTCTATAGCACTTTCTACTTCTAAGTTGATGACGTCCAGTACTTCTTGGTCACTTGAACTAAGGTTGATTCGACCTCTATTAGTGGCATTTGCGAAAATATATGCCAAGGATTTGTCAGGAGCATTTTCTTTAAAAACGCTGTAGAACTCATCAACAAAACTTACTTGTGTTCCTTTAATGTTCTTTTTTGTTTGCTCTAGCGCGGTAATAAAATCAACATCTTGATTGTTTCCGCTCATTCCTTTTAAGATGTCTACTGGAGAAACTTCAAGTGTAACATGCATACCACCCTGAAGGTCAAGACCAAGGTTAAGTTCTGTTTCCTTTACGTCCTGAAAAGTATAATCTAAACCGAACAAGTTGTAAACTGGCTCGTTCCAAATAGAATCAAGGTATCGTTGTTTTTCTGAGAAGTCAACATTACCATCCGCACCAGTGGTGCTTGTAGTCGCTTCTTCTTGAATGGATCTTGCTACAAATGTGAAAGACAAATAGTATATACAGAGTAGCGAAATAATGATTGTTAAGAATATAACAAATCCTTTATTTTTCATGGTTTTGGTTATTTGTGGTTAGACATAGCTCCTGCAATGGAGCATTATACTAGCCAAATGATGAAGTATTTGAATATGATAATTTGAATATGATAACTTGATTTAGAGAATTCTAAACCAGAGACTAGGGCGCGTTCGGCGCTATTATTAACTTGAAGAGTACTTGAAAAGCGCGACTAAAATGATATTGTATTTGATTTTTTAAATCAACATTAATCTCTTCGTCTGTTTCAGCCTCAATTTCTCTAACCAGTACAAACTGGTGGTTGAGTTGAATTTGAGCGGAGGAATTTAGAATATCAAAGGATTTGATGCTCAGACTGGGTATTTCCTGAGATTCTTCGGTATGATCCGCAACAGCGTAATCAACTGACGTCAACTGATAGTTGGATGTGCAAAGTATGAGTATTGTGACTATTAATCCCAAAACAACTCCGCTGTTACGATTCGATATGCTAAGCTTTGCTTTCAAAGTGTCACAAAAGTATAGAAATAAATTAGAAAAACGGAGAAGGGTTCAACTTCTGACTCTATTCTTCAAAAATGTCAAGATGACTTCAAGTGCCATATCAAACCCTTTATAATTCGGAACGATTAAATCAGCATCATGCTTATGTGGTTCAATAAACTGCTTGTAGGAAGGCGTAACGTGGTGCTGAAACCTGTAAAGGACATCACTTAAATCATACCCTCGTTCTTCAGCATCTCGTGTTATACGGCGAGTGAGCATGAGATAATCAGGTGCTTCGATGTAAACTTTAAGGTCTAATAGTTCACGAACTTCTTTGAAGAAGAAAGTAAATATTCCCTCAACGACGATTATTGGAGTAGACTTAATGTTTATTTCTTTTGATTTAGCCGCACTATTGTTAAAGGTGTACTCCATTAAGCTAATATCCTTACCGCTTTTTAACGCCTCTAAGTCCTTGTAAAACTTCTCACGATCCAACGATTCGGGCAAATCGAAATTTTCTATTCCTTGATCATCCTTTGGTTGTGCGGTTCTAGGCTTGTAATAATTGTCGAGAGAAAGCAAACTTGCCTCTGAGGCATCAAAACTTTCCATTAGTGCTTTCAGGAAAAGCGTTTTTCCTGATCCAGACCCTCCCGATATTCCAACAATGATAGGCTTATTCATGATGTGAGTTTTTGTAGATGTGCGATCAATTTTTGAAAGGCAAGTGCACGATGGGAAATTTTATTCTTTTCAGATAATCCCATTTCTGCAAAAGTAACGTCGTAACCATCTGGTACGAAGATAGGGTCATAGCCAAAACCACCAATACCTTGCTTCTCGTCAATGATTTTACCTTTTACAATTCCTTCAAACTGCATGAGTTCATCAAGACCCATAATTAAGGTAATCACTGTCTTGAATTGCGCAGTTCGATCCGTATGCCCTCTCAGCTTTTCGAGTAGTAAGTCCATGTTGTGGTCGCTGTTTTTCTCCTCCCCAGCATATCTAGCGGAGAAAACGCCTGGTTCTCCATCTAAAGCATTTACCTCTAATCCAGTATCGTCAGCAAAGCAAGCCACCTCATATTCTTGAAAAACATATGAAGCTTTTATTTTTGAGTTCTGTTCTATTGTTTCTCCATCTTCCACGATCTCTTCTGTCAATCCAAGATCATCGAGGTTTTTGAGGGCAATAAAGGATGGAAGTATTCTCTGTATTTCTACAAGTTTATGGGCATTGTGAGAGGCAAAATATAATTCCATTATCGCTTGTAGACAGGTCGGATTTCAATGGCTGCCGGAGTATTTGCTGGGTAACCCCAAGCAGTAATGGCCGCTGACCCAAAGGAGAGAGATGATGGAATTAGAATGATAGCTCGGCCGCCTACTTTCATTTTACCAAAACAAGCAATTACCCCTTCCTTGTAGCCGGGCTCTGCAAAGGGTGTAGAAAAAACACGGGTTAATGAACTGACAAACCAAGGCCCATTCGTGAAAGTGCAAATCTCGGGCTCATAAATTCTGCCAGAACCAAAAATATCTTCATCCTCGGCGAATTCAAGTATAGATGTTTGGTAACTTAAATCGTCTTCTGCTGATCTTAAGATGAAATGGAATGAAACAATATCGTTTAATTCAATCGCAGCGCCATTTCCTTCATCAATGATCGTATAAAACGCACCGCTTGCAGTAGTATCAATGTTGGTATAGCCTTTTAGATCTATATAAGCTGAAATTGCTTCCAAGTCCTCTTCGAGTTGCACATCTGGATCGATGGTAGTCAACACGTTTCCTTCGTCACAGGATACATTAAACAAACAAAGTCCGACGACTAAAACTCCTAATATTATTTTTTTCATATTCATTTCTTCTTCACATCAACTACTTCAACATCAAAAACCATAATAGCGTAAGCAGGTATTCTTGGGTCTGGCCTGCTCTCACGATAAGCCAACGGACTTGGAATATAGAAAGTCGCTTTTGTCCCTTTTTTTAAATGGGTAAACCCTTCTTCCCAGCCAGCCATAACCGACCCAATACCAACAGTAAACTCAAATGGCGCAGCGGTATTGTAGGAGGAATCAAAGGTTTCTCCTTTAAGTATTTTTGCTGTATAACTTATGGCAATGTCATCACCTGGTTGTATTTTTTCTCCACTTCCATTTTCATGAATAATATATCTTAAACCTGAATGTGTTACGGTAGCTTCAAGCCCAAGATCTGCAAGATAAGCATCGATTGAGTCTCCATCTTTTCTTAAATACACTTCTAAGAGCAATGCCTCCTGTCTTGCATTCATAGATTCGATCTTGCGAGTTAGTTTTTGATCAAAAACTTCATACGCTTCATCAGATAGTTGTTCGGCAATTTTAATATTGATTTTAATGGTGCTTTCAGGTATGTATATATTAGGAATGCTCCGCTGGTAGGTCTTTTCAAATAGGTTTTGAGCGGAGGTATGAAAGTATACACTATCCCCGATTTTCATTTTACTGATGACTTCCCAAAGATGACCAGCACTATCTTTCTTTTGATACCTTAGGGCCATTGGCTTCATGGGGTAAGAATGATGGATAATCTTATCCTCGACGTTCCGCTGTTTCATATATATGATCAGAACAGAATCATCTTTAATAGCCTCACCATCTCCATGTTCGAGATACTGTACAACAAGGCCAGAGTCAGTTTTCATATACTTATCAGGGCCACAACTCAATAGGTTGATCACTAAAAAAAATAACAAACTATTTCTTAATATCATTAAGGATTGATTTGGGGGATGAGCGTTTTGAACTTTTTCACAGTATCATCAAGGCTTTCAAAGGAGATGCCACCAGCGGCATTTTTATGGCCACCACCGTTAAAGTAACTTTCTGCGAAAGAATTAACTTCATAGTCACCAACTGAGCGGAAAGACATCTTTACTTCACCGTTTTTTTCCATAATAATGGCGGCTATCACGATATCTTTAATAGACAAGGCATAGTTAACGAGCCCCTCAGTGTCTCCTGATTTTAAATCAAACCGTTCATGCTCCTCTTCATTGATGATAAAATAAGCCAATTTTGCCTTTTTATTAATTGTAAGCTTTTCCATGAGGGCATAGCCTATAAATCTAAGTCGATTTAGAGAGTTAGTATCGTAAATGGCTCTACTGACTTTATTTAAATTAGCGCCCAGATCGATAAGCTCCGCAACTATTCTGTGAATTTTTGAAGTAGTTGATGGATGCTTGAAGGAGCCAGTATCCGTCATAATGCCTGCGTACAAACATTCAGCCATATCACTATCAATTTTATCTTTACCATTCAATAAGATGATTAGATCATAAATTAACTCCGCCGTAGCAGCAGCCTTTTGATTCCAAAATTCGAAATCAGCAAAATGCTCCGGATTCAGGTGATGATCAACTAATAATTTTTTTGCATCACTATTGCGTATCAACTCACCCAAATTTTTGATTCTATTGAGACTTGAAAAGTCTAGGCAACAGATTAAATCTGATTGATCAATGATCGTTTTGATTTTCTCAATCGTTTTGTCACTATTCACTATGACTTCATCATTTCCTTTCATCCAATTTAAGAATTCAGGATAATCTGTAGGCGTGATGACATAAACATCATGTCCACGTTTTTTAAGGTAGTGATATAACCCCAGCGAAGAACCTAGGGCATCTGCATCGGGGCTTGCGTGTGTAGTGATGGTGATGGTCTTAGGAATGGCCAGATAAGCCGAAAAGTCCTTTAAGTTTTTCATTTACAAATGTTTTCGGCAATAAGTGAACTGCAAAACTCATAAGAAAAGGCAATAATTACAAAATATAAGTTTGTCTCTTGATAATCGCATTAAACATTAGCTTTGCAGCCAATTTAGCAATTGACATTATTAAAAATTAAAATGGCAGGAAAAACAACTTTTACAATGGTCAAGCCTGATGCTTATGCAGCAGGAAATAGCGGTGCTATTATAAAAATGATCGAAGAAGCAGGGTTCACATTGAAAGCAATGAAACTTACGCAATTATCTGAAGAGAAAGCAGGAAGTTTTTACGAGGTACACAAGGAAAGACCCTTCTACGGCGACTTAGTGAAGTATATGTCTTCTGGACCAATCATCGCAATAGTGCTTGAAAAAGACGATGCTGTCTTGGATTTTAGAACATTAATTGGCGCTACTAATCCTGCTGATGCTTCAGAAGGGACTATCAGAAAACTATATGCTACGTCTATTGCGGCTAATGCTGTTCATGGTTCTGACTCTGATGAAAACGCTCAGATTGAAGCCTCATTTTTCTTTTCAAGCTTGGAAAGGTCATAAATATTATTATTTCTCTGGTCCCGGACTCAGTTCGGGATCTGTTTGCTCCACCCAAAAATTGTTAAAACCTTCCCCTATGTGGAGCGTGATTTGGTTTAACTGAAGCAATTCAAGAATTGCTAAAAAATTAAATATTACCAGAATTTTTTCGGGCTTGTCCTGTATCATTTCTATAAAAGAAATCCTCCCATTACTTACTTTCAACAACTGCTCAATGATGTAGTTTTTTTGACTCGAAATGGTATAAGGATATTGAATGACTTGATGAATTGGTTTACTCTTTTCCATTTCATAGCGAGAAAGAACTTTCTCAAATACCCGCATCATTTTATATAAGTCAAGGTTTTGAAGTTCTGCTTCTACATCTATTGTCTCAGATAGTTTTTTGATTTCGTTTATAAGATTCCCTCTAGATTCCCTGTCGAGTCTATTCTGCTCGAGTTGAACTAATTCTCCAACAACCGATTTGTACCTTTTGTATTCTAGTAGATGTCTTATTAGTTCTTCTCTTGGATCTATTTCATTTCCGAGATCATCGATCGAAGGCCTAGGGAGGAGGAGTTTTGCTTTTATGCGCATTAAAGTGGCAGCAACTAAAATAAATTCACTTGCTAATTCCACATTAAGTTTTTCCAGATGATGAAGATATTCAAGGAAGTCTTGCGTAATTCGATAGATCGGAATATCATAGATATCCAGTTCATCTCGCTCTATAAAAAATAATAATAGATCGAATGGCCCTTCAAAAAGGGGTAATTTTATTTCAAATCCTTCTTTTGCATCTGCTTGATCCACGTTAAATCAAAGCTACTATTAAAAGCTTTTTAGAGCATAGTGGAAATTAAATTACCTTTGTTTTAATTATTAAAAAAACAATTGTGTCCTGCGAAAGTTTTTCAACTAGTCCCATAACAACGACCTATGGATATTAAACCAGGAGCGCTTCTAGCGCAGATTTCATCACCAGATGATTTAAAAAAAATAGATGAAAGACAACTTCCGCAATTATGCAATGAGTTGAGAGATTTTATCATCGATAATGTATCCATTTATGGAGGACATTTTGGTGCAAGTCTCGGTGTGGTAGAATTAACCACAGCCATACATTACGTTTTTAATACACCCGATGATCAGCTCGTCTGGGATGTCGGTCACCAAGCCTATGGTCATAAAATCTTGACAGGCAGAATGCATGACTTTCCTACGAACAGGAAACACGGTGGAATGTCCGGGTTCCCCAAAAGGAGCGAAAGCCCTTATGATGCTTTTGGCGTTGGTCATTCTTCCACGTCCATTTCAGCAGCCTTAGGAATGGCATTCGGTTCGCAGTACAATGGCAAAGAGGACCGGCAACATATCGCTGTAATAGGTGATGGAGCAATGACTGGGGGATTGGCTTTCGAAGCGATGAATCACGCTGGTGATTCAAATAAAAACTTGTTGATTATCCTCAATGATAATTGCATGTCGATTGATCCGAATGTTGGCGCATTAAAAGACTATTTAACGGATATAACTACTTCTCATACCTACAACAGGTTTAGAGACGACATATGGAAGCTTTTAGGGAAGATCAGCAAATTCGGACCTAATGCAAGAGATATTGTCGCCAATATCGAAAATAGTGTAAAGTCATTTTTACTCAGTCAATCAAACATGTTTGAGTCGCTGAATCTCAGATATTTTGGTCCTGTCGATGGTCATGATGTCAATCATTTGGTGCATGTATTGAAAGACTTAAAAGACATTAAAGGTCCTAAAATACTTCATTGCGTTACCGTGAAGGGTAAAGGATACTCGTTAGCCGAAAAGGATCAAACAAAATGGCATGCTCCAGGAAAGTTTGATAAGATTACTGGGGAGATCTACAAAAAAATTCCTTCTAGCCCTCAACCTCCAAAATATCAAGATGTGTTTGGGCATACGCTAGTAGAGCTTGCGAAACAAGACAAGTCTATTATGGGGATAACGCCGGCAATGCCGAGTGGCTCCTCTATGAACATTATGATGAAGGAGATGCCAGATCGTGCCTACGATGTTGGTATCGCAGAGCAGCATGCTGTTACATTTTCAGCGGGCTTGGCCACTCAAGGGCTTACGCCTTTTTGCAATATCTATAGCACATTCATGCAGCGTGCTTATGATCAAGTCATTCACGATGTGTGTATTCAAAAGTTACCTGTTGTTTTTTGTCTAGACAGAGCAGGTGTAGCGGGAGCGGATGGCCCAACACATCATGGAGCCTATGATTTGGCATTCATGCGATGTTTGCCAAATATGGTTGTATCAGCTCCGATGAATGAACAAGAACTGAGAAACCTCATGTTTACTGCCTCTTTATATAAAGATGGAGCTTTCACTATCAGGTATCCAAGAGGATCTGGGGTGATGCCTGAATGGCGCACGCCATTAGAACAAATCGAGATAGGAAAAGGTAGAGAAGTCAAAGCCGGGCAAGAATTGGCAATACTAAGTATTGGTCATATTGGCAATTACGCAGTGGAAGTGGCAGAGAGGTTTGAGAAAGAGGGAATTAGTATAGGCGTATATGATATGCGTTTCGTGAAACCTCTTGATGAAAAGCTACTACATCAAATTTTCAAAAATTACGATAACATCATTACGATAGAAGACGGATGTGTCGTCGGCGGCTTTGGTTCTGCTGTTCTAGAGTTTATGGCTGATAATCAATATACATCTGTGATTAAGCGCTTAGGTATTCCAGATAGAATTGTGGAACACGGAGAGCAAGCTGAACTGCACAAGGAATGTGGATACGATCCTGACGCGATCTTCATGGAAGCCTCGAAATTATTGGAAATAGAAAAAGTATACTAACTCGTCAAGCAGTACTTTTTCACATAATTATTGGTTTTCTTCCTTATAAATGGCTAACATTCGTATTGCTATGAAGCTTTACGGATCTATATTATATTTATTGATTGCGCTTTTCTATATGAGTGGATGTAAGAACACATCCACTGTAGATAAAGGGATTTCAGAAGAAAATCTTCCAATTGAGATAGTCTCAAACATTGATTTTGAAGCTATCAAAGCGCGCGGCTACCTCATTGCCATAATGGATAACAGCTCTACGGGGTTGTTTATTTATAAAGGTAAAACCATGGGCTATGAGTATGAGCTTTTACAGCTATTCGCCAAGTTACATGGATTAGAACTCCGAATCAATGTTATTGCAAGCCTTGAAGAGGGCTTTGATATGTTAAACAAAGGCGAAGGAGACATTCTTGCTTACAACCTCACTGTTACCAAAGAACGAAAAAAGAGAATAGCCTTTACCGAATATCATAATTTGGTTAGTCAAGTGTTGATTCAGCGAAAACCAAAGAATTGGCGAAAGATGAAACTTCATGAGATTGAAAAGACGCTGATCCGTAATCCAATCGATTTGATTGGTAAAGAGGTTCACGTACGGCACCATTCCTCCTATCTTGAAAGACTCAATAATCTGACCAATGAAATTGGTGGGGATATTATAATTGTGGAAGAGTTTCCCTCCTTAGAAACGGAATCAATCATTCAAAGAGTGGCAGAAGGTCAATATGATTACACGGTTGCAGAGGAAGATGTGGCTATGGTCAATGCGATGTATTATCCAAACCTTGATGTGAAAATGCAGATTAGTCTGCCACAGCAACTTGCATGGGGGGTAAGAAAAAATGCGGATAGTCTTCTAACAGCGTTGAACAATTGGATTTTGCAAATGCGAAAAACAACTGATTATTACGTCATTTATGATAAATATTTTAAAAGTAGAAAGAGATCACTAGAACGATCAAATAGTAAGTATAACTCGCTCTCTGGTGAGGATATTTCTCCTTATGACAATTTATTAAAGGAGGCAGCCTCACAGTTGGAATGGGACTGGAGGCTTTTGGCAGCTCAGGTTTATCGGGAGTCAAAATTCAATCCAAAAGCTACTTCTTGGGCAGGAGCCATTGGTTTGATGCAGATTATGCCTAAAACTGGTGAGGAATATGGTGTGGATGATTTGGGCATTCCGGAGGATAACATATACGCGGGCACGCAGCATTTACTTTGGCTTACAAGCTATTGGTCGGATAAAATTGATGATCCTCAAGACCAACTGAAGTTTATTCTAGGGAGTTATAATGTTGGACATGGCCATGTTAATGATGCGATTAAGTTGGCTAAAAAGTACGGAAAGGATTGGCAGCTATGGGACGAAGTGGTGGCTAAGATGCTCATTCTTAAATCCAAGCCTAAATATTACAATGATCCAGTAGTTGTTTACGGATATTGTAGAGGATTGGAGCCCGTAGAATATGTGAAACATGTTTTATCATATTACGAAAATTATAAAGCACTTTTTCCAGAAAAAGAATTGGAGAACGACATTGTTACCGGAAATACTGCGCCATAATCTTCGCGGAAGAGAGGCTTAAAGGAATGCCCCCACCAGGGTGCACACTTCCCCCACAGAAGTATAGGTTCTTTACTCTCTTACTCACGTTAGCATGCCTTAAAAAGGCTGCAAACAAATTATTGGAACTGTTGCCATATAAGGCGCCAAGAGAAGAGCCGGTTCGCGACTCAATCGACCTAGGATCCAAAATATCTTCAGACTCTATGAGTTCACTAATGTCAGTTTTTAGAATGCTGGAAAGCTTACTGATCATGTTTTCACGTGCCTTCGCTATTTGAGTGTCCCAATCTTGTCCTTGATTATTAGGTACATTGATCATTGTGAACCAATTTTCACCGTAAACCGGTGCATCTTTGGTGTTTTTCTTAGAGCTGATATTTACATAAATCGTAGGGTCTTTGAAGATCGTCCCTTTGTTAAAAATATGATCAAATTCAGATGTGTAATCACTGGAGAAGAAAATATTATGAAGATCGAGTGTTTTAAACTTCTTTTTTATTCCCCAATAAAAAATCAATGCCGAACTCGATTTTGGCTGATTTACAATAAGTTTTGGCGCGGAAATATGAGGCAGAAGTTTTTTGTAAGTATTCACCACATCGACATTGCTTACTATACGATCAAAAGTATATTCTTGATCATTTGCCATGATCCCTATTGCTTTATTATTCGCGGTTCTTATTGATTGGACAGGTGTTTTAAAATGAAATTTCACCTTGCTTCGAATGGCAAGCTCATAAATAGTGTTTGGTATGGAATACATACCTCCCTTTGGAAAAAAAGCCCCTATCCCCATTTCCAAATGTGGAATTATATTCATAGTGGCGGGCGTTTTATGAGGGTCTGAGCCATTGTAAGTTGCAAACCTGTTAAAAAACTGGACAGTTTTTGGGTTATCAAACAGTCTCTTATTTGCCTTGTTCATTGTTTCGGTAAACCCTAAAAAGGGCATTTTGGCATATGCTTTGAAAGCTTTTTTGGATATAAACGTCCGAAAATCATGGAGTGAGCTAAATACAAAGAGCTCGGCCAAAGTATCATATAGCGTTTTACTTTTTAGCAAGGCCTTTTCAATGCTAGACGCTTTTTCACCAAGCTTTTTGCTTAGCTCTTCGGTGAATTTTGCTGGCTCAGCATAAGCTGATACCGCTGTGCCATCTGGGTAAAAATAATTGCAAACAATATCCAGTTTCTCATAATTAAAATAATCGCGAGGGTTTTCGCCGGCCAACTCAAAAAGCTCATCAACTAAGGCGGGTAATGTGAAAAGTGAAGGTCCAGCATCGAATCGATATTCTTTGTTTTTTATTTCTGCCATCTTTCCGCCAGGAGCGTCTGATGCTTCGAAAACCGAGACCTCATGTCCTTGGAGAGACAACCTAACGGCTGCCGCTAGTCCTGCGATTCCACTACCGATTATAGCTACTTTCAATGTATCAAATATTAAAAAAGTATAAAAAAATCATACAATATGAATATTACTGGTTACTTATTGGTCTCGTCAATTATTAATCAATAAGTTTTGTATCCAGTTTTATTTAAATAAATTTATCATAAGTGTCGAACCTATTATAATGAGCCAAGCCGAACAACTTTTTGAAGAGTACAAGAAAACTCGAAAAACAGAGATTTCCCTAGACCAATTTAAGTATATCCTCAACCTATACCCATCACTAATTGTTTGTATGTGTGATGGTGTTTTAGACGATGGAGAATGGGAAGGCATCTTACAAACAGCGAAAGGTTTGGCTATGGAATATGGTAGTGGTGAGGATCAAGAGCAGCTTGAGCAGGCGTTTCGTACAGAGTTTCGTTATTTGATTTATAACATCGAAAAGTGGCAGAAAAGGTTCTTAAACACACTAAAAAACCATATACAAGACAGCCGTCTTGATAAAGAATTTGTTCTTGAATCAATGTACCTTTTCGCGAATGCCGCCGACGGAATTTCTAAAATCGAACAAGAGACTATTGAGATGTTGTCTGAGCGTTTAGCACTTGACTTTTAAAATCATCTATTAATTTTTGCTGATTGATTTGCTGATAGTCCTCGATGTTGGGTAGTTTGTTAAGTAAGTCTTGTTGCAACTCGCCGAGCTTTAAGGCTTCACTATAAGGCATGTCGCTGAATGTAACCATGGAATATAAAGGCTGCCAATCAGAAGGGAAGTTTGTGTGAAGTTGCGCTTCCAATTTTTTCTGAGCAAGGAACTTCGCGTTGTTGACATGATCCCGCATTTCTATGAAATTGGACAATGCAAGATAGGCAATGGCGTCAGTATCTTTTTTACGCTTGGATTGAAAGGACTCCATGGCTTTGGACCAATTGAAATCCTGTTCTTCTAAAGTCTCAATGAAAATCCTACAATCTTCAAAACCTGCATTCATCCCCTGCCCATAAAATGGAACAATGGCGTGGGCGGAATCCCCAATCAATAATGATGTTTGTTTAGACCAGGGATAGCACTTTATCATGCCTAGCTTAGAAGTAGGATTATTGAAAAACTGGAAGTTGAGGTCAGGGATTAATTCGAAAACGTCCTTAAAATATTTCTTAAAAAATTTATCTACGGCCGACTTTGTTTTCAGGCTTTTAAAAGATTCTTTTTTATCTCCATAAGGCAAGAAAAGAGTGGCAGTGAAAGTTTTGTCTGGATTAGGCAATGCTATCAGCATAAACCTTCCTCTTCCCCATATATGCAAATGATTTGGATCAAATGCAAACGCATCATTTATTGCTGGGATAGACAGCTCTTTGTAGCCATGTTCTAAGGCGCGATGTTCGTTTTGGTCCGATTCGTTAAGAAGATGGCTTCTAAGAATGGAGTTTACACCGTCAGATCCAATGAGAGCATCAAATTGTGCTTGAAACACTCCTTTTTCTGAAGTAAATCCTAATTGGTTTGTGGCTATATCTACTTGTTTGACGGGAGAGTTAAAACTAAAATTTACGCCTAGTTTCTCTGCCTCATCAATGAGATGTTTGTTCAATTCGTTTCGCGAAATGGAGTTGATAAACTGCCCTGATTGCCCATAAGCCTGACTTGTCAAGGACCCATCAGGACTATGCATCATTCTACCCTTCATGGGAATGAGTGATTTTGATACATTGTTGTAAACTCCTGCAAGTTTTAACGACTTTATTCCTCTGTCGCTGAGGGCCATATTAATTGATCGACCTTCTTCTCTGCTACTTTTTCTAATATCACTTCTCTTTTCAAAAACATCGACTTGTATTCCACGTTTTTTTAATAAAATACTGAGCAGTGAGCCGACTAATCCGGCTCCAAGGATGGCAACTTTATTTTTACTTTGCATAGACTTCTTTAAGGATTGAAATAAACTCCCATACATCTAAAAAACTATTATACATAGGCGTGGGCGCTAAGCGGATCACTCCTGGTTCGCGCCAGTCGAGTATTACTCCTGCCTTAATTAGCGAATTAAAAATTTCTTTTCCTCCCTCTACTTCCACGGACAATTGACATCCTCTGTCATTGGGATTACTGGGTGAAATAATCGTTGTTTTATTTTTCAGAATTTCATCAGTTGTAAGTAAATGTTCCAAATAACCAGTGAGGAGGATGCTTTTTTCACGCAATTTCAGAATTCCTGCTTGATCAAATAGATCTAGTGAGGCTCTATGAGCAGCCATAGGAAGAATATTGAGATTGGAAAGCATCCAAGCGTCAACGCCAAAGGCAGGTGTAAAGTTGTTGTCCATTTCAAATCTATTCGAGAGGGCATGTCCCCACCAGCCGGTGAGCTTGGGAAACGCTGGATTTGAAGAGTGTTTTTCGTGAACAAAGACACCTGATGTACCGCCCGGTCCGGAATTTAAATATTTGTAACTACACCATGTTGCAAAATCGACATCATCATCATGAAGGTTCATAGGTAAATTTCCCATAGCATGGGCGAGATCAAATCCTGCATAAGCACCAACCTTATGGGCAGCTTGACTTAGGGCTTTCATATCAAAAAATTGCCCAGAATAGTATTGAACTCCCGGAAACATGACCAAGGCTAATTCTTCGCCAAGCTCAGCTATTTTATCTACTATCTCTTTGGTACTAAAGTTATACCCTTCGCTAGGCCCAAGAGTAACCATGTGTTCCTTCGGATCTAAGCCTAATCTTTTAATATGAGATTCTACCGCATAGTGATCAGATGGAAACGCTCCTTTTTCGATAAGAATTTTACTTCTTTTTCCTTTAGGATAATAGAATGAAGCCAGCATTAAGTGCAAATTAGTAGTGAGGTTGTTCATACTCACTACTTCATGAAGCTCAGACCCAACAAGTTTTGATAAGCTTTCTTTCGTCAAGTCACTATGCTCCACCCAAGGCTGTGGTTCTATAAAATGACCTTCTACGCCATTTTCAGCCCAGTTAGTCAATTCATCATCTATAAATTGTTTCGTTTGTTTTGGTTGAAGTCCAAGGGAATTTCCACAGAAGTAAATGCTTTTACGGTTATTTCTTCGAGGAAAATGGTACTTATCTTGAAAATGAGCCAACTCATCTTTCTTATCAAGCAAAGCCGCAAATTCTTTAGAGTTTTTGAATTCCATATTGTAGGGGTAGTTAGGTTCTTTGAAAATTCAGTCTACAAACCTTGAATCAGTCTCCATTGTTGTACCGCATTTTTCACAAGTTCTCAAATCAATTGATTCATAAAAGTTTTTGAACCTGGGCAAGAAGTCTTTTTCTATATTATTTAGATGGAAGTAATCTTCATGAAGTTTGTGGTTACAGCTGTCGCAATACCACAATAATCCATCTTGATGGTTTGCTTCTCGTTTACGTTCTATTACAAGTCCAACCGATCCAACGGATCTTATTGGACAGTGAGGAATTTTTGCCGGAAGCAAAAACATATCTCCTGCATTGATTGGGAGGTCTATAGATTTATTGTTTTCTTGAATTTTGACAGTTATCGACCCTTCGATTTGATAAAAAAGTTCCTCTGTTTCGTTAAAATGGTAGTCCTTTCGTGCATTTGGCCCGCCAACAATCATGACTATATAGTCACCTGCATCAGCGTAGAGGTTTTTATTACCTACGGGTGGTTTTAGCAAATCACGATTTTCATCAATCCATTTTTGAAGATTAAACGGCTTGTTCATAAGGATAAGTTTTCATTTTTAATCAAACTGTGTCGGGCTTTACTTTGTTTCGGAAACCATTTTGGGTGAAGTCGAGAAATAGAAGGACTAAAAAAACCCGCATAAGCGGGTTTCAATTTCTGAGTTGAAGGAATTCTTATGCCTCTTCCATTTTTAACTTCGCTATTGTGAATGATTTGCGTTGCTTATGACCACAATATCCACAGGCATAATATTTCATCAACTCACCGTCTTCTGTGTCTGTGGCGGATTGGATAACTTCTTCGCGATCAACTTTTAACGTCTGATAGTTACACTCATCGCACTGAAGTGCATGTAGTCGACCGTTGTATTTTTCAATTTTTGTAAAACCTGATATTTCATCTATCCAAACGTCATAGTCTACAGAGAATGCATTTTCTTCAGCTTGCATACCTTCATCCAGATATACATCTTCTTCTTCTTCGCTTAAGAGCTTCATTTTCCTATTGTCAGGCGAAATTCTTGCTGTATATCGTAACTTTCTAAGCCTTTTTTCAATAAAAAATGGATAATAAAACTTGAGGATGTTTTGAATAATAACGCCAACAATCATTGCAACCATTCCTGTGATAAACAAGATTACAAAAAACCATAACCAAGATTGTCTAGGTTCAAGTGTATTCGCGTAAAGCGATAAACCAATAAGCAATGAAAGCACCCCATACCACAAAAAATTAATTTCGTGCATGTTGATATAATCATAGCGCGCTTTATTGTCCGTGGTGGTAACCAGCTTCAAAAGGTGGCCTACTAAAATTAATACACCCACACCAGCTAACGCACAAGCTGCGTAGAAGCCATACTCATTCCAGTATGCAAGTAATTCTGGGGAAATTGGATCAGTCATGATATTTGTTCGATTAAGCAGGGAGATTAAGATACAAAAATGTCATAAAAAATTAAAATCGCAAGATTCCTAAACAGAATAAGCCATAATAAGATCATTTTTTATATTGTAAAGTACTGAAAATGTAGGAGCATATCAATGTTATTTTAGTTATTCAATAAACACCAATCCAACCATTAATTTGAAACGAGTGTCATGCCTCTTCAATGATTTTAATCTTTATGGAAAGAAACTGTGCTAATTCGTAGTGAAACCTTGTGTTCACTGGAAAAATCACGGAACTTTGCCTTAAATGTTGAATACATTTTAAAAACTCAATTGAAAAACAAACTAATTAACAAGTATGAAAAATTTATTTAGAAATCTACTCTTACTCACGAGCGTATTTTCTATGGTCTTCCTTTTTAGTTGTGGAGATGATGATGAAATAGTTGATCCTGTGGCTTTGGCTGCTCCCTCAATTCAAATTACAGGTAGCACTGGAACTTCCTTTGATGATGCAACAGCATTAGTCGCTGATGGAGTAGTAATCGCAGGTGACTCTGTTTTTTACTCAGTATCCGTTACAGCAGCTGGCGGGTTTAATACATTAAGACTTTCTGGAGGTGCTACTGGTGAAGTAACAAGGACTACTTTGGGAATTGATAAAGGAACAACATCAACGGGAACCTTGGTTTTTGGTGTAAAAACACTAGATACACAACTTGGAGATTTAGTCACTGTGACGTTCACTGCTGCGGATGATCAAGAGCCTTCTTTATCTTCAGAAGAGACATTTTCTTTTACTGTTGT